>JBBSQE010000148.1:0-7652 GCA_038258095.1 Solirubrobacterales bacterium | reverse complement strand
GGCGAGGTGGGCGAGCTGGTCGTGACCGAGCCGATGCCCTCGATGCCCGTCTTCTTCTGGGGCGACGAGGACGGGAAGCGCTATCGCGAGAGCTACTTCGAGCAGTTTCCCGGCACCTGGCGCCACGGCGACTGGATCGAGATCACCGGACGGGGGACGGCGATCATCTACGGGCGCTCGGACTCGACGATCAACCGCGGCGGCATCCGGATGGGCACGAGCGAGATATACCGGGCCGTCCAGGGGGTCGAAGCCGTCACCGACGCGCTCGTGGTGGACATTCCCCGCCCCGGGACCGAGGGCTGGATGCCGCTCTTCGTCGTCCTCCGCGACGGCGCCGATCTGGACGACGGCCTGCGCGCCGAAATCCGCAAGCGGATCCGCGAGACCTGCTCACCCCGTCATGTCCCGAGCGAGGTCTTCCAGGTCATGGAGGTCCCGCGCACGCTCAGCGGCAAGGTCCTGGAGATCCCAGTCAAGCGGATCCTCATGGGCACGCCGCCGGATAAGGCCGCGAGCCGCGACTCGCTCGCCAACCCGGAGGCCCTCGACTACTACGTCGCCCTGCAGCGAGGGCTGGCCGCGGCCGACTGACTCGAGGCCGGCTCAGTCGCGTGCCAGGGCCGCGAACCCGGCCAGGAGGGATGCACAGAGAACGACTCCGACCATCGCCATACCGGTCGACACCGTCTGCGCGTGCGCATACTCGATGACCTCGCCGGCCCGGGAGATCGCGATTCCGACGACCAGAGCGCCGGCCAGCGTGGCCGCGAGGGCTCCGGCGGCCCACTCGTCGAGAGCGGCCCCAATCCGCGGTCGCGAGTAGGCGCCGTTCTGATCCCCGTATGCAGCGGGGTCCTGCTCTGCGGATTCGCGGCCCGGTTCGGTCGCCCTCAACGCCGCGATGCCGAGGCAGCCGAAGCCGAGGGCGAGAAGCATCCCGCCGAGGACATCGCTCGGGAAGTGCCAGCCGAGTATGAGGGTCGAGGCTGTCACGGCTAGAACGCAGGCAGCCGCAACGGCGGCGACCAGGGGCCGTAGTCGCCGCGGGGAGATCAGCAGCGCGGCAACGGCAAGCGCCATCACCGATGTCGCGTGGCCGCTCGGGAACGCCGCCGCATTCATCTGGTCTGACCCCAGAACGGGGTCGAAGCGTGAGTGCGCGAGGCCGGCCTTGAGGATCTGGGAGCTGACCGCCGCCGCGGCGACCACCCCGATCGCAACAGCCACGTGCCGCGGCCGCTTGGCCGCGATGCCGAGCGCGCTCATGACCGCGAGGGCGATGAGCATCGGCACGAGGCCCACCGATAACGCGACCGGGACCACGATCCGGTCCACCGACGGTGTATCGAGGGTCGTGAACCCGTGAAGGGCAACCGCATCGGCATGCGCGGGGTCCCCACCCCCGTAGGCGAGTGCGAGCAGCCCGATGAAGGCCGCGGCGCACGCGATCGCGGCGAAAAGTGGGTCTCTGACCTTCGGACTCATGCCCAAACGGTAGCGAGGTGCGCCGGCATCGTCTCGGATCGCGGCAGTGCGCGTCAGGCGGGCGTGATCGGGTTTCGCCGTTCGGCGAAGGTCCTGTTCTTGCCCTCGGACATCGCAAAGCGGCGGATCAGGTCGTCGCGCAGCTCAGCGGGATCCACGACGGCGTCGATGACCATCTCCGAGGCGAGATGAAGGATGTCGACACCCTCCGAATACTCGTGGCGCTTGGAGGCGATGAACTGCTCCCGCTCCTCGGGGTCCTCGATGCCTTGGATCTGGTTGTAAAAAACGGCGTTCACAGCGGCCTGCGGGCCCATCACGGCTATCGACGCGCTCGGCAAGGCGATGCACGCGTCCGGCTCGAAGGCGGGGCCCGCCATGGCGTAGAGCCCGGCGCCGTAGGCCTTGCGGACGATCACCGAGACCTTCGGGACCGTCGCCTCCGACACCGCCGAGATCATCTTCGCCCCGTGGCGGATGATGCCCTTGCGCTCGACCGCCGTGCCGATCATGAAGCCGGGGACATCGGCGAGGAACAGCAGCGGCACGTTGAAGGCGTTGCAGGTCTGGATGAAGCGCGCGGCCTTGTCCGCGGAATCGCCGAACAGGACGCCGCCCTTCTGACGCGGCTGATTCGCAACGATGCCGATGGCGCGGCCGTCGAGGCGCGCATAGCCGACGATCAGCTCCTTCGCCCAGCGCTCGTGAACCTGCAGGAGTGAGTCCGCGTCGACGAGTGAGTCCAGGAGCTCCCGTATGTCGAACGGCTGGTTCTCGTCAGCGGGAATGATGTCAGCGATCGCCGCGTCGGACGCCGGATCAGAGGGCGGTGCCGACGGCGGGTCCTCGGTCCAGTTCGCCGGCATGTAGGAGAGGTAGCGGCGTGCCACGGCGATCGCCTCCTCGTCGGTCTTCGCGAGAAAGTGCCCGCAGCCGGAGACGCCGGTGTGCATCTTCGCCCCGCCCATCTCCTCGAGCGTCACCGTTTCGCCGATCACCATCTCGGCCATCCGGGGAGACCCGAGATACATCGAAGCGTTCCCCTCCCGCATGATCACGACATCGCAGAAGGCCGGAATGTAGGCACCGCCGGCCGCCGATGGGCCGAAGAGGATGCAGATCTGCGGCACCTGCCCCGACAGGCGCACCTGGTTATGAAAGATCCGCCCGGCACCGCGGCGCCCCGGGAACATCTGGACCTGGTCCGTGATCCTCGCCCCCGCCGAATCGATCAGGTAGGCCAGCGGGAGCTGAAGGCTCAGCGCGCGCTCCTGGATCCGGAGGATCTTCTCGACCGTCTTCGGCCCCCAGGACCCAGCTTTGACGGTGGGGTCGTTTGCCATCAGGGCCACCCGCTTCCCGCCGATCAGGGCGAGGCCGGTGACGACACCGTCAGCACCGAGCCCTTCCTGGTCCCAGTTGGCGAGCAGCGCCTCCTCGGTGAAGGACTCCGGGTCCACGAGCTGCGCCACGCGCTCGCGAACCGGCAGCTTGCCCTGCTCGGTGACCTTCTGGTGATGGCGCTCCGGGCCGCCCCCGAGAGCCGCGCACCTCGCTTCCTCGATCCCGCGTGTCTCGCGCGTCTCGGAGTCGTTCATCCGGGCGGCGGCTTGCTCTCGGACGGGATGGCGCCGGGATCGAGCCCGCGCGGGGGGAGCCATGGCGACGAGCGCCGGCCTGAATCCCTCGCGCCGCTGCCCCAGTCCTCGCCGTCGTCGGCCTCATCGAGCACCTCAGTCTCATCCAGCCCTTCGGGCTCATCGAGCTCCTCGGCGAGCGTGTCGAGCGGGTCGGGCCGATCGCCGCGGCCCACCACGGCCCACTCGTCCTTCGCTTTCCCCTCGTGGGGCTCGTCGTCCCAGGCCGGGCCGCTCGGCGGCCGGTACTCGTCCTCGTCGCCGGGCACCGGGTCGAGGGCTCCCGCGCCCTCCCAGTGCCGGTTCGTCGCGCCACGGATCGACTCGGCGATGCCCTCGAGCGCCGCCAGCGCCGCATCGCGCCTCTCGCTCAGGTCAGCGATCACGGTCTGGAGGCCGGCCCGCCGATCGTGAGCGACGGTGATGATGTGCTCGGCTTCCTCACGAGCATCGGCCAGATGCCCCTCGGCGTCGATCTCCGCCTGCCGGCGCCGCTCCTGGGCGAAGGAGTAAGCGCTGCCTCGTGTGCTCTGGGCGAACTCGTCGGCATCCGCGCGTGTGCTCTCCGCATAACGGTCGGATTCAGCCCTGACCTGATCGGCTTCTGAGCGCGCTGAGCTGAGGATGATTTCAGCTTCCCCCCGCGCATCGGCGACGATGTTCGCCGCGGTATCACCTGCCTGCCTCAGAAGATCGGCCGTGTGCGCCCCGACCCGCTCCAGTTCCTGCCGGACTGCATCAGACGGTGTCTGACCGGTCGCCTCCGCCATGTCTTTGCCCACCACTTCCTCCTGTCCTTCGCCGCGCCTAAACCTCTGGGTCAATGGCGACTGGTTTATCCCCCGAGTAATCGTAAAACCCGCGGCCCGACTTGCGTCCGTGCTGGCCTGCATCGACCATCTTCTGCAAGGTCTCGGGAGCTGCGAAGCGGTCCTCCCCATAGGCCTCGGTCATCACCTTGGCGATTGACACGAGGGTGTCCAGACCCACGAAGTCCGCGAGCGTCAGCGGCCCCATCGGGTGGCTCGCGCCGGCGATCATGCCCCTGTCGATGTCGGCCGTCGTGCCGACGCCCTGCTCGCGGGCGCGGATCGCGTCGAGCATGTACGGGACGAGGAGGCGGTTGACGATGAAGCCGCGGTTGTCCCCGGCGGCAACGCTCGTCTTGCCCAGCTTCTCTCCGAGCGCGAAGCCCAGCTCGACGGCGTCGTCAGCGGTCTCGTCGGTTCGCACGACCTCGAGCAGCGGCATCACCTGCGCCGGGTTGAAGAAGTGGAGGCCGAGAAAGCGGTCGGCCCGGTTCGTCGCGGCGGCCTGCTCGGCGACCGAGAGTGAGGACGTGTTGGTCGCGAAGGCGGCGTCAGCCTTGACGATCCCGTCGACCTCGCGCCACATCTCGAGCTTCGCGTCGAGGTCCTCGACGATCGCCTCGATCACGAGGTCGCAGTCGGCCAGGTCGGAGTAGTCGAGCGTGCCGTGGATGCGACCACGGACGGCGTCGGCGTCATCCTGGGTCACCTTGCCCTTGTCGACCGCCCTCGCGAGCTGCTTGTCGATCATCGCGATGCCCTTGTCGAGCCGCTCCTGGTCTGCCTCGCGCACGACGACGTCCCAGCCGCCCTGCTGCGCACAGACCTGTGCGATCCCGTGCCCCATCAAGCCGCAGCCGACCACACCAACCTTCTTGATCTCCACTCTCGCTCCTAGCTCGCTTGCCGTATCGGAAGGCCGCGAAGCCTAGAGACTGGGAGCCTGCTCAGGCGCCCGCCGCCGCGAGCCTGGTGCCCATCGCCTCACCGAGCGCCGCCACGCCACTGCCGGGCCGGACCATGACGATCAGCTCCCGGACCTTCCCGGAATCATCGAAGCGGAGGATGTCCACTCCCTGGAGCTCCTTGTCACCGACCCGCGCCTCGAACATCAGCGCGGCCGTGTCGCCGGTCTCCACCTGCTCCACATAGCGGAAGTCCTCGAAGACCTGGACGACGTGGCCGAGCAGCATCTTCAGGGCCTCCCGACCCTCGTAGGGCTTGTAGACAAGCGGGCTGCGGAAGATGACGTCTTCGCTCGCGATCTCGTCGATGGCGGAGAAATCCTTGGCCTCGGCCTTCGCCCTGAATGCGTCGCTCTTCATGCCTCGGACACTACCCGCACAGAGGATTCTCAGCGCCGCGACCGAATAGCCATGGTCGTAATGAAGCGCGCGACCCTGAAACTGCGGGCCTGCCTGCTCGGCGCCGCCATCGCCGGGGTTCTCCTCGTCGGCGCTGCCCCCGCGGGTGCCGCAGCCTACTTCCACTCTCCCTCCGGCAACATCGGCTGCGGCCTCGCGGGCTCCGGCGCCCGCTGCGACATCCGCAGCCACACCTGGCACGCGACACGCAAGCCGCGGAACTGCCGCACCGATTGGGGGTTCGGCCTCACGGTGGGAAGGCACGGCAAGGGTGGGTTCTTCTGCGCCGGGGACACCGTTCTCGGGCTCGGCCGCTCCCTCCCCTACGGCAGGTCGCTCACACGCGGCCTCTTCACCTGCACGAGCCGCACCGACGGAGTGCGCTGCATCAACCGCCGGACGAGGCACGGCTTCAAGCTGTCGAGGGCACGCGCGATTCGCTTCTAGGAGCGTCGAGTGGACGATTCTGCTCAACAGATGAGCACTTTTGTCCACTCGTTGATCGAGCTGCGTGTTCAGGCGCTGATATGCCAGTCGACCGGCCCGGCTTTGAGTACATGGGCCCCAAGCGGGCGCCCGAGCGTCTCCTGTGCGGCGCGCGACGCGTCGATGAGCAACGACAGGTCGATTCCGGTCTCGATCCCCATCTCGTGAAGCATCGAGATCAGGTCCTCGGAGGAGATGTTCCCTGTTGAACCCGGCGGCACGGGGCAGCCGCCCAGCTCTCCGAAGCTCGACTCGAAGGAGTCGATCCCCTCCTCGAGGGCCGCGAGGACGTTCGCGAGCCCCTGGCCCCGGGTGTTGTGGAAGTGCGCCGTCAGCTCCGGGGCGTCGTCTCCCCCGGCGAGGCGATCCCGGGCCAGTGCGAAGAACTCGCGCACCTGCCTCGGGTTCGCCATCCCGGTCGTGTCGCCGAACCCGACCTCGTCGCAACCGGCGGCACGCAGCCGCTCGGCGATTTCGAGGACCCGCTCCGGCGGCACCTCGCCCTCGTAGGGACACCCGAACGAGGTCGCGATCACCCCCTCGCATCGCAGGCCCTCCCCCGCCGCTGCCGCCAGCACCGCCCCGAGGCCCGTCAGCGACTCTCCGATCGCGCGGTTGACGTTCTTTCGGTTGTGGGTCTCGGATGCGGAGAGGAACACACTGATCTCGTCGAAGCGCTCCCGCTGGGTCAGGGCGTTCTCCAGCCCGCGCTCGTTCGGGATCAGAACCGAGAACGCGACCCCGTCGCGGCGCTCGATCCGCGACAGGACCTCGGCGCCGTCGGCTAGCTGAGGGATCACGTCGGGGCGGACAAACGAGGTCACCTCGAGACGCTTCATACCGGTTGCCGAGAGAAGGTCGATGAGGCGGACCTTGTCGTCGGTGGAAATGATCTCGGGCTCATTCTGGAAGCCGTCGCGCGGCCCCACCTCCCGGATGCGCGCCGTCCCCGACAGCGCCATCAGGAGCTCTTGACCTCGCCGACCTCGATGACACGGCGCTCGTGGGTGCCGATGCCGATCGTCCGCTCGCCCTCACAGACCTCGACGTCGAAGCGCAGCTTCCGTTCGTCGGCGATCTCGCGTAGGACGGCCTGGACCGTGCACTCAGATCCCTCGAGGGCCGCGGCAACGTGCTTGATGCAGACCTCGAATCCCACCGTCGCCCTGCCCTCCGGCAGGTTCTCGTAGGCGAGGATCGAGGACGTCCGCTCCATCATCCCGATCATCCCCGGCGTCGAGAGGACGCTCGCGCCGATCGTCCCTCCCACGTCCGTGACGAGCCGGTCCTCGACCGTGAACTCGCCGTCCGCTCGATTCCAATCTCCAGCGCCACCGCTCAGACCATCCCCAGGCCGCCGCTGACCCCTAGCGTCTCACCGGTCACGTAGGAAGACTCCTCCGCGGCGAGGAAGGCGACGGCCGCCGCGACCTCGTCCGGTTGTCCCAGACGGCCGAGCTGCGTTCCCTGGCGCATGTTCTCGATGAGCTTCTGACCGATCTCACCAAACTCGGCGGCGCCCATCAAGAGCGGCGTCTCGATCGGCCCGGGCGCGATCGAGTTCGCCGTGATCCCGTAGCGGGCGTTCTCGCGCGCCATGACCTTCATGAAGGAGATGACCCCGCCCTTCGCGGCGGAGTAAACGGCCGAGCCCTTCGAGCCGACCCTGCCAGCCTCCGACGAGATGCTGACGATGCGCCCGTACTTCGCCGCCTGCATGCCCGGAAGCACCGCGTTGGTGCAGTTGAGCACGCCGAAGAGGTTGACGGCGATGACCTTCGCCCACTGCTCCGGGGTCGTCTGCGTGAAGAACCCGAACTCGTCCATCCCGGCGTTGTTGATGAGCACGTCGAACGGACCGGCGGCCT
>JBBSQE010000147.1:0-7682 GCA_038258095.1 Solirubrobacterales bacterium | reverse complement strand
GACGCCGTTCCCGGTGGTCGACCTGCTCCCCGAGCAGAAGGAGATCTCCGACATGGGCGGGACGATGCGCCTCGGCGCCGATCCGGTGAAGCTCCACGAGAAGACCAGGGCTCGCGAGATCTACGGCGAGGCCGTCATCTACAAGCGCCACCGCCACCGCTATGAGGTCAACAACATGCTGCGGCGCCGCCTCGAGGACGAGGGCCTCGTCTGTGGCGGCACGTCGCCCGACGAGCGTCTGGTCGAGATGGTCGAGCTTCCCGATCACCCGTTCTTCGTCGCCTCCCAGTTCCACCCGGAGTTCAACTCGCGGCCGAACCGGCCCGAGCCGCTTTTCCGCGAGTTCATCGGGGCGGCGGCCGCGAAGGCCGGGACCGAGCCGGCCGCTGACGAGGATCTCGCGGACCTCGAGCCCTCCGAGGACGCTGATGTGAGCGTCCGCCGCTCGAGCTGACCCCGGGGCTCGACCCCGAACGCCCGACGGTGAGCGCGGGACGCATGCACGATCGCTTCGTCTCGCTCTGCGAGATTCCAAGCCCCAGCGGGCAGGAGCGTGAGGTCGCTGACGCCGTCATCTCCGAGCTGAGCGCCGTCGGGATGGAGGTCGCTGAGGACGACACCGCGACGGAGACCGGCGCGGGCTCTGGCAATCTCCTCGCTCGCATGGCTGGGAGCGGGGAGGACTCCATCTTCTTCGCCGCCCACCTCGACACCGTGCCGCACTCCGAACCGGTCTCGGTGGCGCTCGAAGACGGCGTCTATCGAAGTCGCGGCGACACGATCCTCGGAGCCGACAACAAGGCCGCGGTCACCGTCCTCGTCGAGCTGGCCGAGCGCCACCGGGCAGCCGGCTCGCCGGTCGGCCTCGAGCTGCTCTTGACGGCGAGCGAGGAGGTCGGCCTGGTGGGAGCTCACGCATTCGACCCGGCGGGGCTCGCCTCGACGGTGGGGTTCGTGCTCGATCACGCCAGTCCGATCGGCGAGGTCATCACCGAGTCGCCGACCCATCAGCGCCTGACCGCGACGTTCACGGGTGTCGAGGCCCATGCGGGCCTGAGGCCCGAGGACGGCAGCAGCGCGATCGCGGCCGCTGCTGCGGCCATCGCCGCCATGCAGCTCGGGCGCCTCGACGCCGAGTCGACCGCCAACGTCGGGCTCATCGGCGGAGGCACGGCACCGAACGTGGTGCCGGGGCGCTGCTCGCTCGAGGCGGAGGCCCGGAGCCTCGATCCCGCGAAGGCCGCCGAGGCGATCGGAGAGATGTCAGACGCCTGTGCGTGGGGGGCGAGCGAGCATGGCTGCGACCTCGATACGAAGGTCGCCGAGGTGTTCCGCGGCTATCGGGTGCCGAGCGGATCGGAGGCACTCGGGTTGGCCGAGGCCGGGCTGCGCCGGGCCGGCCTCGAGCCGGTTCGGGTGCCGACCGGCGGCGGCAGCGACGCCAACGCGCTGATGGCCAAGGGGGTCGACTGTGTGTTGCTCGCAAACGGGACTTCGGCCAACCACACGCCGGCGGAGGCGGTCGAGGCTCATAATCTCGACGTCATGCTGGAAGTCTGCGAAGCGATCCTTGCCGAGGCGGCGCGGTGTTGAAGCTCCGCCGCGGCACGGTCGTCGCCACCGACCCGCTCACGGTCGAGGTCGAAGGCGAGCGGCGGCGGGCCTGGGCCGATGTTTCGATGGTGGGGGAGATGGCCGAGGGCGACGAGGTGGTCGTCAACACCGAGGCGCTCGACCTCGACCTCGGCTCGGGGGGATTCGACATCGTCCACGTCAATCTCACGCGCGGCCTGGCGGGAGGGCCGCCCGGGGGTAACCACGTCATGAAGCTGAACTACACCTCGCTCCAGCACTCGGTCGACGCGACCGAGCGCCCGGGCGCTCGGTCCGGTGGCCAGCCCACCAGGACGATCCCGGTCCTCGTGATCCCTCTGCATGGCCACCTGGCCCCCGCCGCCTGGGCGGCGGGCGAGCTCCAGCGCGACCTGCGCATCGGCTATGTGCAGACGCTCGGCGGCGCCCTGCCGGGCGTCTTCTCCCGGGATGTCGTCGCCCTGCGTGACCGCGACCTGGTGTCCGGCCACGTCACGGCGGCTTCCTCCTACGGCGGTGACGAGGAGGCGATCACCGTGATCGGTGCTCTTGACGCCGCCGCGGAGCGCCTGGGCTGGGACGCGATCATCGCCGGCCCCGGGCCCGGCATGCTCGGCTCTGCGACCCGGCTCGGGCACGGCGGGATCGCCGCCCTCGACAACCTCCATTCCTCCCTGGCCCTGGGACTTCCGACGCTGCTCTCGCCGCGCCTTTCGAGCTCTGACCCACGGACCCGCCACCGCGGCGTCAGCCATCACACACAGAGCGTCCTGGAGCTCGCGCTGCGGGAGGTAGATGTTCCCTATCCGGAGGACGAGCCCGTCATCCTCGACGAGCTGACGGCGCTCTCGGGGCCGCGGCACCGTCTGCTGGCCGAGGCGGTGGACCTCGACGGCTACGCGGAGAGCGGGCTTCCGAGGACGACCATGGGGCGCGACATCGAGGAGGACCCCCTCTTCTTCGCCGCCGCCCTGGCGGCCGGGCGTGGGTTGGCGCGCCGCGCATGCGGCGAGCTCGAGGGCTGATGAGGGAGCAGCGGCGCGCCGACGCGGACGATTCGATGGAGCCGGTGGAGAGCAGGACGGTCTACGAGGGAAGCATCGCCAGTGTCCGGATCGAGACCTTCGAGAACGCGGACGGCTCCACCCGGGAGCGAGAGATCGTGGCTCACCCCGGCGCCGTGGCGATGGTCGCCTACGACGAGGAGCGTTTCTGGATGGTCCGGCAACCGCGCGAGGCGGTCGGGGAGCCGGCGCTGCTCGAGCTTCCGGCCGGCAAGCTCGATGAGGAGGGCGAGACGCGCCTCGAGTGCGCCCAGCGCGAGCTCGCCGAGGAGATCGGCAAGCGGGCCGGCGACTGGGCCGAGGTGAAGCGCTTCTACACGAGCCCCGGGTTCGCGGAGGAGGAGGTCACGATCTTCTTCGCCACCGACCTGGGCGACGCAGACGACGAGGCGGGGGGTGACGAGGAGGAGCTCGAGGCCATTGCTGTACCGCTTGTAGAGCTTGACGCGACGATCGCCGAATGCGCCGATTCGAAATCCCTGATCGGCCTGCTGCTCCTGCGCCGCCACTTCGATCCGGACGGGTGAGGAGCAGATCGGGCACCGTGGCGGTGCCCGATCCGGCCACTCGGTCTCGCCTCGGCGCGGGCGCGGGCGCGGGCGGTGCGTTGCGGGGCAAGGCATTCGGGGTGAGGGGCAGAACGGGTGCTCATGGCGATCGCAGTCCCCCGGGGGGCAGCACCGCGCGAGGCACGTGAGCCGGATGCGCGATTCGAGGGCCTGGTGCTCGACTTCCTCTCGCATCTCGAGCTGGAGCGCGGCCTGTCACGCAACACGTTGAACGCGTACCGGACCGATCTGCTCCAGTACGGCGAGTTTCTCGACGCGCACCACATCGACGCCCTCGGCGCCCGCCCGGGCGAGGTGGCCGACTGGCTGGCGGAGCTCGCCACCGGCAACGGCAGGCCCCCGTGCTCGGCGGCGACGATCCACCGCAAGGCCGCCTGCCTGCGGTCCTTCTACAAGCATCTCCGCCGCGAGGAGATGATCGAGGAGGATCCGACTCGGGCGCTCAGCGCGCCTCGCCGTGCCCGCAAGCTTCCCCAGGTCCTCAACTACTCCGAGGTGCAGGCGCTGCTCGCCGCGCCGAAGGGAGATGAGCCGACGGTGCTGCGCGACAGGGCAATGCTCGAGGTCATGTACGCGTGTGGGCTGCGCGCGTCTGAGACGATCGGCCTGGACCTTGCGGACATCGATCTTCGTCAGGGGTTCCTGCGGGCGCGGGGCAAGGGGTCCAAGGAGCGGCTGGTCCCGCTCGGGCGTCAGGCCATCGCGGCGCTCAGCGCCTATCTCCGCGCCGGACGGCCGAAGCTCGTCCACGACCGGCCGGTCAAGAAGCTCTTCGTCAACTTCCGCGGCGGCGAGCTCACCCGCCAGGGCCTCTACAAGATCGTCCAGCGACACGCCCGGGAGGCCGGGCTGTCGGGCAAGATGAGCCCGCACACGCTCCGCCACAGCTTCGCGACGCACCTGCTGGCCGGGGGATGTGACCTCCGGGCGGTGCAGGAGATGCTCGGGCACGCCGACATCTCGACGACCCAGATGTACACGCACCTCTCGGGGGAGCGCCTCAAGGAGGTCTACTTCCAGGCACATCCCCGCGCCGTCGCTCGCTGACCGAGCGCGCTGTCGCCCGCTGACCGAGGCCGGTTGATACAACCGTCGGGTGCGGAATCTTGCGACTGCGGGCGTGCTCATCGCCCTCGCCCTCGGTGCGACCGCGTGCGGGAACGACGGTCCCACGGCGCCGGATCTGTCGGCGCTCGGGAAGCCGGGCAAGACCGCCGAGTTCAAGTCCGGCGATGGATCGCTGCGGTTCCGCCATCCGAAGTCCTGGGTGGTGGCCGGAGGGCAGGCGCCCCAGGTCGCGACGCTCGCGTCGGGCAGCGCGCTGGCCGCCATCTATGCGTATCCGCGGGAGGACCTCGGAACCGATCCGGCGGCCGTCGAGGCTTCGCGCAAGCGGATCATCGCGTCGCTCGAGGTGCGCGCCCCCGGCTTTCTCCTCCAGGGTTCGGAGATCACGCGGGTGGATGGCTCTCCCGCGGTCGAGATCCGCGGCCGCGGCCTGGTTGGCGGCACGGTGGTCCGCACACGCAGCGTCCATGTCTACAAGGACGCCACGGAGTGGGTCATCGACGCCTACGCAAGACCGGCGAGCTTCCGGGCGGCGAACCGGATCGCCTTCGAGCCGCTCCTGCGCACGGCCCGCCTCGCCGGCCGCGTCCCAAAGGAAGAGGGCTGACAGCGTGCCCGAGTTGCCCGAGGTCGAGACCGTGCGGTCCCAGCTCGAACCCGAGTTGAGCGGGCGGACGATCGAGGTGCTCGAGGTCCTGGACGACCGCTGGTCGCGCCCGCTGCCGGGAGCCGATCTGGGTGCGGCGGTTTCGGGGCGCCGGATCATCGCCTTCGATCGCCGCGGCAAGTACCTGTTGCTTCGCCTGGACCGTGGCGAGACGCTCGCGATGCACCTGCGGATGACGGGCAACCTGATCCTCGTCGACGATGGGCTCATGCTCGATCCCTCCGAGGGGCGGCGGCTCTACGAGGGCGAGCGCTCGACGGACGAGCGCCACCTGCGCGCGCGCTTCACCCTCGATGATGGCCGCGAGGTGTGGTTCACCGATCCGCGCCGCTTCGGGGAGGCTTTCCTCGTCGACGAGGACGGGCTGGCCAGGCGCTTCGCCGGGAAGCTCGGCGTCGAGCCGCTGTCGGGCGAGTTCACGGCGGAGGCGCTTGGTGAGATGGCGGCGGGGCGTAGCGTGCCCCTGAAGTCGTTCCTGCTCGACCAGAGCGGCGTCGCCGGTGTCGGGAACATCTATGCGGACGAGGCGCTGTTTCGCTCGCAGCTCCATCCGCTGTCGCCCGCGGGCTCGATGCGTGCAGAGCACCACGAGGCGCTCCGCGAGGGCGTCGTCGAGGCGCTCGAGGCGGGGCTCGCCGCCGGGGGCTCGTCGATCGATGACTACCGCGACGCCCGCGGCGAGCGGGGGACGATGCAGAACGAGTTCCTCGTCCACACCCGCGAGGGCGAGCCCTGTCCCGAGTGCGGCGGCCCGATCAGGCGGATCGTGCTGAGTGGGCGCTCAACGTACTTCTGCCCCTCGTGCCAGGTGCGGCTGCGCAAGCGCCCCCGGGCACGCGGGCGTGGGGCCCGCAGGCGGAGGACCCGCGGTGTCTGACGCCGAGGTGGGCCTGCCCGCCGGCTTCTCGATCGGGCATTGGTCAGATCCCGAGGCGGCCACCGGATGCACGGTCGTGATTCCCCCCGCTCAGACCAGGTGCGGAGTCGATGTCCGCGGCGGCGGGCCGGGGACGAGGGAGACGGACGTGATCGGGCCGTTCTCGGGTGTCCACGACGTCGGAGCGGTCTTGTTGACCGGTGGAAGCGCCTTCGGCCTCGCGGCGGCCGACGGGGTCGTGCGGTGGCTCGAGGAGCGCGGGGTGGGGCACCCGACGCCGGGAGGCGTCGTCCCGATCGTCCCGGCGGCGGTCATCTACGACCTGGCGGAGGGCGACGGGTCTGTGCGACCCGGTCCGGCCGAGGGCCGCGCTGCTTGTGAGGCGGCGCGTCCCGAGGTGCCCGCGCGGGGCCGGATCGGCGCCGGTACGGGCGCGGCCGTCGGCAAGATTCTCGGGCGGCCGCGCGCGACCCCGGCGGGCATCGGCTTCGCCGCCGCGCGGACGGGGATGGGTCATGTGGTCGCCGTCGTGGCTGTCGTCAATGCCTTCGGGGACATCATCGACGCGGACGGGAGCTTGCTGGGATGCCCGCGCGGGGAGGACGGCGATGAGCTCTCGAGCGCGGAGCGGATCGTCGCGATGACGGCTCCCCCCGACTGGCGCCGGGTCGAGGAGCGAAACACGACGCTGGTCTGCGTGATGACCGATGCCGGCATGGATCGCGGGGCGTGTGCTCGCGTTGCGCGGATGGCGAGCGGCGGCGTTTCGCGCGCCGTCGACCCGGTGTTCTCGGACCTCGACGGGGACGTCGCGTTCTGTCTGTCCTCGGGCGATTTCCGCCAGGACCGGTTCGCGGGGCTGGCCGTGGGCACCGCTGCGGCGACGCTGACGGCGGCGGCCATCCGCGACGCCCTCCGGGCAGCGGATGCATCCGGGGGCGCCGTCAACGTCTGACGAGCGATGAAGTGGAGCATCAAGACAGAGGCGATCGTGCTGCGGAGCATCCGCTACGGCGAGGCCGACCGGATCCTCCACCTCTACTCCGTCGACCGGGGCCGGATCGGCGCGATCGCGAAGGGCTCGCGGCGACCGAAGTCACGGTTCGGCGGGCGCCTGGAGCCATTCTTTCGCCTCAACCTGGTGCTCTACGAAGGCCGGAGCGACCTCATGACCGTCACCTCGGCGTCGACGATCGACGGCTATTCGCGCCTGCGCTCCGATGGCGCCGCGCTCGGGGCGGCCGCGCGCGGGTGCGATGCGGTGCTGAGGCTTCTCGACTCAGCCGAGCCGAACCGCCCCGCCTACAACCTGCTGTGTCGCTACCTGGGGCTGCTCGATGCCGCCGACGGGCCGGACGCGGCACTCTCGACGTCGCTTGCCTTCCGGTTGAAGCTGGCGCTTGCTGCGGGTTTTACGCCGGAGCTCGCATCGTGTGCGACCTGTGGGGAGGGGGACCATCTCAGCGGGTTCTCGGGGGCCGCGGGAGGGGTGGTCTGCGCGAGTTGCGAGCGCGGCTCGTTCGGGCTCTCCGAGGAGGCCCATACGTTCATGGTTGACGCTCTCGCCGCGCCGCTCGCCACGGCTCCGGAGGCTTCCGGGCGGGCGCTGGCCCAGGTCGAGCGGGCGATCTCGGAGACCCTGGAGCATCACGCGCACGTCCGGCTCCGCGCCGCTGCATAGACCGCCGCCGGGCCCCGGAGAATCCGCGCCGCCAATTGCTTAGTCTGGAGATATGAGAGAGAAGCAGTTCGCCGATCCCGATCACCGCTGGGACGGAGACTCACGGGGCTCCGGAGTGACCGATGCCACCTGGCTTGTCCACGGCGCCACCGAGATGCTCGAG
>JBBSQE010000146.1:0-7819 GCA_038258095.1 Solirubrobacterales bacterium | reverse complement strand
GCGCTCTGAGGAAGCTCGCGCCGCGGCCGCAGACTCACACCGCCGGGAGGGGGCCGATCGCGACCGGTTTCGCGCGGCGCGGGTCGGGGGTGGCGCTCGCCCGGGCCCGGGCGGCGGCGATGAAGCCGGCGATCAGCCGCACCACCTCCGCCCGGAAAAAGTAGACCGCCGCCATGAGAGTGCCGGCGTGCAGGGCGACGTCGAAGGTCTTGTTGAACTGCTCGTTGTCGGCCAGGAAAGTGTAGTCCTGCAGCCAGGGGACGATCACCAGGTGGCCGGAGGAGGAAATCGGCAGGAACTCGGTAAGCCCCTGCACGACCCCGAGCAGGAGGGCTTCGAGGATGGACACGGGCGGGATCGTAGATCACCTTCCTCAACGTCGGACGAGGGGGTCACCGCGGTGCGGTAGATTCCCGGCCGTGAAGAGTCGCCGCACACGCATAGCGAGCTTTCTCAGCTCCATGATGCTCGCCCTCTTCGTGGTCGCCCCGGCCGCATTCGCCGCCGATGGCGTCGGCCTCGCCGGGCGCACGGACGACAAGCTCGTCACCTTCTTCTGCTTCGGGGTGATCGCCTTCTTCCCGACCCTCGTGATCGTCCTCTCCCTGATCCAGGGCAAGCTCGAGAAGCGCAAGGACGAACGGCGCTACGACCTCGAGCGCCTGCGCTAGCCGCTCGCTTCCGCGGCCGGTCTCTCAGTCCTGAGTCGGTTCCGGCGAAGATTCCGGCTCGGTCTGTCCGAGCCGGAATCCGGTCAGGAGCCGCTTCTCGGACTCGCCCTTGACCTCGGCGACGACCTCGACGTGGCCGTCGAGCGGCGTCCCGCGGATCTTCGTCGCGAGCAGGTCATCGACCTGGAAGATCCCCGCCGAGTTGTTGAGGTCGATCTCGATCCGCACCGGGCGCTCCTCTCCGGCCGAGATGCGAACCTCGTCGACGGCCGCGGCCGAGATCGAGTGGATGCCCTCCTGGCCCGCCTCGATCGGGATCCGGGTCCGGCCCTGGGCCATGTCGAGCGCGTCGGCGACGCGCACCACCCCGCCCTCGACGGTGTAGGGCTCGCCGCGCCGACGGTGGCCGATGATCGCGTGGAGGATCTCGGCCGTCACCACGCTTCGCTCCGGCTCGCGGTAGACGTCGGCGAGCAGCCGGCCCAGCGCCTCACGGGCCAGGAACAGGCTGTAGGCCTCGTGGTCGGCACGGTGAATGGACATGCCGACGTCGTGGAGGAGCGCTCCCCCGGCGACCACGACCTCGGCGTCGCGGTCGGACATCGAGTGGTCGGTGACCATCGCCGGCTTGACCCCCGCCTTGACGAGCAGCCGTAACAGACGAAGCGAGATGTTGAGGACGATCTGCATGTGGACCCACGAGTGGTCGGACATTCCGAGCCGCTCGGCATGAACCTGCGCCATGTACCACCAGGCGCGCACCTCGTCGTCCGAGTTCACGGCTTCCAGAAACGACTCGAGCCGCCGGTTGCCCCGGCTCGGGGCTCGAACGCGGGATTCCTCGATCGACTCGCGCGGTGGCTTCCGCGAGGGCCCGTCGGGCCCGGGAGCCGGGACGGACTCGCCGCTCTCGGGGACGGCGTCGGCCATTCCTCAGCCGTGACCTGCGACGGCCGGCTCCTCGGCCACGAGCAGGGCGAGTCCTTCGAGGACTCCCCCCGAAGCAAGGGTCAGCGGTTCCGGCACGAAATCACAGAGCGCTTCCAGGACGAGCAACTCGGCCGGCAGTGAACGGAGCAGAACCGCGTCGACCCCGAGCTCGACCGCCAGGCCGCCGGTGCCCATGAAGAGAAGGCGGTTGAGCATGTCCCCGATGACGTCACGGCCCAGGGCCGGGCCGCAGACGAGCTCGAGGGCGCTCCCGGTCGCGGCGACGAGGGTCGCATCCGCGGCCGGTGGCTCCAGGCGCAACAGCCGGCGGCCGACAGCGTTACGGGCCGCCCCGAGCTGGTCGGGCGTCGGCGGGTCGGAGAGCAGGGCACGCTCGTTCAGGCGCCCGGACGCGACAGCGCGGGACCCACGCCAGCTCGGAGCCTCCCCGGGATCGCCGAACGCGATCTTGGTCGAGTTCCCACCGAGGTCGATGACTGCAACGGTCCCATCGATCGCGTCGCCGGAGGTCGCCGTCGCCCCGAGGAACGCGAGGTCGGCGCGCTGCCCCGGCGAGAGGATCCGCGGCACCCCTACGTCCGCGCGACGGCAGGCGGATCGCAGGGAGCGCTCGTCGGGTGTGCCCGCCAGCGCCTGCGATGCACAGACGGCGAATGCCTCCGCGCCATGCTCCCGCGCTTCGAGCGCGAGCGAGGAAACGACCGCGTCGATGTCGCTGCGGCCGGGAAAGACCCCATGCTCGTGCGCCGTGCGGCGCGAGAGCAGCGGCACGAGCGTGCCGGCGTCCGCCTCCGCGACCAACAGGCGGGCGGCATCCGCATCGATTTCGAGCACCCCGATCGGCAAGGGCCCCATCCTTCCATACGATGGGCGGATGCCGGACCTCCTGTCCCTCGAGAGCTCCGACGACGTTGTGGTCGTAACCCTCCAGCGGCCGGAGAAGCGGAACGCGCTGTCAATCGACCTGAGGGTCGAGTTGGCGGCCGCTCTCAACGGGCTGAGCGAGGACGAGGGGGCCGGCTGCATCGTCCTGACCGGCGCCGGCTCAGCCTTCTGCGCAGGCATGGACCTGACCCAGATGGGTGGAGATCCCGAGCACAAGCGCCGGTTGGTCGAGACGTCGACGGGTGTCTTCGAGGCCGTCGCGAGCTGTGCGCGGCCCCTCCTGGCCGCCGTGAACGGGCCGGCACTCGCAGGAGGCTTCGCGCTGGCGATGCTCTGCGACATCCGCGTCGCCTCGCCGACGGCGACCTTCGGGTTCCCCGAGCTGCCGATCGGCATACCGCCGTCCTACGCCTCGGTTCGCAACGCGCTCGGCCCTGCCGCCGCCGCGGAGATCTCACTGACCGGGAGCCGCTTCGGCGCCGAAGAGGCGCGACGGCTGGGGGTGGTCAGCGAGGTGACGGAGGGCGAGCGCGCACTCGAGCGAACGGTCGAGATCGCGCGCGGCATCGCCGCGGCCCCCCGCTTCGCCACCCTGGAGACCAAGCGCCGCATCCTCGCCGACCGTCGAGCGACTCTGGGCGACCTGCTGGAGGACGAGGCGCGGGTGTTCCGCGAGGCGCTCGGCGTACAGCCGCCGGGCGCGGCGTAGGGCCGCAGCGAGGTCGATCCCCGTTGGAGGCTTGGTTAGACGCCGCAGACCGGCCAGGGGCTGGAGCCCGACCGCGAGTAGAGCAGCGCGGCGCGGTAGCTCTGCTCGGCCGGGGAGGCGGCAGCCGGGTCGCCGGACCCGCCGACGGAGGCCCAGGTTCCGTAGTCGAACTGATAGAGGCCGCGGTAGGTACCGTCGGATGAGACCGCGGTCGGGTCGCCACCGGACTCGCAGGACGCGATGGTGTCGAGCGTCTCCTGTGAGACACCGCCGGGAAGGGTCGCGAACGCGGCGAGGCGGAGCTTGCGCGCTCGGCGCTCCGCGGCCTGCCGTTCGGCGCGAGCCTGGGCGCGGACGCGCTTGACGCCGACGGCGATCGTGCGGTCGAGCAGCTTCGCCGACCTCTCGATCACGGCGATGCGCACGGGCTGAGCCGTGCCGGTCGCGGCCTGTGGCGCGATCGTCGACTGTGCGAGAGCGACGCCGGGAAGGCTGGCCGCGAGAAGGCTGAGCATGACGATGCGGGTTCTCTTTGACATTGGTAAGACCTCCGTGAATGGTGGATCCGGGCTCGGGGCGCGCGAATGCGTGCCGCAGCCGCACCCTCATCGCCTCCGGTGGAGGCGCTGGTTGGCGCAGCATCGAGCGGACCTCTGGGGACCCGGCGGATGGAATCTGGAGCGCCACTCCCGCGTGGCGCCTGCCGGGGCATGAGTACTTGCCTTCGCGGACCGTTGCAAGGATCAGCGCCGGGCGGGTGTGACGCTGGTCACGCTTGTCCCTTCTTTGTAGAAGCTCCCTGCCTGAGACTGGGGCAGGCGCACGGCCCGCTAATCAGTGAGACGGGCGGCCTCGCGCTCACTCTTTAGCAACGCCTCAATAGACGGGCGTGAGGCTTTCTTCCGAGCCGCCGGGAGCGGTAGGTCCAAGAACGTGTCGGGTCGCTCGGGCGGGTCTAGGTCCGCGAGAAGATCGGGAGCGCGAAGGTCGGCAGCGTCCGTGATGAGGTCTTTGACTTCGATGAGAGTGATGTTGAGCTCTTTTTCTCGGCGCGCCCTGGCGACTTCCTCTCGCGCACCGCGGGTGAAGCTGAAGCCGACCACGTAGCCGGTGTCGTGTTTGGCGCGTTCGATGGCCGTCTCAAAGTTATCGATCACGTTTCGACCGATACGGTCGGATTGTTTGACCTGGATCGGATCATGGGTCAGGAACCAGAAGCCATCGATCCCCATGTCGTTCGTCTTCCGAGCCGAGTGGGTTCCATTGACACGCTGAATGACCCAATTCTGGAACTCAAAGGGCTTCAGAGTGCGCAGATCCTCGGCTGAGATAGGCATGCCGACAACACTCATATCTACGGCTCCGTTGGTCGCCTTGATGAGGCGACGACGCATCAGGGTCACGGCGGTAGGGCTGATGTCCATCCCGATCCACTGGCGCTTCATGCGCTCGGCCACGACCTGTGTTGTGCCACAGCCGGCAAATGGATCGAGCACGACATCGCCTGGGTTGCTCGACGCCGCCACGATCCGCTCAAGCAATGCCTCGGGCTTCTGGGTGGGGTATCCAAGACGTTCCCGAGCCTGAGAGTTGAGCAGCGAGATCTGCCACACGTCGTTCTCTCCTACGCCGCGCTCATCCACGCTGGTCACGTACACATCGTCGCCCTTGATGCGCGTGTGGTGGTTCTTTTTTCGCTCTTTGGATGCTTCGGTGTACTCGGTGAACTGGCGGTTGAAGTTGTAGTCGTTGCTCTTGGAATAGAAGAAGATCGTGTCGTGCATTTTCAAGAAGGACCGAGCTTCGCCTGTCCATCGTCGGTAGTGCCAGATGATCTCGTTGCGAAACTGAGACGCTCCGAAGATGTCGTCCAGCATCACCCGAAGGTGGTGGCTGGCGTGCCAATCACAATGGAGGTAGAGCGAGCCTGTCGGCTTCAAGACGCGATGAAGCTCTCTGACGCGATGGGCCATCCACTCGATGTAGTGGTTGATGCCGCCCTCCCAGCGGTCCTCAAACGACCGTACCTCGGCTTCATCGCCCCAGATGACTTCGTAGGTCTTGTTCGAGAAGAAGGGCGGGTCGAGATAGACCAGATCGACCGATTCGTCTGGGAACTGAGAAAGCCTGTCGAGGTTGTTGTCGCAGTAAAGGACATTGGTTTCTAGGTACCCCACGGCAGACATGCGTTGGGTTTCCGATCCTTGAACATCGATCCTGCCGTTGCAAGCAGACTGCCGATCGTCGCCCTGGGGAAACATTTGTCAAGCTCCTTGACATTCCGGCGGTTGTCAGGTAACTTGACACTATGCCTCCGGCCAACCGCCACGAACCGAAGCGAGCGAAGTCCTCGGGTTCCGAGTTCTCCTATTCCGAGTTCCTGCGGGAGTTCCCCGACGACGCGGCCTGCCTGGAGCACCTGTGGCGCTCGCGCTATTCCGAGGACGGCGAGCATGCCGAGTGCCCAAAGTGCGACAAACGCCGGCTGTTCAAGCGCTACGCCCTCAAGACGGGTCGCCAGGCCTGGACCTGCACAGGCTGCGGGCACCACGTTCACCCAACCGCCGGGACCATCTTTCACAAGTCCTCGACGTCGCTCCAGCTTTGGTTTCACGCGATGTATCTCGTCTCCAGCACTCGCACGGGCATCTCCGCCAAGCACCTGGAACGGGAGCTTGGGATCAACTACAAGACGGCCTGGAGGATGCTCAACAAGATTCGCAACGAACTGATGAAGGACGACGACACCGAGCAGCTGACTGGCGAGGTCGAGGTCGATGAAACCTCCTGGGGAGGCAGGCCGCGCCGCAAGCACCGCACCCGCAGAGAGGCGGCGGCTTTCCGGGAGGCCAAGCCGACAATCCTCGGCCTGGTCGAGCGCGGTGGCAGGGTCCGGCTTCGTGTAGTCCCGTCACGGCGGGGTGAAGGGTTTAGTCGAGAGGTTCGATCCCATCTAAACCCCTCGGCTTTCATGATCACTGACGACTGGATCGCCTACAAGCCGCTGCGCCGCGAGTACCGGCATGGCGTGATCAACCACTCGTCGGGAATCTACGTCCAGGGGAACATCCACACAAACACGATCGAAGGGTTCTTTGGGAACCTAAAGACCGGGATGCGCGGCGCTTACAAGCACGTTTCGTCCCGCTGGCTCCAGTCCTACCTAGACGAATACGCCTTCCGCCATAATGAGAAGCACCGACCGCGAGCGATGTTCTCGACGCTCGTAGAGAGGGCCGCGAATGAGTAAGGACGAAGCACTAGACGGCATCCGAGAGGCTGCCAGAGGCCGCGAGACGGCAAGTGAGGCCAAGCGCAAGGCAACCGCCGAGCTACGGCGCTTCGCGACTGAGGCTCGCGAGGCGGGCGTGTCGCTCAGTCAGATCGCTCGGGAGGCCGGTCTTTCGAGGCAGGGCGTTTACGACCTACTCGCCCCCCGCTGACCTTCTCGACAACCTCCAGGAAATCTTTGCGGGTCGGGATCGGGATTTCCTGACCCTCGGGCGTTTTCTGCTTAGGCTTGTCAGCCATGAGGAAGACAGTAGCGTGCCTAGTGGCGGGGGCTGAGGTGTGGAGCTAGAAGGGCCGAGAGCGAAGCTCGACTGGGCAGTAGAGAAGCTGGAAGCTCTCGACGTGGCGCAGAAAGCCTGGTCTGAAACGCAGCCGCTTCGTGTTGCCGATGAGTTCGATGACAAGTCCGGCTGCCACATCTTGCGCATTCGTCGCCACGAACCCGAGCCCACCGAGCGTTTCCGCATGGGCCTCATGGTGGGCGATGTCATCCACAACGCTCGATCGTCTCTCGAACAAGCCGCCTGGCTCATGGCATGCCGTTCTAACCCGGTCGAGAAACTCTGGGAGCCAGCTATCGCCCGCAAGATTTCCTTCCCGATCACCGACGCTCCGGGGAAGTTCAGAGGACACAACGTTCTTCGATTCTTGGCGGAAGATGCCATCGCAGTCCTTGAGCCGTTGCAGCCCTACAAGGGAGGGCACCTGGCGGAGTGTCTCGGCCATCTCGACGGTCTCTGGAACATCGACAAACACCGCGTCATCCACAGCCTCAACGTCAATCTCGGGACCTCGACCTTCCGATATCGCTTCCGAGCAGTCTTCCCCGAACGGGATTTGTTCGAGCACCCGCCGGAAGTCACACTGATCGACGTGCCCAGCCCGATAGAAGACGGCGCAGAGGTCGCGCGGGTGCGCTTCTACCGTGGCATTGGCCCGCCGCTCGCGAAAGTGGAAGTGACAGGCCAGCCCACCTGCGAGATAGCGTTCGGCAGCGGAGAGTTCTGTTTCACGATGCTTGCCCTGAGCGGCCTCCTCTACGCAACCGCTCAAGCCCTTTCTGCCGTCGAGGGACTTCCGGACGATCCGCCCTGATCTGCCCTTAGGCATGTCTAGGCCCCACTAGCGGTTCTGAGGGAGCTTCTACAAAGAAGGGACAAGCGTGACGCTGGTCACGCATATACCTTTAGTGTATAAGCTTACCAAGCATGGCAAGCAGGCAGCTTGGCTTTCAGTCGAAAGCAGGCCGGAATCGCCCTACGAGTTCTTCTACCCGGTCCCTAATCCGTTGCAGGTCCGCGATGGTCACCGG
>JBBSQE010000145.1:0-8137 GCA_038258095.1 Solirubrobacterales bacterium | reverse complement strand
CTCGCTCGGCGAGAAGGAGGTCGGCGCGGGCACCCGCGAGCGTGTCGTTCGCGGCGCCGGCGATCATCCGGCAGCCAAGCTCGGGGATCGTCGCGGGGCCGATGAGGCCGGCGGCGGCGCAGGGCACGAGGACGTCGCAGGGAGTGCTGAGCGCTTCGCCGGGGTCAACCGCGGCCCCACCGACACGCTCGGCGAGGCGGTGTGCGCGGCGGCCGGCGCCGGCGGCGACGAGGATCGCCGCCCCGTCATCTGCCAGCGACGCCGCAAGCGGACGCCCGACATGGCCGGCGCCCTGGATCAGGACCCTGACCCCGTCGAGGTCGGCAGAGCCGTCGACGTGCTCGACGACTGCTCGGATCGCGGCGCAAACGCCGCGGGCAGTCCACTCAGACGGGTCGATCGCCGAGCAGGAGACGACCGCCCCGCCCTCCCCGACCATCGCCAGGTCGTCGACGGTGGTGCCCATGTCTACGCCGGGCAGATAGCTGCCACCGGCACGGGCCACGAACTCGCCGAAGCGGCGCATGGCCGCCCTGCGGTCGGGAAGCGGGCCGCGATCGAAGATGACCGCCTTGGCGCCGCCGAACGGCAGCTCGGCGATCGCGTTCTTCAGCGTCATCCCCGCCGCCAGCCGCCGGCACTCGTCGATCCCGGCGAGGTCGTCCGGATAGGACCTGAAACGGATTCCGCCGAGGCCCGGCCCGCGACGGGTGTCGTCGATGACGAAGACCGCCCGGAGGCCGACCGCAGGATCCGAGCAGAGGACGACCTGCTCTGCGTCCCAGAACCTTGGAGTGGTCATCAGGGGCTCCATCGCCGCTCCTCCTCTCGAGTCGGTTGCCTCAATCAGAGCGCCGTGGGGTTCGTAACGCAAGGAACTTGTAAGTTTCGTGCGTGCGACGCTCTTTACCGGCCTGGATAGGGCCAAGACGCGCCTGAATCCTGCGCGACGCGCCGGTCGGGCCTCTACTCTTCACCCATGACCGACGAGCACCTCGACGAGATCGATCACGCGATCATCGACCTGCTCACCGAGAACGCGCGGCGGACCGTCGCCGACATCGCCGAGCGGGTCAGCCTCTCCCCCGCCCCCGTCCGCCGCCGGATCGACCGGCTGGAGCGGATCGGGGTGATCGCCGGCTACACCGTGGTCCTCGACCACAGCAAGGTCGGCCCGGCGATCGAGGCCTTCACCGAGCTGCGCTTCTCTGGGCGCACCGATATCGACGAGATACTCGAGATCGCAGCACGCGCTCCGGAGGTCCGCGATGTCTTCACAATCGCCGGCGACCCTGACGCCCTGGCGCGGATCCGGGTCGATGACATGGACCATCTCCGCGAGGTGATCGACCAGCTCCGCAAGAGCGGCAGGATCACCGGCACGAAGACCCTGATGGTGCTCGGGCGCTGGTCGCGCTCGGAGCGTCCCTCCGTGCACGGGCGGGACTGAGGGGACGATCGCCTCGGGTCCCGCCGGCGCGCTGCCCTTCGGTCACCGACCGGCGGGCGCCAACAGCGATTCAGTGCGTGCGTTCGTGACCCCGGACCGTCTTCCAGCTCGCCCATGTGATCCGGAGGATCATCACTGTGATGACGAGTCCGACTATCGGATCGATGATCGGTGCGCCAAGCGCGACGGCAAGGGCGCTGATGACGACGCCGACGGAGACGAGCGCATCGGAGCGGGCGTGCTGGCCGTCAGCGAGCAGAGCCGGGCTGTCGAGTCGCCGGCCGCCCCTGAGACGCACCACGGCGGCAATTGCGTTGCCGAGGACTCCGACGGCCCCCGCCAGCGCAAGCGCGAGCAGGTGGTCCGGCGCCAGCGGGTTGACGATTCGTTCGATGGCGAAGATAGCCGCGACGATTGCGCTGGCAAGGATCGTCAGGACGACCGCGTAGCCGGCTCCCCGCTCGGCGCTCCGGGATCGCAGGAGGAAAGCGGCGCCGAGCGGCACCGCCGTGAGCGCATCGCCAACATTGTGGATCAGGTCTGCGAATAGAGCGATCGAGCCCGTCGCCACGTAGATCGCCGCCTGGATCACGGCGGTCAGGCCAAGTAGCGCCAACGAAACCAACACGACCCGCAGTCCCTCGCGCGATCGCTTGATGGTTGGGTCGACCAGCCCGTGCGAATGCCCGCCGTGGGAGTAGGCGTGCTCAGCCACGAGCGCCCCTCAGATGACCACGCGAAGCCTTCGCCGGTCGAGGGAAGTCACTCCTCTTTCGGGCCGGCTGGGCGAGCTCGACATGCTCGACATGCGAGATGGCCTCGTCGAGCAGCGCGCCAACGTGATCGTCGTGGAGGTCATAGAAGACGCGACGGCCTTCTCGCCTGGCTACGACAAAGCCGAGGTGGCGAAGGATCCGCAGCTGATGGGAGACGGCCGACGGCTCCATGCCGACCTTCTCGGCGAGGTCGTTGACGCCCATCTCGCTGCGGCGCAGCTGTCCCAGAATCCGCACCCGGCTTGCGGTCGCGAGAGCCTGCATGGTGGCAGCGACCGCGCTCGCGAAATCGTTGTCGAGCTGGTCCGCGCTGCGTGACTGTCCGTGCGCCATGCCCTCAGGATACCTGCATGACCGTTCAGCTCTTCAGGTATTTGCCTTCCGGCCTGACATGACGATCGCCACATCAGAAGTCGCCTTCCTCGCCGGAACGGGGCCAGCCGAGATAGCCTCGCCAGTCGGGCTCGGTCTGGTCGAGCGCCCTTGCGATCGCAAGCCGCGCCATCTTCGCGTTCTCGGCGCCGGGAACTCGAAAGACGACGGCGTCGTGCGGCCGGTCGACAATGAGCGGGAACCGCTCAGCGAGGCATGCGACTGCCCGGGCAGTCCTCCCCCCGTCTCCGTCCAATCGCTCCAAGAAGACGAGCTGGAGGTTGCCCGCCACATCCGAAAGCGTCTGCTCGGAGACGCTGCCGCGAGCTCGGCCCCCTCGTCGCCACGGGCTCATAGGCAGCCGTCAGCGGCGCAGGCCAAGAGCGCGCTGCCGAGAACGAGACCGACCGAGAGCAGGCCGATGATCGCACCCACAATCGCCGAGATGAGGAAGGGGGCTCCCGGCAACGCGACCAAGGCTCGAAAGATCGAGTCCCACATCAGCTCGTGCCGTCCCTGACGATCGGTGTGGGCGGCGGATCGGTTTCGGATCGGCGCCTCATATCACGATCGAGGTACCAAGCTCCGAGCACGGCGAGACCGAAGAGGCCCAGGCTCGTCAGCTGCGCCTGGCGCAAGCCGAGCGCCACAACATCAGAGTCGCGAATGACAAAGAAGATCAGGAAGCGTCCGGCGGCATAGAACGCCACGGTTACGCACAGGAGCAGACCCGGGGTCGTGATCCGCTTGCTCATCGGCCAGAGGAAGATGAGCATGACCAGCGCGAGAAGGATCTCGTAGAAGGCGCCTGACTGATAGGCGAGCTCGGGTGACGGCACGGCGGCCCCCGGATCGGTATAGCGAAACCCCCACGGGGTGCTCGTCACCGGGCCGTAGTGCTCCCCGTTGATCAGGTCTCCGATGCGCCCCACCGCCATCCCGAGCGGAAATCCGGCGGCGAGGGCGTCGAGATAGACGAGTGGCCGGTCACTCCTCCGCAAATACACGGCGGTGGCCGGAACTCCGATGAGAATCGCACCGTAGAACGCGTACCCGACCGATCCGAACCAATCTCCTGGGCGCAGGAGCGATCCCGGGTCGGTCTGCGCGAGGAAGTAGAAGCGCGCGCCCAGGCCGCCGGCTATCGCCAGGATCAAGATCGCCGCCTGGAGGCGCTCGGGGTCGAGCCTACGGCTGCGGCCGTACCGGAGGGCGAGCCATCCACCGGCGAGGATGCCAACCGCCGTCATGAGCCCGTGCCAGGCAACCGGAAGTGGGCCGACGTCGAAGGTCGGGGGCAGACCGATCGTGATCGACGCCGCCGTCACGACGCGGGGTTCGCATCAGGCACGCGACAGGAGACGTCGATCGAACTCAACCTCAACATGAGCGCGAACCCCGCGAGGATGACCGAGCCCGCTCCCAAGAACGGTTGGATCGGGGCAAAGTAGTTGAGGGCCCCCGAGAAGCCGATGAGACCCACCACGAGCTTGTTGCACACCGGGCACCCGATCGCCAGATAGCCCAAGAGCCCTCCTCCGACACCGCCGACAGGGGATCGGATCCGCCCGCCCCGCGGAATCAGGTAGGTGGCCAGGAGTGCTCCGGTGAGCAGGCTGGTGGCCACCCACCAGACATACTGGTCCGTGTATACAGGCGTCATCCGGGTGAACCACGGATTGGGAACGATGTCGGTCGGAATCCCCAGCACCAGCCCCACCGCGATAGCTCCGATGACACTCGCGGCCAGCAAGGCTGGGTCGCAGAGCAACGTCCGCGTGGCGCCGACACCGGCGGAACCAGCTCGTCGAACCAAGTTCATCCGTGGTGATCCTACAAGATGTAGGAGGGTCCCTGCGCCGTCAGATCAGGAGGCGTGGCGGACGGGGTCAGCGCTGAATGCTGCGGCGCAGTCCAGCGAACAGAAGTGAAAAACTCGATCCTCGTACAGCAACCGGCCTGCCTCGTGCGCGGGGTCGACAGCCATTTTGCAGACGGGATCGATCGAGAGTCCCTCGGCCGTGGTAGAGCCCTTGGCCACCGCCTCGAGGAGAACAACCGGTTCCTCCACGTTGCGCAGCACGCGTCGTCCGCGCGGTTGCAGCTCGACCTCGGCGATCGGTCCCGCCGCCCGGCTCGTTCGCTCCGTCAACAGCACCTGGCCAGCGGTGGCCTCAGCTGAAACCCGCGAGGCGAGGTTCACGGTCGCGCCGAACCAATCACCGTCCCTTTCGACCGCCGGGCCGGTGTGCATGCCGACCCGGACCATGGGAAAGCCGTGCCGCTCGCCGACGTCCGTCGCTATCCGCAAGCCCAGCCTGATCGCTCCAGCTGGATCCGGTGAGCGGACGAAAATCGCATCCCCGATCGTCTTGATCTCTCGGGCCCCGTAGCAATCCAGCAACTCGCGGGACGCATCCGCGAAGCCCAGGGCGAGCTCGGCGGCCTCGTCATCGCCGTGGTGCTCTGTCAGGGCCGTAAACCCCGCCAAGTCGGCAAAGAGGAATGTCTGCTCGCTCATCTGCCGGCAGCTTAGTCCTACGTTTTGTAGAAACCCCGCCGCCGTTCACTACCCTTCACAGGGAAATGAGCCCGGCGAAGGATTCACAACTCCAAGGCGACCTACAGCTCGCACTGATGCATGTTCTCTGGTCAACCGAGGGCGCCACGGTCGACGAGGCCCGCGCGATGTTGCCGGCGCGGTTTCAGGACGGCGCCTACACGACCGTACAAACGGTGCTCAACAGGCTGGCGGAGCGCGGATTGCTCGAACGCGAGCGGGTCGGGAAGGCGTTCCGCTATCGAGCGCGCGTGAGCGAGTCGGACTACTACTCGTCGTCATTGCGGAAAACCCTCGCCCCTGTCTCGGGGGAAGCGCGCCGCACGATTCTCGCCCAGCTCGTCGGAGATCTCGGTCCAGACGAGCTCGAGGAACTGGACGCGCTCTTCCAGGAAGTTCGTGAGCGGCGGGAGGCATGACCTCGGGGCTCCTCGCATCGGCCATGATCGTCGGCGCGCTCGTTGCAGCCCGGGCCCTTCCGCGCACCAGGATGGCACCGTCGACCGGGATAGCGCTGTCTCTCTCGGTGGTTGGCGCCCGCGCATTGCTCGCGCTGGGTGGGGCCCTGTCACTGCTCCATTTCGTTCCCGGGACAAGGCCCTTCAGGGCGGCCACGGACTGGTGCGTGCACGCGGTCGTGCCGTTCGTCTCGACGCATCTCGGATTCAACGGGCACCGGTTCGGCGAGATCGCCACCCTCATTCCCGCGGTCATGTTGCTGCTCTCGCTGGCGCTCGCAAGCCTGGCGCTGCGCAGAGCCGCCAGCGGTCTCGCTGATTGGCTGCGGACAGGCGCTCTCGGCTCAGGCCCCGGAGAGAGCGTGCTGGTCGGTGGCGACGAGGTCGTCGTAGCCGCCGCGGGCCTTCGCAGCCCGAAGGTGGTCGTGTCCGCGGGTGCGCTCGCCCTGCTCGATGAAGCTGAGCTTGAAGCCGGCCTTGCTCACGAGCAAGCCCACATCGGCCGGCGCCACTCCTACATGTTTCTAACCGCTGCCCTCCTCCATCCTCTCGGTCGCATCATCCCCGGATCCCGCCGGGCGATGGATGACCTGCACTTTCACCTCGAGCGTGATGCAGACGAGCACGCGGTGGCTCTTGAGGGGGACCCCTTGGCGCTCGCCGCAGCCATCTGCAAAGCAGGGCGAAGCTCGGTCGCTTCCACTCCCGTCTTTGCTGGACTCGCCGGACACGCGGTGGGGATCCGGGTGCGTCTGTTGCTGGACCGGAGGTTTGCCGTCCCGAGCCCGGCGGTGTCTGCCTTCGCGGCCGGCTTGATCCTCGCCCTGGCGATCGGGACGCTCTTCGTTTCGCTTCTGGCCGAGAAGATGGTTGGTACCGACTTGGGGCTTCTGGTCGGTTCGGGCTCCCTGCCATTCTGCCCGGCCTGATCTGATCAACGTTGTCCGTCCACAGCTTTCAATAGCCGGGTACAAGACTGATCTGATGCTGAGCCCCATACGACTCCGAGAGAGAATGCAACGCGTCGGACATCGCCCCACCGCCACCAGCGTGGCCGCACTGCTCGTCGCCCTGGTCCTGCTCCACCACACGGGGAGCCTGTCCCTCGAGCACTCGCCGGAGATGGATCACGGGATGGGAAGTGGCGCTGCCGGGGGAGCTATGAGCCTCTGCCTCGCCATCGTTGGCCTTGGGGCGCTGGCGCTGGCGGTACCCCGGCCCTGGTCTCCCATGCGGCGGCGGCCCCATCGGGATCCACGGCGAGGGCCCGGCCTCCGATACTTATCTGAGCGCCTCGCGGTTCCGGCTCGGGCCGGACCGCTCGCGCTCCTGCAGGTCTTCCGACTCTGAGTCACCTCTCGTCGCTCGAAGCGCGAGCGACATGCCTTCGGTAACTCAGGCAAGGAGATTGAACAATGATCAAGTCAAGACACGCAGTGCTGGCGTTGGTGGTCGCTGCGACTTTTGCTCTTGCGCTCAGTGCGTGCGGGAACAGCGACAGCTCGGCCCCAGGCAATGAAACCGATACGGCATTCGTCGGCGAGATGATCCCTCATCACGAGTCGGCGATCGAGATGGCGAAGATCGCGCAAGAACGTGCTCGACACGGCGGGGTCGAGAACCTCGCTGCAAACATCATCTCCGCCCAGGAGGATGAAATCACCGAGATGCGTACCATCCAGGGCAAGCTCTCGGAGAACTCCAGCGGGGACTCGATGGACGGCATGGACGGCATGGACATCAGCGGTGGCAGCCAAGAAGCCCATGGCATGGCCTCCGATGCAGCAACCCTGCGCATGGCACCGGATGAGATGGGAATGAGCATGGACGTCAGCTCGCTGAAGACCGCCGATCCTTTTGATCAGGCATTCCTCCAGATGATGCTGCCCCATCACGAAGGTGCGGTGGTGATGGCCAAGGCCGAGCTGGACAACGGCGAGAACCCTGATCTCCGGGACCTCGCCAAGCGCATCATCAGCGGCCAGACCAAGGAGATCAGCGAGATGCAGAGCTGGCTCGCGAAGTGGTACCCAGCGGCGGCATCGGCCACGTCGGGTTCGACTGCCGGTTAGCGCATGCGTGGGGCCGGCCGTCGACGGCCGGCCCCACGCTTTCTATTTTCGGAGGACGAGACCCGAGTCGCCCTGGGGGTCCGTCTCAGAATCCGGCAGGATGCCGCGCGCTATACCCCCGGCTGGAGACCATTCTCGAGCTCCATCCGGGTCCATCGCCTGGGGTGTTGGCGGTATCCCAGCGCAGTCCGGCGATCACCGCGTACATATGCCCCCCGTTGGCATAGGTGGTGATCCAGCGGCCCAGGCCCGGCCTTGCCCAGCGGATGAAGCCGGTCGAGGGCATCGGGCTGCGGAGAAGCCTGCCTCCATGGAGCGCATAGCTCACTGCGCCCGAGCAGTCGTAGCCCCGGTCCGTCCAGCGTCCGTGGCCTCCGCCCCAGATGTAGGGCTTCTTCTCGATCCGGTTGGCGGCGCCGATGGCTCGGCGGACCGCAAGGGGCGCGTTG
>JBBSQE010000144.1:0-8244 GCA_038258095.1 Solirubrobacterales bacterium | reverse complement strand
TGTTCGCCGAGTCCTGGAGGGCGGCCCTTGATTGGGAGCTGGTTGCGTGAGTATGGAGCGCCCTGCCGGCTCCGTTCGCCCTCCGGTCTCACTGCACCGGCAGGGCGGATAGGCTGGCGTGACCATCCATCACGAACTCTCGTTCAGGGTGGACCAAGGAACGGGGTCCGGTCAGTGGTCTTCTTCGATACCTCGGTCGACGGTCGTATCATCACGGTGTTCCCCCGCCGACGGAAGCCATGACCTCGACGATCGCCGACATCACTTTCGACCGCCTCGACTACGACGCCGAAGCAGACATGCTCTACCTCCATGTCGGTGATCCCTCCCGCGCAGTCGACTTCGATGAGACGCCGGAAGGCCCCACCGTGCGCTTCGACGGCGATGGGAATGTCGTTGGGTTGACGCTAGTGCGGCCGAAGCGCCTTCTCGAACGGGCTGGTGAGCTGCGCGTGACCCTTCCGAAACCTAGCGAGGTGTCCGCCGAGGAGCTGGCGCCAGCCCTCACGTAACGTGGCTCGCTGACGTTGCGACGAGCGGAAGGGAGCTGAGAATGAGTGTGGGGACAAATACAGAGCAGTCGATCCTCCAGCTGAAGATCAGCCTGGTTGGGGTGTCGAAGCCGCCGGTCTGGCGGCGCCTGCTCGTCCCAGCCGATCTCCGCCTCGACCAGCTCCACGACGCGATCCAGGCGGCGATGGGCTGGGAGGACTACCACATGCATGTCTTCACGACCGGCCCTGCCGAGTACGGCCTCCCGGATCCGGAGCTCGGTCATAGGGACGAGCGCCGGGCGTCGCTCGGTGCCCTGGTCAGGGGGAAGGGCGACCGACTTCGCTATACGTATGACTTCGGCGACGGCTGGGAGCACGACATCCTGGTGGAGGCGGTACGCCCCGCCGGGCCGGATGCCCTCAACCCGGTCTGCCTGGCGGGCAAGGGGGCGTGCCCGCCCGAGGACTGTGGAGGCATCTGGGGATACGCGAACCTCCGCGAGGTGCTGGCCGACTCCACCCACGAGGAGCACGAGGAAATGCTTGAGTGGCTGGGGCTCGACAGCGCGTCGGAGTTCGATCCCGCCAGGTTTGACGTGAACGAGGTCAACGGGAGGCTTGGCCTCGCGCGCGCCACGCCTCGGTGAACCGCGCCTTGGCCGACATTCGGTAGCCGGACCGGCGCTCCGACAACCTGAGCGTCCTCCTCCACGCGATCGAGAAGCGGAGTATCAGCCCTCCGACAGCGCCGCCCGCACGAACTCCACATCGGCCCGCAGCGCCTCCGCCTCCCGCGGTGTCTCGACCACCGACGGCGCTCCCGCCGCCCGGATCATGTGGCGCAGTACGTCCAGATCGATCGTTCCGGCGCCGATGTTCGCGTGCCGGTCGGCTCCCGTGCCCGGCGGGTCGCGTGAGTCGTTCACGTGCATCAGGTTGATGCCGCCGGTGATCTCGATCGCTCGCTCGACGGCGTCGGATAGATCCTCGCCGGCCGCGTGGGCGTGGCAGGTATCGAAGCAGAAGCCGATCTCGACATCGGTCTTCGCCGCATCGACCGCCTCCCAGAGGAGCGCCAGGGCGTCGAAGCGGCGCGCCACCGCGTTCTCGCCCCCGGCCGTGTTCTCGAAAAACACCGGTACGTCGGACTCCAGCCGTTCGAGTGTCGACGCCCAGCGCTTCTCGCCCTCCGGTATCCCGTCCTCCGCATAGCCCGGATGAACGATCACCGCCAACGCGCCGATGTCGGCCGCCGCAGCGCAGGTGTCCTTGAGGATCCTCCGCGACCCGTGGCGCACATTCGGCTTCGGCGAAGCCACGTTGATCAGGTACGGCGCGTGGACGTAGATGCCCACCGGGGACTTCCTGAGCGCGTCGGCGTCCTCTCGCCGCTTCGGCTTTTCCCAGCCCTGCGGGTTCGAGAGGAAGAGCTGGATCCGGTCGGCGCCAACCGCGGCCGCCTCGGCGAGCGGCTCGATGCCCTGGACATGCGCTCCGACGGGGACGGAAGCGGCGGTCATCGGCCGACCTTTGCAATCAGCGCCCGGTAGACGGCGAACGCCGGCTTCGGCGTGTAGTCGTCGCGGAGCAGGCCGAAGAACGATTGGAAGTTCGGTCCGGCGCTGTTGTTGTCTCGCAACCCGAACCAGTTGAACCCGGTGACGTTGTAGGTGCCGCGGTAGCGGTTGATCGCCCTCACGAACGAGCCGAGGAACGCCCGCTGGGTGGCCTCGGAGCGCCCGGGACCCGTCGGATAGCCGATCTCCTCCAGGTGGATCGGCGTGCCCCGGCGGAAACCCGCCTTCGGCATGTAGCACTCGCGCACCTGGGCGACGGCCTCGAGCAGCGCGTCCCCGGCGTTCTCGACGGACGGCGGGATGAAGGTGCCCGGGTAGGCGTCGACGCCTACCCAGTCCGTCGCCCTGCGCAGCCGCTTGCCGCCGACCGAACCGATCGCCCGCCAGAAATCCGCGTCGCCGTTCCCGTAGCGCCAGGAGTAGTTAAAGCCGATCTTCAGCTGGCGGTAGCCGCGCCGCCTGGCCTCGTTCGTCGCTGCCGGCACACCGAACGCCAGGGCCTCGACGGCGTTCGTGTAGGCGCCGTCCGAGGTGTTGGGCGAGAAGGTCAGGTTCACCTCGTTGGCGATCTGCAGGCCGACCACGTGCCTGATCGGCCCGAACGCCCGCACGACCCGCCGGACGTAGGCGAGCCAGGCCCTGATGTCGCCGTCCTGCGCCGGGGAGGGGTGGTAGCGAACCTGGATCTCGACGTCGATCCCCATCCGGGAGTAGTGGCGGGCCATCGTCCGGAACTCGGCGATTCCCCTGGCGCCGTCGGCCTCGAAGAGGCGGTTCAGACGCACCTTGAGGGAGCCCCTTCCCTTCAGGTGCCGGAGGGCCGCGTCTCGCTTCGTGTAGTTCTCCGGCACGACCGGTGTCGTTTGCGAGGCGCCGGCCTCTCCGGCCAGCCTCGGTCCGATCCCGAACTCGAGCCTCGGGCCGCGGGCGGGCCGGTCGTTGGCGTAGCTCTCGTCGCAGTACCGGTCCGGCGAGCTCGCCGCCGGGGTCGCCGCGGGCGGCACCGCGCCCGGCTGGTCCCAGGGCATCGCGCTCGCGCCGGCGGCCAGGACCAACGATCCGGCCATGGCCACCGCTATAGCGGCTCGGCGGCGAGCACGGGCGTCATGGGCGAGAAGCGAGCGCATGGCCCGAAAGCTCAGCACACCCGTACGCACCCGTGTTGCAGTTGTCTCAGGCGCCGGCGACGACCACGCGTGCGACGGTCGTGAGCGACTGGTAGTAGACGTCGCGGCCGAAGCCCGGTGCCGGAAAGAGACAGCCCTGGGAGGCGGACGGCACTCTGACCCGCGCCTTCTCCTCACCGGTGTCGAGATCGAGGATGACCATCTGGTCGCTGCCGACCGCAAGCGATGCGCGCCGGGCGCGAGCGCTGGATGCGACCACCTGACCGAAGGCCCGGAAGGCGGGCCGCACGACCCGTCGCCGCAGAGCGGGGGCGTCCTCCCAGTCGCCCACCACGAGCTCACGGGTGTCCGGGTAGAGGATCAGGTGACCGGCGTGTGCGAGCCCGTCGTGGCGCCAGAGGGGTTCGAGCTCATCTCCTTCCAGCCGCCAGGCGCGGACGACCGCATTGCCGGAGTCATAGGCCACAACGATCCGGCGCTCGGGATCCCAGGCCGGCGGGTTCGACTCGGTCCCGAAAGGCAGTCCGCTGATCTCGGTCGATCGCACCGTGCCATCGTCCCGTCGCGCCCACCAGAGCCTGACCGGGCTCGATTGGACTCCGCTCCCGAGCATGGTCCGGTCGACACGGTTGCGCCCGTTGTCCATCCAGAAGACATGCTCGGCGGTGATGACCGGATCCCAGCCGTAGCTGCGCTCAGGGGCCGGCCCGTAGCTCGGCTGCCAGCTCTCGTCGACGACGATGCGGCTCGCGTCGCGGTCCAGCCGCAGCCGATAGGCGGTGGTGGTGCCGAGAGCAACCACGCTTTCTCCGTCGCCGGAAAGACGGGCGATGGAGGGCTCGGGGAGGCGAAGCGGTGGAGCCACCGGAAGGAGAGTTTCGGGGTCGAGCGCCGAGACTGTCGAGAGCTCACGGCCCGCCGGCGCGTCACAGTCCTTCGTGATCAGCTCGCCTCCCGCGAGAATCATGAATGAGTTGTGGGGACGCGGGACCGGGAGACGATGGGACGCCAGCACGTCGAGCTCCGCGCTCAGCCGATGCGCCCAGCGCCCGAAGACCATGTGGATGTCGCCGTTTCGATGCGCTGCCAGGCCGCCGGGCCAGTAGGCGCCGCCCGGTAGTCGCGGTGTCGAGGCGACGACATCGAGGGTCTTCGGGTCGAGTCGCTCCACCCAGCCCTCGACGGGCGTCGACTGGATCCCGCGAAGCGGAATATCGTGGCGGAGCGCGTAGAGCTCGCCGGGCTCGCGGCGGACAAGCGCGTCCGTCGCAAAGGCATCGTGCACCGCCGCGACCTCGAGGCGCTCGTCCGGGTGTAGGCCGAGTCCCGGTTGCCCTGACGCCGATCCCCACCGGAGGGGGCCGCCGTCCTCGCAGGTCCAGGGCCTAGGCCAGTAGCCGGCGTTCGCCGTCGGCGAAGATTCGCTGGCCTCGGCCCGTGTGGCGGGGGTGTCAGGGTTTCGGTTGGACGTAGTTGACAGAGTGTGACACGCTCTGTTCAGGATGACATCTCGTGCCGAGCCGAAAGCCGCGCGCCCGAACCTCCTCCTGCTGGTCACCGATCAGCAGCGCCAGCCGCGGCACTGGCCGGATGACCCGGGCTGGCTTCGTGACCTGATGCCATCGAGCGCCGACCTCGCCTGCACCGGCATGACCTTCACTAAGGCCTTCTGCAACACGGCCATGTGCTCACCAAGTCGCGCGACGCTCTTCACCGGCCGCTTCCCAGCCGATCACGGGGTGAAGCTGACCCTGACCGCGGCAGACCTGCGACCCGACGTGCTCAACACGCCCGCGGTCATCTCCGAGATGGCCTCGATGCTGAAACGGGGAGAGGCTCCCCCGAAGCGCGCCTTGGGCCAGTTCGCCCGCGGCGCCCTCGGCCTCGGCAAGTCGACTGGCGGCGAGCCCGAACTGCCGAAGTCAGTCCCTAACCTCGCCCGGCTGCTTCGCTCGGCCGGCTATGAGGTCGCATACAAGGGCAAGTGGCACCTCACTCACCCCTCGGGTGGCGAGGACGCGATGCTCGGCGGATGGACGGCCGCGGACGGCGAGCGGATCGAGCGCGACTACGGCTTCGCCGGCTGGGAGGCGCCGGACGCCGGCGAGAACGCCAAGGCTGCGCACTTCGGCGGCGGCAACGCGGGGGACGGTGACGGCTGGGACGAGGTCTACACGCGCCAGGCCGAGAAGTGGCTCGGGCAGGCTGACCTCCCCGAGCCGTTCTGCCTCGTCGTTTCGCTGGTCAACCCCCACGACGTGCTCGGCTACCCCGCTTCTCACATTGCCGGCGGGTACGCCGACGCGGACTTCCGCGAGCTCGGCGTCGAGTTGCCCTCGACCCTCGACGAGAACCTCAAGGGCAAGCCGGCGGTCCATTCTCTGATGCGGATGGGCATGGCCGCCTACCTCGGCCCGCTGAAGACGCGCGAGCAGCAGCTCGACTACGTCAACTTCTACGCCTATCTGCACCGTGTTGTGGACGAGAAGATCGGCCGCATCCTCGGGGCTCTCGGCGATGCGGGGGACCCGGGCTCCCTTCGCTCCCGGACGATCGTCGTGCGCACCGCCGACCACGGCGAGATGGGGCTCTCTCACGGCGGCCTGCGCCAGAAGGCCTTCAACGCCTACGAGGAAACGATCAACGTCCCACTCGTCGTCTCCAACCCGACGCTCTACCCGAAGCCCGTCGAAACGGAGTCACTGGCCTCGATCGTCGACCTGCTGCCGACGATGCTGAGCCTCGCCGGCGCGGACGCGGTGCCGGATCTGCCCGGACGAGACCTGACGCCGATCCTCGCGGCCGGGGCCGGGCACGAGGCCGAGCTGATCGAGCGGACACCGGTCGACCTCGGCTCGGTGCTGGAGCACCCGGCGCCCACAACAACTGTCCAGGATGCCGTCCGCTTCACCTACGACGACCACCAGGCCGGAACGGCGATGCGGGAGGCACCGGGGCAGCCGAACAGGGTCCGGGCGATACGGACCGCGACCCACAAGCTCGCCCGCTACCACGACCCCGCCGGGGGGGCGGACCCCGAGTTCGAGATGTACGACCTGGGTCGCGACCCCGACGAGACCGACAACCTGCTCGAGGTCCGGACCGGCCATACCGCCAGAGCCGCCGACGCGCGTACCCGGGACGAGCTCACCGAGCGCCTGCCGGCGCTCACGACGGGCGCAGGCCCCCGACCCAGATCTCGGTGAGGGTGCGGGTCGCGACTTCGGGGCTGACCCGCGGCTCGCGGCCGAAGGCGTCGAGGAGGTAGCTCTCGTTCATCAGGTTCAGCGCCCGGGCGGTTTCGCCGATGTCGGCGTGGGGGTCACCACCGTCACCGCTTGCGCGGATCGAGTCCGCCACGAGCTGATCGAAGTTCTCCCGCAGGGTCCGGTAGCCCGCCGCCACCCGTTCGTCCGCGGCTGCGGCTTCTGAGACGGCGCGAAGCAGTGGCCCATGACGCTCGAACACCGTGACGGCTGCCTCGATGGCGCGTCGAACGGAGGCCGGATCGGTGTCGACTCGTGCCTTGGCAAGTTCGGACTGGGCCCCGAACAGCTCGTCGATCGCTTCCCGACCGGCCTTCATCACCAGATCGGCGAGATCGTCGAAGTGCCGGTAGAAGATCGTCCGCCCGAAGCCCGCCAGTTCCATGATCTCGCCGACGCTCAGCTCCGAGTAGGAGCGTGTGCGGACGAGCTCTGCCGCCGCCTCGACGATCCGGCTGCGGCTCTCCTCGCGGGAGTGCCGGGTTCGCGTCTGGTGGGTGGTGGCTTGGGGCGGGTTCACTGTTGACACAGTGTGACACGGTATGTACTGTCGTTTCAAGTGTTACCGATACACGGCCTCCGGACGGAGACCGATCGAACCCAAGGGGGCTGCAGGCAATGGACGCAGCGAGATCAGGGACGAAACGACGGACGGCGACGGTTGCTGTCCTGGGGCTGATCGTGCTCGTCGGCGCCCTTGCCTCCAGTGCCGCGGCGCGGCCGGCGGGGTCAGGCCGCGATGGCCGGCCGAACATCTTGGTCGTCATGACCGACGACATGGCGAAGTCCGACCTGGCGCTGATGCCGAAGACGCGCCGCCTCCTCGGCAGGCAGGGGACCACCTTCGCCGATGCGGTCGACTCGTTCCCGCTCTGCTGCCCCGCGAGGGCCACCTTCATCACCGGCCAGTACGCACACAACCACGGCGTCGCGGGGAACTTCGCGCCCTATGGCTGGTACGGCATGAAGGACCGCCGGAACATCCTTCCGGCCTGGCTGAATCGCGCCGGATATAACACCGCCCTCGTCGGCAAGTGGCTGAACGGCTACGGGGCCCGCGACGCCCACGGGGAGATCCCCGCCGGCTTCGACATCTGGCGCGGCCTGCTCGACGTCTCCGCCTACGACTACTTCAACTTCATCATGAACGTGAACGGCAGGCTGCGCACCTGGGGCGACGCGAGCTTCGCGCGCAAGCTCGTCGCGTTCGCGAAGGTCGAGGTGACCGAGGGCATGACGCTCGCCTCGGCCCTGGCCAAGCTCCGCGAGGAGTTCGGGCCGCCGCCCTACACGTACTGGGGCGCCGAGCGCACCAGGGACTACTCGCCCGACGTGACGGGCCGCGTCGCCGAAAACCTCGTTCGCGGTCAGCGCCGCTCGAAGAGGCCGTTCTTCATCTGGTGGGCCCCGGCGGCCCCACATCGCGAGGACGTATCGACGACGCTCCTCGGAAGGCCGGGCCCGGACCCGAGGCCCGCTCCACGGTACGCCGGGAAGAGCAAGCGCTACACGCTGCCCCGCCCGCCTAGCTTCAATGAAGCCGACGTCAGCGACAAGGGCGAGGCGATCACATCGGCGACGCACTCGCTGTCCGAGGCGGAGATCGCCCAGCTCCAGCTCGACTACGAGGGCCGCGCCGGATCGTTGCTCGCGGTTGACGACCACGTCGCGAAGCTGGTCAGGATCCTGCGCCGGACCCACCAGCTCCGCAACACGATGATCGTGTTCGTATCCGACAATGGCTGGCTCCAGGGCGAGCACCGGATCCCCGGGGACAAGT
>JBBSQE010000143.1:0-8324 GCA_038258095.1 Solirubrobacterales bacterium | reverse complement strand
TCCCGTCGCTCCGCCTGCCAGCCGAGGGGCGCAGTGGCCATCATTGTCGTCCCAGGTCCGCATGCCGGACCTGCGGCGACAACTCGAGCGATCAAGGAGAGCCGTGCCCGAGGGCCACACGATTCATCGCCACGCGCGCCTCCAGGCAAAGGAGCTGGGCGGTCGCGAGCTGGCGGTCAGCTCGCCGCAGGGGTGGGCGGAGGATGTGGCCGCCGAGCTCGACGGCCGCCGGCTCGAGCGGGTCGACGCCTACGGCAAGCACCTGCTCTACCGGTTTGATGGAACGTTGCCGCTCCACGTCCACCTCGGCCTGTTCGGAAAGTTCAGGACGTGGAAGGGGGAGGTGCCGGACCCGACGCCGACGACGCGCCTCCGCCTCGACGGAGGAGACACGGTGGTGGACCTCGCCGGCGCGACGGCATCGGAACTCATGAGCGAGGAGGACGAGGTGAATCTTCTGGCGCGCCTCGGGCCCGACCCGCTTCGCGCCGACGCGGATCCGGAGCAGGCATGGGCAGCGATCCAGAGGCGCCGGATCCCGATCGGGGCCGCTCTCCTCGACCAGAGCCTGATTGCGGGGATCGGCAACGTCTACCGGGCAGAGATCCTCTTCGCCTGCGGAATCGGCCCGATGGTCCCGGCGCGCGAACTGGGCCGCACCGACTTCCACTGCATCTGGGAAACGGCGCGGGCGATGTTGCGCGACGGCGAGCGCTCGGGCGCGATCATCACGATCCCGAAGGACGAGGTGAGGGGCCAGCGCTCGAAGCTCCGCGGGCGCGACGGTGTGCAGGTCTACCGGCGCGAGACGTGCCGCCGCTGCGGAGGACCGGTGTCAAGCGAGACGGTCGCGGCGAGGACGATGTGGTGGTGCCCGGCTTGCCAACCGGCGGGGAAGGCATAGGCTCGCGGCAGATGAAGTTGCCACCGCTCCTCTCGGAGCACCCGCGAACCCTCCAGATCGTGCTCGCCGGGGTCGTTCCGGCCGTCTACGGAGCGATCACCGGCTACTTCCTCGGCGTCTCGGAGGGGACCTACCTCGTGCTCTCGGTCATCGGCATCCTCGGCGGGATCGGAGCGGGCTTCGATCACGTGGGAGCAGCGGCCGGCGCAAAGCGCGGCCTCGTGGCCGGCTCGATCTTCGGCGCTTCGATCCTCATTGCCCACGAGATCCACGGAGCCGAGGCGAAGGCTGACCTCCCGCACCCCGCCATCCTGTTGGTCGTGATCACCACCGTCCTGGGTGCCGCTTTCGGGGCCGTCGGCGGGATGCTTCGCCGTCGGGCGATGCAGCGCCCCGGCGCCGCGCCGTCCGGCTGACCCGCAGAAGCCGTCTTGGCCGGGTCGCACCTGTCACTAACGTGGCTCTACGGTGACGACCGAACGAAAGCAGCACGCGCTTCAGCTGTTCAGTGGCCTGCCGCGCCGCTACGACGTGGCCGGGGCGGCACTCAGCTTCGGTCAGGACCCACGGTGGCGGAGGCGCATGGTGTCCCGGGTTCGCGCAGGACCGAACGACCTGGTGCTCGATGTGGCCACCGGTACCGGACTCGTCGCCGCTGCGCTCGTGGGCAGATACGGGTGCTCGGTTGTCGGCATCGACCAGAGCGACGCGATGCTCTCGGCTGCGAGGACGCGAGTCGGTGCGGACCCGACGCTCGCCGGGCGTGTCGAGCTTCTTCAGGGCCAAGCCGAGCGGCTGCCCTTCGCCGACGGAGAGTTCTCGCATCTCACCTTCACCTATCTCCTCCGCTACGTCGATGATCCGGCCGCGACGCTCGCCGAGCTCACGAGAGTCGTCCGCCCCGGAGGAAGGGTCGCCTCGCTCGAGTTCATGGTGCCGCCGAATCGGATCGCCCGGTTGCTCTGGCGCGCCTACGTCCGGTTCGGGTTGCCGGTGTTCGGCCTGGCGATCTCGACCGACTGGCAGGCGGCCGGGCGTGTCCTCGGGCCGAGCATCACGGGCTTGTATGAGCGGTTGCCGCTGGAGCGCCAGCTCGAGCTGTGGCGCGCCGCCGGGATTCCTGACGCGCGAGCCGAGGTCATGAGCCTCGGGGGCGGCGTCGTGATCTGGGGTACGCGTGCCTGACGACAGGCCGCTCGGCGGCCCGGCCTTCTATGCGCTGAGGGGCGGCGGCTGGCGCGATGTCGTCACGGTCCTGCACCCTCCCTATACGGCCTGGAACCTCGCCAATGTCGCGATCGGCGCTGCGGTTGCGCCGGAGATCCACGCGGTCCGCCTCTGGGCCACCCTCGCGGCTTTCTTCCTTGCGGTGGGGGTGGCGGCTCACGCACTGGACGAGCTTGCCGGGCGCCCGCTCGGCACCGCCCTGTCGGACCGGGCATTGACGCTGATGGCGGGGATCAGCCTGGCGGGAGCACTGGCGATCGGTATCGCCGGTGTCGTGACCGTTTCCGTCACCCTTGCACCCTTTGTTCTCGCCGGAGGGTTCCTCGTCCTCGCCTACAACCTCGAGCTCTTCGGGGGCGCCTTCCACTCCGACTTCTGGCTCGCCGCCTCCTGGGGATCGTTCCCGGTCCTCACGTCTTGGTGGGTGAACACCCTCTCGCTGAGCGAGCCGGACGTCGTCGCAAGCGCCCTCCTGGCGGCCGGCGGATGCTTCGGGATAACCCTCGCCCAGCGCCGCCTCTCGACACCGGTCCGCCAATTGCGGAGACGGACGGTTTCAGTGGAGGGCGAGCAGCGCCTGACCGACGGCACCGTCATCCCGATCACGGCTGAGCGACTCGCCGCCCCGCTGGACGGAGCGCTGATCGCACTTGCGCTGGGGATGGTGGCCTTGGGCGCCGGCCTCGTCCTCCTACGTATCTGAGCTCGAGCGCCGGCTTCGCATCGCCCGTCTGCGCCCAACCTTGAGGCAACTGGATTCCGTTGCTAGCCTCTGTGTACGCCGCGGGGTGGAGCAGTCAGGTAGCTCGTCGGGCTCATAACCCGAAGGTCGCAGGTTCGAATCCTGCCCCCGCTATTCGGAAGCCGTCCTCTCGCCAGGGCGGCTTTCGTGTTTGTCGGGCGAAGCGTTCCGGTGCGTCTCGGGCTATGGGATGTCTTCTTCAGTCACGTGGCTGAGACATCCGACACGCTGCGCCTCCGAGACGGCGCCGGCGCAATACGCCTGCACCTTGGGACTGGCTGAGTCCGCCTGGTCGATGTCGGCCTGTTCGAACTGGTCGGACGAGGAGCCATCCAGCTTTGTAGGCGTCGGATCGACGCCGCGGTCCGACACGGATGAGCCCTGGCCTTCCCCGCAACCTGCGGGGATGAAGGCGAGGGCGACGACACACATAATCGCCACTTGCGTAGCTCGCTTCGTCAAAGCCTTCACCAGAGGCCACCTCGCCATCGGATCCGCGGTGACCGCGCGGCTGATGCCGGAGGCGCAGGCCACCGTCAAACTAATTGACATGGGGCGTTCGACGACCCGACCCGTCCCGGCGCCGCGGTTGAGATCAATCCGAGATTCACTCCTGGCTCAGAGCCGGACATGCGGGAACTCGGCCGAGCGGCCCTGGAACGCAAGGATCTTCGGGCTCTGGATCACTCCGTCGCGGATCTCGATCGCCTTCCGGATGGTCTCGTCGGTCTCCCACGCCTGGGGTCCCGAGATGACCGTGCGCAGGTGGGGTATCAGGGCCTGGCTGACCTCCCATGTGGCCGAGTCCCACAGAAACGACGGACTGTGATCGACCGCGTAGTAGGAGAGACCGTCGCCGATCGTGAAGATCGGGTCCGTGAACGAAGTGGGCCGCGCCCATTCGAACCCCATGCCCGCATCGCAGGCCACGTCGACGAAGAGGCTCCCGCGCCGGAAGAGCGCCAACTCGTCGTTCATGACGAACATCAGCGGTGCCTCGGTGTCCTGGAGGGCGCAGTTGACGATGAGGTCGTGCTCGGCGAGAAACTCGGCGACGGACTCATGCTTGCTGTCGAGCTCGAGAGTTTGCCCGGGATGATCCGGATCCCGCTCGAAGGTGATCATGCTGACCGAGTGGATCGGCGCCGCGACGGCCGCCACCTGACGCCGCGTCAGCGCCGTGATGTCCTGGATGCCCAGGGCGGCCAATGCCGTCACTGCGCCACGCCCGGTCGCCCCGAAGCTGATCACCACGGCTCGTAGCCGGCGCCCGTACTCCCCGGTGATGCCCGTCAGCTCCATCGCGTGCAGGACGGAGCAGTACCCCGCGAGCTCGTTGTTCTTGTGGAAGACGTGGATGTCGAACGAGCCGTCGTCGGCCCAGTGGTTCATCGCCTCCCAGGCGATCAGGGTCAGCCGGCGATCGATCGCCAGCTGAGTCAGCGCCTCGTCCTGGACGCAGTGCGGCCATCCCCAGAGAACCTGCCCCTCGCGCATCTGGGCAACGTCCTGCGCCATGGGCTTCGGAAGCACCAGCACGTCGCACTCCTGCAGGAGCTGCTCGTGGGAGCGCATGCCGCCGACCAGCGGTGCGAGGTCCGCGTCTGCGAGGCCCAAACGCTCGCCGTACCCGTGCTCGAGGAAGATGTTCCGCCGCACGTCAGCGTCGATCGTGGCGACGTGCTGCGGATGAATCGGCTGCCGCCGCTCGTGCTCCTTGCGGGAGCCGGCAAAGACTCCGAGAGAGAGTTGGTCCATGCCCTGCGTGAAGGTATCAACAGGCATCGCGCCCGCCTCTCGGCTGCTGCGGGGCCCTCTTCGGACGATGATCGAGGCTTCCAGCCGCTGGCGAGGACTTCAGGCACCAGACCGAAGGTCGGCTCCTCGCCCCGCCCGTCGGTAGCGGATGTGCGTGGCGAGCGGAGAGTGGGGCACCTCGACCGGCTCGAACCCGAGGGAGTCGACGCCGTCGAAGATCCGCTCGCCGGACCCCAGGAGGACCGGAGCGATGTCGAGCGTGAGCTCGTCGATGACCCCGGCGACGAGCGCCTGGCGCACGGTCGAGGCGCCGCCCGCGATGTCGATGCCGTCCTCGCCGGCCGTCTCCCGCGCCTGTGCGTAGGCGGCGTCGAAGCCGTCGGTGACGAAGTGAAAGGACGTTCCGCCCTCCATCTCGATCGGCTCGCGAGCGTGGTGGGTGAGCACGAAGACCGGCGCGTGGTAGGGCGGCGCGGAGCCCCACCATCCATCCCAGACCTCATCCCACCCGCCGCGGATCGGCCCGAACATGTTGCGTCCCATGAGGTAGGCACCGCGCGGGCGCATCAGCCAGGCGGCCGCGATCTCGTCGGCCTCATTGGCGCGCTCGTCGCCGAGGTGCCAGCCGTGGAGCTCCCTCCCGCGCTTGCCAAGTGGGGCCTCCCGACCCTGGTCCGGCCCGGCGACGAAGCCGTCGAGCGAGATCGACATGTGGCACGTGGTGTCCGGCATCGGCGTTCCTCCAAGGTGATTGCGATTTGCAAGCGTCGGCATGCCGCGCATTATCGATATAGCAACCTACGGCGAGTTAAGCGCCCATTCGTTCCCTGATCCCCGGGTGGCTTCGAGAGATACATCGGGCCGCCGATCTGACTTAGGGCACCGGGCAGGTGCGCGGTTTTGGACCCGGGTCTCGGCGGTCCAGGAGGGCCGGGTCGCAGATACCGGGAGCGCGACGGGAGGGCTCCCGCCGCCTCGAGACGTAGCCGCGTTGCATGGAAAGCGGAGGTTCAAGGTCGTCAAGCGCTCTAGATGACTCCTGAGTTGAGGAGAACCCCGGCATCGGCTTCAGGCCACCACCTGCTCCCTGACCCGCCGGTCGCCGCGAGAGACATATCGGCCCCCCCGCCATTCGGAAGCCGTCCTCTCGCCAGGGCGGCTTTTGTGCCTTCGTCTCGGATGTGTAACGCGCAGACCGCAGCACGGTTTCACCGAGGCAATGCCGGAACCCACTTTATTCTCCCGAATCCAGCGATGAGCGATGAATTCACGCGAGGGGATGGGTCTCTACGGCTATGAGCGATAGAAAAGTGGTTCTCAAAATGGTCATGTCTCTCGACGGTTTCGTCACGAGCCCCGACGGGACCCATGAATGGATGTTCGAGTGGTTCGGCGACGACTCTGGTGAGTGGAACCTCCGCGCGCTAGAGGAGGCCGGCGTTCACGCCATGGGCCGCCGCAGCTACGAGATCATGGGCCCGCACTGGGTCGCGTCCGAGGGGCCGATCGCAACCGCGATGAACGAGAAACCGAAAGCTGTCTTCTCTCACACCCTGGAGAAGGCGGAATGGGGACCCGCGGAGATCTTCGGCGGGAACCTGGAGGCGAAGATCGCGGACCTGAAGACTCGGGACGACGATGGGACGGTCCTGGTCCACGGCGGCCCCGACTTCGCCAAGTCGCTGACCCGCCTCGGCCTCATCGACGAATACCAGCTGTCGACGATCCCGATTGCGATCGGCTCGGGCCTCAGCCCGTTCGCCGAGCTGGAACAGCACCTGAAGCTGGACGTCGTCGAAGAGGAGCGCTTCGCGGGCGGAGCGCTCGGGCAGATCCTGGTGCCCAAGCGATGAGCGAGCGCCGGTAGTGCGACAAGCTCTCGGATTCGCGCGGGGGCGGAGCGAGAAACGAAGCGGGCTCCCGCTATTCGGAAAGCCGCCCTCTCGCCGGGGCGGTTTTTCGTGTTTCTGCGGGTGGGCGGGGGAAGCAGGCCAGAAGGTGACGGTCAATGGAACCGGGCGACGATCAGGGTCCAGGGACGACATCCAAGAGATGGCCTGGTCCAGTTCCTGCGACGCGGCAAATGGATAAACCTGAAGCGGAACCGCAAGGGCCAGGCGACATTGCCCGGGAGCGGTGGCCGGCCGCTCAGGCTGCGGGTCCGTGTTCGGCGCGCCGAGAACCCGCACTCCGGACACCACCAACCTGGAGCTTCGGCGTTGAGCCGATCTCCGCGCTGCCCGGCCGCTCGGGCGCACGGGAGCGCGAGCTTCTCGCCTCCGGCTTGCGTGTATATCTGTGATCGCGGCGCTCTGACCGCCGTCTGCCCGAGTTCCGACCAGGAGGAAGTCCCGATGCCCGTACCGACCGATGTCGTGTCCCAAGGAGAGGAGCTGGCCGGAGGCAGGTCATGACCGTCCAACCCCTGGAGCACATCGGCATTGTTGTCGAGGACCTGGCGGCGGCGACCGCGTTCTTCGCCGCGCTCGGGCTGGAGACGGAGGGCGAGACGTCCGTCGGGGGTCCCTTGGTTGACCGCATCAACGGGCTCGACGGCGTACGCGCCGAGGTCGTGATGATGGGGACCCCGGACGGGGGCTGCCAACTCGAGCTGGCCAAGTACCACTCGCCGTCACATCAGGGCGACAACGAGCCGGCGCCGGCAAACGCCCCGGGCATCCGCCACATCCTCTTCGTCGTCGACGACATCGAGGCCTCCCTCGCCGGCCTGCAAGCCCATGGCGGTGAGCTCGTCGGCGAGCTCGTGAACTACCAGGACATTTACTGGCTCTGCTACGTCCGCGGACCGGAGGGAATCATCGTCGAGCTGGCGGAGAAGATCGGCTAGCGGGTCGCTCATCGTCGCCTTGATCATCCCGTTCGCCAGGAGGATGACCCCCAGCACGTAGAGCAGCCGTCTACCGGCTCTCGCGGCGCGGGCCGTCGACCGGGCCCGCCTGCTGCTCCGCGCGTTCGCGGACATGGCCGGTCGCCTCTGTCGTCGCGGCGAACGCCTGAAGGTCCCCGGGATCGACGCTCTCGCTGGGCTTGCCCCCGACGATGTCCCGAAATGACTCCTTGAAGCGCTCGGTGCGGCGCCCGCTCTTGAAGCGAGCCTCGGCCTTCGCCTGCTTCGCGGCGCTCCGCTCGCCGTAGCGGCGCCGCGCCCAGGGAGAATCTGGCTTCCCGATTCGCGCGGCACCGTAGATCGCGAGCGGGGCGACGAACGTGCCCACGGCGCCATGCATGATCCGGCCCTTGGCGAAGCAGATCGCGACGCAGGTGAAGATGGCGAGCATGCCGAGGACGCTGCCGATCACGGCCCCGGCAGAGCCGGACTCGATCGTGTCCGGAGTGACCCCGAGGAGTACCAGCGACATCAGCGCCGCAGCGATCACGGTGGCATCGATCGAGCTGCGTCCTTGCCGTGACCAGTAGACGTCTTCGAGGTGGACCCAGAGCGCGAACTCGTCGATCGTCAGGCCGAGGCCCACACCGAAGAAGACGGCGCAGATCTCGATGTACGGGGAAGCGCCGGTGCTGAGAAATCCGAGCGTCCCGGCGACCATCATCGTGACGATCCCGAAGACCAGGTGATGGAGGTGGAGCCCGGCACTCTCGATGTTGCCGGGCCACCACGACACACGTTCGCTGCGGATGATCCGCGTGCTCATGCGGATGAAGGCGAAGGAG
>JBBSQE010000142.1:0-8431 GCA_038258095.1 Solirubrobacterales bacterium | reverse complement strand
TTCTGGCTGGTGAGCGACCGCGACTACAGCCTCGGCGAGTCGTGGATTTCGGTCGGGATCCTCGCGGTCATCGCGCTCGGGGGCATGATTCACGGCTTCTTCGTGCCGCGGAGCACCAGGGCGGCCGAGATTGCCGAGCGCGACCTCGAGCGCGGCGACACCCTCAGCCCCGAGTTCGAGGCGCTGGGGAGGCAGGTCGCGGTCGGCGGCCAGATCGCCGGCCTGATCATCGTCGTCACGATCTTCTTCATGACAGTCAAGCCCTGACGGGCAGACGGCGATGAGCGCCGCCGGGGCGCGCCCGGATGACTCGCTGCCGATCGCTGTTTTCGACTCCGGCGTCGGCGGCCTCACGGTCCTGCACGAGTGCCTCGTCTCCCTGCCGGAGGAGGACTTTCTCTACCTCGGCGACAGCGCCCAATTTCCGTACGGCACCAAGCCGGCGGCCGAGCTGCGCGCCCGGGTCCTCGAGGTGGCCGCGTACCTTCTCGAGCGGGGCACGAAGATGCTGGTCATCGCCTGCAATTCGGCGACCGCGGCTGCGGGCGATGCGGTCCGGGAGTTGGCGGCGAAGAGCGGCATCGGCGTGGTCACTGTTGTCTTCCCCGAGGCGGAGATCGCCTCAGCGATTACGCAGAGCGGCAGGGTCGGCGTGCTGGCGACCCCGGCGACCGTCGAGGGGGGTGCCTACCACCGGGCCCTCTCCGCCGAGGGCCGACACCTCGAGGTCACCGAGGTCGCGGCTCCGGACCTCGCGCCGATCATCCAGAACGGGTTCCCGTTCGACGAGCGCGTGATGGAGACTGTCCGCGCCTATTGCGAGCCCCTGCGGGAGGCCGACGTGGACACGCTGATCCTCGGATGCACCCACTACCCGCTGGTCGCGCCGATGCTGCAGCGGATGCTTGGGCGCGACGTCCGCCTCGTCACCGCCGGCCATGCGGTCGCAGCGGCGGTCCAGCGAGGCCTCGAGGCCGCCGGTCTGTCCGCCGAGCCCCACGGCGAGGGCGACTACCGCTTTCTCTGCACCGCCGACGTCGAGTCCTTCATCGAACTCGGCACGCAGTTCATGCAGCTTCCGCTCGAGCACCGCGTCGAGCATGTGGATCTTGGCGGCGAGACCTCCGGCCTTTAGAGTCCCACGCATGGCCGATACCGCTCTCGAACAGGTCAGAGAAGACGCGAACGCCGCCCTCAAGGCGGGGGACAAGGGGCGTGCGCAGGCGCTGCGGATGATCCTCGACGCCCTGCAGAAAGGGGAGAAGGCCGGCACCGGGGACGACGAGGTCACCGTCCTGCGCCGCGAGCGCAAGCGCCGCCTCGAGGCCGCTGAGGCATTTCGCAACGGTGGCCGCGCCGAGCAGGCCGCAGCCGAGGACTCCGAGGCGGAGCTGATCTCCGGCTACCTCCCAGCCGAGCTATCCGACGACGAACTGGATGCGCTCGTTGCGTCCGCGGTCGAGGAGTCCGGAGCGACCGAGATGCGCGAGATGGGCAAGGCCATGGGCGCCCTCATACCCAAGGTCGGGGGGCGCGCCGATGGCGGCCGCGTCAGCGCCGCCGTGAAGAAGCACCTGAGTGGCTGAGTTGGAGCGCCGCCGGCTCAACCTCGAGAACGAGGTCGCCGCTGAGCTGGCAGGGTCCGAGGACTCGGTCCTGCGCACCCTTCGCAGCCGCCTCGGCGCCGACTTTCACCTCCGGGGAAACGTGCTCACCCTCGAAGGGGAGCCAAATGACGTGCAGCAGGCCGCAACGGTCGTCGATGAGCTTGTCGAGCTGATCGAGCAGGGACACGAGATCGCGGAAGGGACGATCGACGCGGTCACCGGTGTCCTCGCAGCGGACGGCGATCCCTCCGATGTCCTCGAGGACGTCGTGTGGCGCCACCGCAACACGCGGGTCACGCCCAAGACGGTCACCCAGAAGCGCTACGTCGACTCGATCCGCGAGAACACCATCACTTTCGGCATCGGCCCGGCGGGGACTGGCAAGACCTTCCTGGCGGTGGCGATGGCCGCCGCGGCACTCGCCGACCGCGAGGTGGAGCGGATCATCCTCACCCGCCCCGCCGTCGAGGCCGGGGAGCGGCTCGGCTTCCTCCCAGGGGACATCCAGGCCAAGGTCGACCCCTACCTGCGCCCGCTGTTCGACGCGCTCAACGACATGCTCGACCCCGACCGGGTGAACGGGTACTTCGACCGCGGGGTGATCGAGGTCGCTCCGCTGGCATTCATGAGGGGAAGGAGCCTTAACAATTCCTTTGTGGTCCTCGACGAGGCCCAGAACACAACCCCCGAGCAGATGAAGATGTTCCTGACGCGGCTCGGCTTCAACTCGCGGATGGTGGTGACCGGGGACATCACCCAGATCGACCTTCCTCGCGAGGACACTTCGGGCCTGATCGCCGTGCGGAACATCCTCGATGAGGTCCCCGACATCTCCTTTGTCCACTTCGGCGGCGAGGACGTGGTGCGGCACCGGCTCGTCCAGCGGATCGTCGCCGCCTACGGGCGTCACGCGGAGCAGGAGGGCCGTGGCGCCGGCTCGCGGCCGGATGCGTGACGCGACGGTCGACCTCGCGGACGTTCCCGCCCCGCTGAGGCACGCGGTCGGCGCGGCGCTCGAGGCGGCGGGCGTCGTCGACGGCCACCTCGCGGTCGAGATCGTGTCCGAGGATCGGATTCGCGAGCTGAACGCCGCGCATCGCGGGATCGACCGCCCAACCGACGTCCTCGCCTTCCCGCTCGACGGCACCGGGCCGGCGCTCGGGCCGCGGGAGCTCGGCGACGTGGTGATCTGCCCCGGGCACTGCTCCGACGAAGTCGAGGCGGCCGTCCACGGAGTCCTGCACCTGTGCGGCTACGACCACGAGGCCGACGACGGCGAGACGCTCGAGCTTCAGGCTCGCGTTCTGTCTTCGCTGGGCCCGCTTCCCTCCGACCGCGCGGAGCGAGGGAGCGTCCACGTCTGCTGCTCCGCGAGCGAGCGAGAGCAGAGGAGGGGAGCGGAATTGACGAGGTCGGGGTTCGTCGGTTTGGCGGGCCGCCCGAACGCCGGCAAGTCGACCCTCGTCAACGCGCTCGTCGGGGCACGGATCGTCATCACCTCGGTGCGCCCGCAGACGACGCGGCGGGCCGTCCGGGGCGTGGTAACCGATCTCGACGCCGGCTGGCAACTCGTGCTCGTCGATCTGCCGGGGGTCCAGAGACCCCGCGACGTGATGACCGAGCGGATGCAGCGACGGGTCGAGCGTGAGCTGGTCGACTCGGATATCGCCCTCATCGTCGTGAACGGGGAGGAGGGCGTTGGAGCCGGGGATCGCTTCATCGCGAGGAAGCTGATCGCAGCGCGCCCGAACTATCCGATCATCTGTGCGGTCAACAAGTGCGACCGCCTGAGCCCGGCCGAAACCGTCGAGGTGCTCGCCGCGGCGGCTGACCTGAAGGGGGTCGACGAGATCTTCCCGATCTCCGCCCGCACCGGCTACGGCCTGGAAGAGCTGATGAAGCGCCTGGTGGAGCTGATGCCGGAGGGCGACCTCATGTACCCGCCGGAGGACCGCTCCGACGTGCCCAGCGACGTGCTCCTCGCCGAGCTCATCCGCGAGCAGGTCCTGAACCGGACTCGCGAGGAGATTCCCCATTCAGTCGACGTCCGCGTGCTCGAGCACGAGGAGCGCGACGATGGCCTGATCCTGATCCGGGCTGAGATCTGGGTCGAGGCGGAGTCCCAGAAGGGGATCCTGATCGGCCGCGGAGGCCGCAAGGTCGAGGAGATCGGGACAGCCGCCCGCCGCGAGCTGGAGGTCGAGCTCGGAGGCAAGGTGCATCTCGACCTCACGGTGCGCGTGAGGCGGAAGTGGCGTCGTGACGAGGGAATGCTCGATCGGCTGGGGATCGAGTGAAGCCGGTGGGCGGGTGCCGGCCTCACGATGGGGCGAAATCGTTCGATGCAGGGGGGAGAGGGGTCTTCCGGCCGATGAATACACCCAGAACATGACCAACCCGCAACTCACCGAACAGGCGGCGCCCCTGCGTCCGCTCGAGCATCCCGGGCTCGCCCGGCGGATCTGGCCGTTCGCCATCTGCACTCTGATCGCCCTCGCGGCGGCGCTCATCGTGCGCCCGGGTGGGGATCCCGTCGGGTTGATCGCCGCGGTCGCCCTGTTCGCGGCGATCGCCGCGACCATCGTCGCCGTCCCCTGGAGCCGCTTTCGGGCGGGCGCCCAAACGCTCCCGCCCCTGTTCTTCGTCGCCGCGGTTGCATTCCTGCGCCATGACACCGGCGGCTCGGACTCCGCCTTCAGCGCTCTCATGGCCCTTCCGGTCGCTTGGTTCACCCTCTACGGGACGGCTTACGAGATCGGTGTCTGCGTGGTGGTCGTCGCCGTCGGCCTGGGCGCCCCGGTTGCGCTGATCGGCGGACCGGACTATCCGAGCGCGGACCTTCTGCGGACACTCGTCCTGACCGTGGTCGCGGGGACGCTCGGGTTCTCGGTGAACAAGCTGGTCCGCCTCCAGCGCGAGCGCGAGGAGGAGACCAGCTCGATTCTCGAGGCCGCACACGAGTCGTTCATCTCGGTCGACGGGGAGGGATTGATTCGCCGGTGGAACCGGCAGGCCGAGCGTGACTTCGGCTACACCGCCGATGAGGCTCTCGGTCGCGAGGCCGCGGAACTGGTCGTCCCCGCCGTCGTGCGCTCCGAGTTCCGAGGGGAGATCGTCAGGGCTGTTCAGACCGGCCGATCGCCGATCCTGGGGCGACGCATCGAGGTTCGCGGCCTGCGCCGCGACAACTCGGAGTTCCCGCTCGAGATGACGATCTCAACGGTTGAGACGGCCGCGGGCCTGCAGTTCCACGCCTTCCTGCATGACATCTCCGAGCGCCGCGACGCCGAGTTCAACCTTCAGCAGGCCGAGGAGCGCTTTCGCCGTGCCTTCGACGATGCGGCGATCGGCATGGCCCTGACGAGTCCCGAGGGGCGCTGGCTGCGGGTCAACCGCGCCCTCGCGGAGATGCTCGGCAAATCGGTGGCCGACCTGACCGGGTTCTCGTTTCGCGAGATCACCCATCCCGAAGACCGCGATCGCGACACCGCCGCGCTCAGTGCCCTGGTCGTCGGGGAGATCGATCGCTACCAGGCCGAGAAGCGCTACTTCCATGCGGACGGCTCGGTCATCTGGGTCAACCTGAATGTCTCGGTCGTCCGCGACCCGGCCGGGAAGATGCTGTACGTCATCGCACAGATGCAGGACGTCACCGAGCGGCGAGAAGCACAAAAGCGCCTTGCGCACGAGGCCTCGCACGACCCCCTGACCGGGCTCCCGAACCGCGCCCTTCTCGATGACCGCATGGGGATGGCGCTCGCCCGCCTGCGCCGGTCCGAGTTGCCGCTTGCGGTGCTGTTCCTTGACCTCGACCGCTTCAAGCTCGTCAACGACAGCCTTGGGCACGAGGCTGGGGACAGGCTCCTGGTCGAGGTCGCCGAGCGGCTGGGGCGCCTGTTGCGGCCGAGCGACACGGTCGCCCGCCTCGGTGGCGACGAGTTCGCGATCCTCTGCGAGGACATCACCCCCGATGCCACGGCGACGCTGGCCGGGCGAATCGGCGAGTCGCTTGCGCGTGACTTCAATCTCGACGGCCATACCCTTTCGGTGACCACGAGCATCGGCATCGCGATCGATCGGGATCCGGACGTCAGCCCGGGCACGCTCCTCGCCAATGCGGACGCCGCGATGTACGAGGCCAAGACGCGCGGCCGCTCCCGCTATGCGTTCTTCGCTACGGAGATGCGGACCCGCGCGAGCGGGCGGCTCGAGGCCGAGGCCGAGCTCCGCGAGGCGATCGAGGCCGGCCAGATCGAGGCACACTTCCAGCCCCAGGTGGACCTGAGCGAAGGGCGGGTCATCGGGATCGAGGCGCTCGCGCGTTGGCGCCACCCCGAGCACGGCCTGATGTCGGCGTCTGACTTCATCCCGATCGCGGAGGAGTCGGACCTGATCGTCGCGATCGGCGACCGGGTGTTGGAGGCCAGCGTCGCTCACGCCCTCGCCTGGCACAAACGCGGGGGAAACCGGCTGAGAGTCACGGTCAACCTCTCGGCACGCCAACTCACGGGGCCGGAGATCAGCGGGACGGTGGCGAACCTTCTCGATCGCAGCGGCTTCCCTCCCGAGCTGCTCTGTCTCGAGATGACCGACCGCACCTTCGCCGAGGACCTCGAGGGCGCGCTCGAGGCGATGTCGGATCTCCGCGATCTCGGCGTGACGCTCGCCATCGACGAGTTCGGGGTCGGAACCTCGAATCTCGGCCTCCTTCGCGGCATGCCGGAGATCGGGGTCCTGAAGATCGACCCGTCGTTCATCCGCGGGATCGACGGGGGACGCGCCGCGCGGGAGCTCGTCGTCGCCGTCATCCACATGGCGCACGCCCTCGACATGGAGGTGGTCGCCGAGGGCGTCGAGACGGCGACCGAGGCCGGCCTCCTGCGTGAGCTCGGCTGCGATGCGGCCCAGGGCAACCACATCGGGCGCCCGGTGCCCGCAGCCGAGCTCGACGAGCGGATCCTCGGTGTGGGCCAGGGGCGGCCCTAGAATCCCGCTCATAGCAGCCGATATCTCACACATCGCCTTCGACGAGGCCGGCCTCGTCCCATGCATCGCCCAGGATCACGCCACGGGCGAGGTCCTGATGCTCGCCTACCTGAACGCCGAGAGCATGCGACTGACCCTCGAGACCGGGGAGGCCCACTTCTACAGCCGCTCGCGCGAGGCGATCTGGCGCAAGGGCGAGACCTCGGGCAACGTCCTCCTCATTCGGGGCCTCCGCTACGACTGCGATGGCGACGCGATCCTCGCCCTGGTCGAGCCGGCCGGCCCCGCCTGCCATACAGGTGAGCGGTCGTGCTTTTACCGCGATCTCAGCGGGGCTGCCCCGACCGAGTCCGACGCCCCCCGCGCCGAGGGCGAGCCGGCGGCGGCCCCGTTCGAGGCCATCCCCGAGCTCGACCGCACGATCGCCGCCCGCGGTGCCGCCAAGCCCGAGGGCAGCTACACCGCGAGCCTGCTCGCCGATCCGGCGCTGATCGGCGAGAAGGTCACCGAGGAGGCCGAGGAGGTCGTGCGTGCCGCCCGCGAGGAGACGGACGAGCGCGTGGCGGAGGAGGCCGCGGATTTGCTCTACCACCTGAGCGTCCTGCTCGCCTCACGCGGGGTGTCGCGCGCCGCCGTGTCGGAGGTGCTGAATGAACGCCGCGGTTGAGCCCGGCCTGGGCCTTGAGCCGAGCCTCGAGGCCGCGCGGGAGATGGCCGGCGAGTGGAACGTCATCCCGGTCCGGACCAGACTGATCGATGACACCGAGACGCCCGTGTCGGCGTTCCTGAAGCTCTGCGGAGCGGATGAGCGCCCCGGCCCGTGCTTCCTCCTCGAGTCCGCCGAGCAGGGTCAGGTCGGGCGCTGGTCCTTCCTCGGGTTCAGCCCGCGGGCCGTGCTGCGCTGGTCAGACGGCGTCCTGACCGAGACCGACGGGCGCACCGGTGCGGTGGCCGAGCTCGATGCACCGGATCCATACGGCGCGGTGGCGGAGTATCTCGATGCCTTCCGGGTCGCCGAGGTCGAGGACATGCCGCCGTTCGCGGGCGGCGCCGTCGGCTACTTCGGCTACGACCTCGTGCGGACGGTCGAGCCCCTCGGTGAGCCCAACCCCGACCCTCTCGGCTTGCCCGACTGTGCCCTGATGGTGACCGACGTGATGCTCGCCTTCGACCACCTCCGCCACGAGCTGACGATCATGGCCTGCGCGTTCGCCGACGATGAGGGCGGGATCGATGCCGCCTACGAGCGCGCTGAGCGGACGATCGCCGACGTCCGCGAGCGCCTGCGCGGCTCCGTGCCCGCTCCGGCAGGCGCCGCTTCCGTCGAGCCAGCCGAGTTCGTCTCCAACATGGAGCGCGAGGAGTTCGAGGACGCCGTCGGGCGCATCATCCGCTACGTCCACGCCGGCGACGCGTTCCAGGTCGTCCCCTCGCAGCGTTTCACCGCCGAGGCCAACGCCGACGCCTTCTCGGTCTACCGCGGGCTTCGAACCGTCAACCCCTCCCCCTACATGTACTTCCTCGAGTTCGGCGACTTCCAGATCGCCGGCGCCTCCCCCGAGCCGCTGATCCGGGTGATGGGGGACCGGGTCGAGACGCGCCCGATCGCCGGCACCTACCCTCGCGGCTCCAACGAGGACGAGGACCGAAAGCTCGCCGACCGCCTCGTCAACGACCCGAAGGAGCGGGCCGAGCACGTGATGCTCGTCGACCTCGGCCGCAACGACCTCGGGCGGGTCTGTGACTACGGCACGGTCACGGTGGACGAGCTGATGGTGGTCGAGACCTACTCCCACGTCCTCCACATCGTCAGCCGCGTCAGCGGCAGGTTGCGGGAG
>JBBSQE010000141.1:0-8590 GCA_038258095.1 Solirubrobacterales bacterium | reverse complement strand
GTGACTTCTACGGTGAAACTGCGATCATCGCGTTGCACCTTCAAGGTGATCCTCCTGAGTTGGGATTGCGGACATCGACACCCGCATTTTCTCTGCTCAGACGGACGAAACAGCGCCCCGGCTCAGGCCGGGGCGCTCACCGTGATGCAAGATCGGGGCTAACGGAAGGTTCTGTCGGGCTATCCGACGAGCTTCTGGACCACGTAGGTCCTGTTGCCGCGCGGGGTCTCGACCTCGACCGGCTTGCCGATCGGGGCATCGAGCAGCGCCCGCCCGACCGGGGACTCGGCCGAGAGGCGGCCTTCAGCGAGGTTCGCCTCGGTCGAGCCGACGATCGTCCACGTGTTCACCTTGTCGGCGGTTTCGTCGAGCACCTCGGCCGTTCGCCCGAAGACCCACGCCTTCGCGACCGCACCCGAGTCGACCTCGACGACCTTCGCGTTGTTCAGGCGATCGCGTAGGCGGGAGATCTTGGTCTCGAGGTGCGCCTGATCCTCCTTGGCGATGTGGTAATCGGCGTTCTCCTTGAGGTCGCCGAGCTCGCGGGCGTCCTTGATGCGCGCGGCCATCCTGGCGCGACCGTCGCCCTCGAGGTCCTCGACTTCCCTGCGGAGCTCCTCGAGCCCCTCCGCTGTTATCGGTTCGCCGGAAGCTTCTGGTCCACTCATGCGTCCACCCTGACAGATGCGGCGCTTTGGTTGCCACGGGTGCCTCCGTCGCCGCTGTAGGATTCTGCGCAAGGGGCAGCGAACAGGGAAGCGGGGACAGGACGAGATGAGCATGGGCAAGAGCGGGGTGGCGTGTGGACGTCGACGAGGCTTCTCCGGCTTCGCTGTGCGCCGACGAGGCCTTGCCGTGGTGGGCGCGGCCCTCGCGCTCGAACTTGCGGGCGCCTGTCTCCTGCTGGCAGCGGGTGCCGCCGCCGATCCGGCCTCGCTCTACCGAGGCCCCGGCCCGCGGCCCGGGCCCGATCTTCTCTACGCGAAGCGGGCCAACACGCCGCAGCTCGCCAACAGGGGCATCTGGCACGCGGCACCGATCCTCGTCTCCGGCGCCACCTCCTACCGGCGCGGGGAGTTTCTCTACCAGGACTACCTCTACGACGACCACGGAGCACAGGGCGGCCTCGACCCAACCGACCCCCGGGCCGCCGGCAACATGTTCTCGAAGCCGAACGGGACCTACACCTACCCGACCGCCGGCCGCTACGCGAACAACGCCGCGGATCTCGTCGAGCTGCGTGTCAAGCCGCTGCCCCGCGCCACGGCCTTCCGGGTCACGCTCAATACGCTGAAGGACAGGTCGACGACCGCCTTCTCGATCGCAATTGGTGGCAGGCCTGGAGTCGTGCACCCCTTTCCGCACGGAGCCAACGTGAGCGCGCCGGCCGGCCTCTTCCTGACGGTCCATCCGGCGGGGTCGAAGCTGAAGGCCGAGCTCGTGACGGCCGGGAGCGGGGCGGCGGTGCGGGGAAGGCCGCCGCGCGTGTACCTGAGCATGAAGCGCCGCCAGGTCACCGTGCTCATCTCCCACCGGCAGTGGAACCCGAGGCGCCGTACCGTGAGGCTCGCGGCGGGCGTCGGCCTCTGGGACAACTCCACCGGTAACTATCTCGTTCCGACCCTGACCGCCGACGCCTCCCACCCCGGCGGCTCCGGAGCCGGGGCGTCGCCCGCAGCGTTCTTCAACGTTGCGTTCCGGACCGACGAGGACCGTCCATCGGTGACGGCGAGCGCCCAGGTGCTGACCGATGCCGCATGGTGGCGGGACCGCGAGCAGGGCCACGCACTCGCGGACAGTGACATCTCACCGTTCTTCGCGAACGTCCGCTTTCGGGCGCTGGCGCGGAAGGCGCGCAACGACCGCGGGGTGCCGAAGACCGGTCCGATCGATCGCATCCTTCCGGGCCACTTCGAGCGCTCGCAGGGCGCCGATTTCGGCCCGAGTTGTTTCGCGGCTCCGGCCAACTGCCCGGGTCAGTACCAGGGGAGGCTGCAGCCATACGCGATCTACGTGCCGCCTGTCAAGCCGCCGACGCGCGGCTTCGGCATGACTCTTCTGATGCACTCGCTCGGCGCCAACTACAACCAGTACCTCGGAACCCGCAACCAGGCGGAGTTCGGAGATCGGCAGGGAGGCTCGATCGTGATCACGCCCGAGGCCCGCGGTCCCGACGAGAACTACGAGAATTACGGCGCGGCCGACGTCTTCGACGTCTGGAACGACGTGGCACGCCGCTACCGCATCGACCCGTCCTTCACGGTCAGTACCGGCTACTCGATGGGCGGGATCGGGACCTTCAAGCTCGCCTCGCAGTACCCAGATCTGTTCGCGAGGGCGCAGCCCACCGTCGGCTTCGACACCAATCCGGACGTGTTCGCCTCGCTGCGAAACGTGCCGGTCCTGATGTGGAACAACCACACGGACGAGCTGGCGAACGAGGCCCTCTTCAACCTCTCGGCCGCCAAGCTCGATTCGCTCGGGTACCGCTACGAACTAGACACGTTCCAGCCCTGCGCCAACCCCGGCTGCAGCCCCCTGTTCCCGAACCACCTTCAGCTTGCGGTGAACGACCAGTTCGCCCCGGCCGCCGACTTCCTGGGCAACGCGAGGGTGCAGCGGAATCCGGCCCACGTCACCTATCTGCTCAATACCGCCCGGAATCACGCCGAGCTGGGCCTGCTGGCCGACCACGCCTACTGGGTTTCCGGCGTCAGGCTGGGTTCCACCGGAAATGCGAGTCTGATGGGCGACCCCGAGGGCCAGATCGACGTCGTCTCGGGGGGCTTCGGAGTGGGGGATCCGCCGGTCTCCTCGACCCAGCTCGGCGTCGGGACGCTGGCGAACGGGAACTTCGGCTCGCTCCTCTACGACCGCCGGATCAAGAGCTGGGGCGCGACGCCGCCGTCACCTGTCGTGGATCGGCTGGAGATCACCGCCACGAACATCTCGAGCGCCACGATCGACCCGAAGCGGGCCAAGGTCACCTGCCGCGCCGACATTCAGATCACGACCGACGACCCGATCGACGTGAGCCTCGCCGGTTGCAGGCGGACGGTCCACGCCGGGTAGCGGCACCCGGAGTGTCCGGACGCGGGGCGTTCCTCGGCGGTCACGCGACCGTCGAGGACCCAAGGGGACTAAAACAACGCTCGATCGGGAACCGGGAAGTCATACGCATCACCCAACTGGAGCAAATCGGCGCCACGGGTCCGCCTGGCGAGATCCGCACGAGCGCCCGAGAGAGAGGATGCAAATGAGCGACGGAACGGCAGATGATGCAAAGGGCCGGGTCAAGGAAGCCGCCGGCGACCTGACCGACGACCAGAGCTTGAAGAACGAGGGCAAGGTCGACAAGGCCAGTGGCTCGGTCAAGGACGCGGTCGGCGACACCGCCGACAAGATCAAGGACACCGTCAACCCGAAGGACGATTAGCGGGCAGCCGCTGGACAACTCCTCCGCCGGGCCCGAGAGCCCGGCGGCGGTGAGCAGCAGACCCTGACGGGCCCGGTGGCCAAGCGCCGCTCGGGCCCGTAGGGTCTCGGCCCACGATGCCGAGCGCACCCACGCACTCCGCGGTCGGCAGGGCGGGCATCGCGGCGCTGACCGTGGGGGCGCTCGGGGTCGTCTTCGGCGACATCGGCACGAGCCCGCTGTATGCGCTTCAGACCGTCTTCTCGGCCGACCACGGGGCCGTCAAGCCGACCGAGGCCGATGTCTTCGGCGTCATCTCGCTGATCATCTGGTCGGTCACGAGCATCGTCTCGGTCAAGTACCTGACCTTCATCATGCGCGCCGACAACGGGGGCGAGGGGGGGATCATGGCCCTGATCGCGCTGGTTCAGGGCGTGAAGCTGAACGGCAAGCTCACGAAGGCGCTGCTGGTCGCCCTCGGCATCTTCGGCGCTTCGCTCTTCTACGGCGACGGCATGATCACACCGGCGATCTCGGTCCTCTCGGCGGTCGAGGGCCTCGAGGTCGTCTCACCCAGCCTGCACGATCTCGTGATTCCGATCACGGTCGTGGTCCTCACCCTGCTGTTTGTCATCCAGCGCTTCGGAACCGGTGCGGTCGGCCGCTACTTCGGGCCGATCATGGGCGTGTGGTTCTCGATCCTTGCCCTGTCGGGCGTCGTGCAGGTGGCGCAGGACCCGGAGATCCTTAAGGCTCTCTCGCCGACATACGGCGTCCGGTTCTTCACCGAGCACGGCGGCACCGCGTTCCTCTCGCTCGGCTCGATCGTCCTCGCGGTGACCGGCGCCGAGGCCCTCTACGCGGACATGGGCCATTTCGGTCGGCCGCCGATCCGCCGGGCATGGTTCTTCCTCGTGTTCCCGGCGCTGGTCCTCAACTACATGGGCCAGGGCTCGCTCATCCTCGAGAGCACCGCGAACATCAGCAACCCGTTCTTTCTCCTGATTCCGGATTGGGGCCGCGTACCGATGGTGCTGCTCGCGACCGTCGCGACCGTGATCGCATCGCAGGCCGTGATCTCCGGCGCGTTCTCCGTCACCCGGCAGGCGGTTCAGCTCGGCTTTCTGCCGCGGTTGAAGATCCTGCACACCTCAGAGCACGAGGGGCAGGTCTACGCGCCAGTCGTCAACTGGGGCCTCTTCGTAGCGGTCGTCGGCCTCGTGATCGGCTTCGGATCGTCGAAGAACCTCGCCTCCGCCTACGGGATCGCCGTGACCGGAACGCTCGCGATCGACACGCTCCTTTTCTTCGTGGTCGTGCGCAAGCTCTGGCACAAGCCGCTCTGGCTGGTCGCCGCCGGCCTCGTCTATTTCCTTGCGATCGACCTCGCCTTCTTCACGGCGAACCTGCCGAAGGTCCTGCACGGAGGCTGGTTCCCTCTCCTGATCGCGTTCGCCGTCTTCACGGTGCTGACCACCTGGCAGCACGGCCGCAGGGTCGTCACCAAGAATCGCAGCGAGGAGGAAGGGCCGCTGCGGGAGTTCGTAGAGAAGATCGGGGATCTGGACCCGCCCGTGAACCGGGTGCCCGGAACGGCAGTTTTCCTCAACCGCAGCATCGACACCGTCCCGCTGGCGATGCGCGCGAACGTCGAGCACAACCACGCGCTGCAGGAGGCAGCCGTCGTCCTCTCGATCCAGACCGCGCGCGTTCCGCACGTCGACCTGGAGGATCGGCTGACCGTCGATGACCTCGGCTTCGCCGACGACGGGATCACCCACCTCTCGGCGTTGTTCGGCTTCCAGGATTCGCCGAACATCCCCGACCTGCTCCGCTGGGCAGCCGACAACAACAAGATCGAGTGCGAGATCGACGCCGACGGCTGCTCCTACTTCATGTCCCGGATCACGATCGTTCCGACACGGGCGCCGGGAATGCGGATGTGGCGCAAGCGCCTCTTCACGACGATCTCCAGGAACTCGACGCAGCCATCCGAGTACTTCGGCCTGCCCGACGAGCAGACCGTGGTGATGGGCTCGCACATCGATCTCTAGGTGATCGGATCGGAATCGGTGATCTATGCGGGCTCGGCGAGCTGCCCGATCATCTCGGTGACCGTCTCGACCACGTAGCCGGGCTCGAAGAACACCTGGGCGTGGGAGAACCGCATCGGCGTCCGGCCCGCGAGCTGGTGTGCATGGTCTCGCCGCGCATCCTCGTTCTGCTGGGCGGGGGTTCGGTGGAACTGCAGTCCGTCGACCTCGACGACCAGCCCGAGCTCGGCCCAGATGAAGTCGACCCTCGCCGTGCCCTTGACGATCTGCGTCTCGGGCAGCGGCAGCCCAGCGGCGACGACGAGCCGTAGAAATTCCTTCTCGAGCTCTGACTGGGTGACCCGGAAGGTCCGGCGGTCGAGCGTGACCCGAACGAGCTTGGCCCCCGGCAGTCGGGAGTGCTTCTCGGCGGCGGCCCGGACCTGCGCGACCCGGACGATGTTCTTCGAGTCGGCCTTTGCGACCGCGGTCTCGAGTCCCCCGGCGCCGAGGCGGTCGGCGATGTCGATGAGGGTGAGCGCGGGAGAAGTGACGGGGATCAGGCGATAGCGCCTGCTCTCGGCCATCACCTTGGGTTGCCTCCGATGGACGACAACCGCATGTGGGTGGCGTCGTACCGTGTTCGGGACGTTCACCTCGGTGCGGAGATCCCTCCGCGGCGCAAACCCCCATAGCCAGGCACCGCTGCCCTGACCCAGGAGCGCCTCCTCCCCGCATTGCAGAACGCCGGTCATCCAGCGCTCCTCGTCGGTTCCGCGTGGCCTCGAGATCGCGAAGACGCCCCGAGCGACGGGAATCAGCCGTCCGTTAGCCACCCTGTGCCGGATCGCACTCGGGGTGAGACCCAGCGCGATCAGCTGTTGGTAGGTGATTCGGTCGTACTGGCGCGACGCGACACGCCAGATCTTGCCTCTGGATGGTTGAACCTTTTTCGTCGCCATGACGACATCAAGGGTTCAACGACCTCCGAATCGCCCCCCTGCATACGCCGTTTGGGTGCGGTTCGCGGCGAGCGGGCCCTGGCTTTGCGGGCCCTCGGCGAGCGGGCGCTCGCCCTACCCCTTGACCCAGCCCGCCGGGAATGCTCCGGCCGGGACCAGCCCCGGGTAGTCCGGGAACCAGCGGCGGGCGATCTGCTCGCCGGCCCGGCCCTCGAGCAGCGGGAGCAGGTCGCCGACGACGAGTAGGACGCGGACCGTTGCTCCGATCTGGAGGTCGGCCGCGGTGGGCTCCTCGGCGCCGATGATGCCATCGGCGGCAAGTGAGTCGATGTGGTCGATCTTGGCGGGCAGGCCCGCGAGATCCTCAGCGAGCCGCTCGGCGGTGATTCCGTGGTACCTCCAGGTCTGCCGGATGTACTTCATGGCGAAATCGGTGCCGGGAGGATCGAGTGGCTCGCCTCCGGCGAGCGTGCCCATCGCCTCGGGACGGAACTGGAGGGCGCCGAAGGGCAGCCGCCGGCCCAGGTCCTGCAGTTCGTCGTCACCCCAGCGTTCCGCCTCGAGGATCGCGTCGGCTCGGGAGTCCGGGTAGAGGGCGGGCTCGGGGACCAACTCCTCGAGGCGAGCGAGGATCGGGCGGGACCCGTGGACCGCCTCCCCGTCGATAAGCAGGCCGGGAACGGTTGAGTTGCCCTTGCCGTAGATCTCCTGCATCTGCTCGACGTGTGGCCCCGGCGCCAGCTCGACCCGCTCGTAGGAGAGACCCTTGAGCTCCAGCGCCGCGGTCGCGGTCATGCACGGATGCGAGGGAGGCAGGACGTGGAGGGTGAGATCCGGGGCCGTGGGCATGAAAGGACCCTAATGGGCCTGAAGGGCGGGGGAGGGCGGCCGCGCCGGTACAACTCACGTGTGCGCCGGATCTACGCAGTGGTGAAGCGGACGCTGATCTCGTTCTACGACGATCAGATGACCCACCACGCCGCGGCGCTGACCTACTACAGCCTGATGTCCCTGTTCCCGGCGATGCTGCTCGGCCTCTCGCTTCTGGGCCTGATCGGCCAGTATCCGGAGACCTACAACGCGATCATCAACTACCTGCGTGACGTTGCGCCCCCGACGGTCGTCAACGCCGTCGATGACGCGCTCAGCAACGCGCTCCAGAGCAAGGGCACGGCCCTCACCGGCCTGCTCATCAGCATCGCCGTCGCGTTCTACGGGATGACCGGAGTGCTTGAGGCAGCGCGCCGCGCACTTAACGTCGTATTCGAGGCCGAGAGCGGACGGAGCTTCCTGACCCGCAAGGGGGTCGACATCGCGTTGATCATGGTCCTGATCGTCCTGGTGCTGACCAGCCTCGTCCTGCTGTTCGTCGGCGGCGGTTTCGCCCACGACATGTTCGGGTTCATCGGGCTGGGGGACACGGCGGCCAACATCTGGGATATCGCGCGCTGGCCGGCGGCGCTGGCCGTCACCGTCCTGATCTTCTCGCTCGTCTACTACGTGACCCCGGATGTCGAGCAGCGCGGGTTTCGCTGGGTCACTCCGGGCGCCTTCGCGGGCGTGATCATCTGGTTCGGGGCCTCGGTCGGCTTTTCCACCTACATCTCGAACGTCGCCAACGTCGGCGCGATCTACGGAACCTTCGCTGGGGCGATCATCCTCGTCGGCTGGATCTGGCTGACCAACGTCGCGCTCCTCTTCGGAGCCGAGCTCGACGCCGAGATCGAGCGACAGATGCAGCTGGACGCAGGCACTGCTCTGGCCGATACTCTTGATCTTCCGGCGAAGAACGGCTAGGACAGATTCGCGGGCGCAGCAGCCGGCGGGAACTCGCCTCGAAGACTCGTAAATGGAGCGCCGACCAGAAGGGGAACGACCAAACATGGAAGCCGCGGCAGCAGCGCCGGAGGCGCGTGGACAGGCCTTCTGGCGCGAGGACCTCGCTCCGTACGCGAAGGCCGACAACCGCCGCGCGGTCCGCGACATCGCCACCTCCGTCGTCCCCTACCTGGCCGGCATGGCGCTCATGTACTTCGCCCTCGACGTCTCGTACTGGCTGACCCTTGCGATCGCCGTTCCGACCTCGGGCTTCCTGACGCGGACCTTCATCGTCTTCCACGACTGCACCCACGGCTCCTTCGTGTCGTCGCGGCGAGGGAACGTCTGGGTGGGCACCGCCG
>JBBSQE010000140.1:0-8660 GCA_038258095.1 Solirubrobacterales bacterium | reverse complement strand
CAACGCGCCCCTTGCGGTCCGCCGAGCCATCGGCGCCGCCAACCGGATCGAGAAGAAGCCCTACATCTGGGGCGGAGGCCACGGACGCTGGACGGACCGGGGCTACGACTGCTCGGGCGCAGTGAGCTATGCGCTCCATGGCGGCCGGCTCCTGGGCACCCCGCTCGCCTCGGGAAGCCTGATGAGCTGGGGCCGCCGCGGTGCCGGGCGCTGGATCAGCGTCTACGCCAACAGCGGACACGCCTACGCCGTGATCGCCGGCCTGCGCTGGGACACCTCGATGACACCCGGCGACGGGCCCGGCTGGAGCAAGCAGATGCGCTCCCGAGCCGGCTACGTCGTGCGCCACCCCGCGGGCTACTGAGCCCGCGGCAGAACCTATTGCGACTAGTTCGCAGTAGTGATAGGTTCGGCCGAACCGATGCCCCACGGCACACGGCTCGGGGCAGGAGAGGGCTCAGATGGAGGCGACGACTGCCGGTCCGCAACCGCTCTCGCGGTGGGAGCGGATCAAGGGAGGTTTGACGGCAGCGGAGTGGGGACGCGTCGCGGCGATGGCCGCGGCGGTGGTCGGCCTCCACGTCGCCGGCTTCTTTCTCCTCTTCGCGTTCGTCGTCCCCCACCACTTCGAGCTCGGCGAATCGGGGGTGTTCGGCGTCGGCATCGGCCTCACCGCGTACACGCTGGGACTGCGCCATGCCTTCGACGCCGATCACATCGGCGCGATCGACAACACGACCCGCAAGCTGATGACCGACGGTCAGCGCCCGCTCGGCGTCGGCTTCTTCTTCAGCCTCGGCCACTCGACCGTGGTCTTCGGCCTCGCGCTCCTCTTCACCTTCGGCATCAAGGGTCTGAGCGGCGCTGTCGCCGATGACGGCTCGGCACTCCATTCTGCGACGGGTCTGATCGGGCCGGCGGTCTCGGGGACGTTCCTCTGGATCATCGGGATCCTCAACCTGTTGGTCCTCATCAGCATCATCAAGATCTTCCGGCGCATGCGCGAGGGGGACTACGACGAGGCCGAGCTCGAGGAGCAACTGAACAACCGGGGGCTCCTCAACCGCTTCTACAAGCGGGCGACGAACGCCGTGACGAGGTCATGGCAGATGTATCCGATCGGGCTCCTCTTCGGCCTCGGTTTCGACACGGCAACCGAGGTCGGGTTGCTGGCCGCCGCCGGAGCCGCCGCGGCCGGGGGCCTGCCGATCTACGCGATCCTCTGCCTTCCGATCCTCTTCGCCGCCGGCATGTCGTTGCTCGACACGATCGACGGCGCCTTCATGAACTTCGCTTACGGATGGGCGTTCGCCAAGCCGGTGCGCAAGCTCTTCTACAACATCACGATCACCTGGCTCTCGGTGGTTGTCGCGCTGGTGATCGGCACGATCGAGTTGATGTCGGTGTTTGCCGAGAAGCTGAGCCTCACCGGCCAGCCCTGGAAATTCGTCTCGGGTCTTGATCTCAACTATGTCGGCTACGCCATCGCCGGAGTGTTCGTCATGACTTGGCTCGCGGCGCTGCTGGTCTGGCGCTACGGCAAGATCGAGGAGCGATGGTCCGAGGGGATGGGCAAGGCGGCGCCGGTGCCGGTCCCGTCCGACCCGGCCTGAAAGCTGAAAACCGAACCGTGACCGACTCTCCGCGGACAGCCCCGCTCGCATTCGACTCGATCGAGGACGTGCTCGCCTTCATACGCTCGGACGGACAGCGGGTCTCGACCGCCTGCCGGGTCGTTCTCGAGGCGTTGTTCGAGGCCGAGGGACCGGTCTCGGCACAGTTCATCGCCGGCGGCCTGGATGGCCGGACCGTGGAGCTCGAAGTCGCGTCGGTCTACCGGAACCTGGAGCGCCTCGAGGAGCTCGGGGTCGTCCAGCACGTTCATCTAGGACACGGGCCCGGACTCTACCTGCTGGTTGGCTCAGGGCCGAAGGAGTTCCTCGTCTGCGAGCGCTGTGACCGGGTGACGAGCGTCGAGCCTGACGAGCTCGAGTCCGTCCGCGAGCAGATACGCGAGAGCTTCGGCTACGAGGCGCACTTCGGTCATTTTCCCGTCATCGGCCTGTGCCCGGCATGTGCGCGAGAGGAGACCGGGAGGGGGCCGACGCCGGATCGCGGGACAGCCGCGGGGTCAGGGCAGCGCCACGAGCACAGCCACGGTGACTTCGTCCACTCGCATCCGACGGATCAGTCGCACGGCACGGGGCGCGCGCACCGGCATTGACGGCGCGCTGGGGCGGGGCGCGCTGGGGCGGCGCTGCGTCGGGCGCATGCACGACGCCGTAGCGTTCGGCGGCCGGTCAGCCGTCGCGCGGGGCGAGGCCCATCCCGCCCACCAGCATTCCCGAGCCGAGGTGGGCCCCGAGCACAGGGCCGACCTCGGTGCAGAACAGCGGCGGCGTGCCGAGGATCGCAGCGCCCTCCTCCACCAGGAAGGCGGCGTCGTCGGGTGACTGGGCGTGCTGCACGATCCAGTCGCTCGCTCCGCGCTCCCGGAGCTCGTTCAGGTAAGCGACCATCCGCTCCCGGGCCCGGGCTCGCGTCCGGACGCGCCCGACCGGGGCGATCTCGGTGCCGAAGGTGAGCACCGGCTTGATCTTCAGCGCCGACCCGACGAGCGCCTGGGCCGCCCCTATCCGCCCGCCCTTGCGCAGATACTCGAGCGTGTCCAGGCAGAACCAGATCTCGAGTCCCCGCCGCGCCTCGCGGACGGTCTGAACGATCTCCTCGGCGCCGAGGCCCTGCTCGGAGACCCGGGCCGCGGCGACGACCAGGCATCCGAGCCCACCCGCTCCGGTCTGGCTGTCGACGACCATCACGCGGCCGGGCTGCCCATCCTCGGCCAGACACTCGGCTGCCTCCCTCGCGCTCTCGTATGTCCCCGACAGGCCACTTGCCATGTGGATCGAGACGACATCGCGGCCGGCGCTGACCAGCGGCTCATAGCACTCGAGGAAATCGCCTACCGAGGGCTGCGAGGTGGAAGGAAGATCCGGCGATTCCCTGAGTCGTGCGTAGAAGTCCGCGAGCTCGTAGCTGTCCTCCCGCTCCCGCTCACCGCCCCAGCCGACGTAGAGGCTCACCTGACGGATGTCGTGGTCGCGGATCATCTCGGCCGGGAGGTAGGGCGTGCTGTCGGTCACCACGGCGACCGCGCGGTCCGGCCGGTTGTCTGAGGGTGGGGCGGGGGGCATCTGAGCGCACCCTAAGCCTTCCGGGGTCCTCGCATCGCTTCAGTCCGTCGTGACCTCGCTGAGCGTCCCGGTCTCCGGGTCGAAGATGAACCCTCGGATGTGCTCGCGCGCCTTCAGCTCCGGGCTGGAACGAAGACGGTTCAGGCTGTGGCGCAGGGTCCCCTCCAGATCGTCGAAAGCACCGATCCGCCACGTCGGGAGGACACCGTCGGCGGCCAGCGCCTGCGCAAAGTCGTCCTCCGATGCGCCGTGCAGGCCGCAGCCCCGGTGCATCACGACGACGATCTCCTCGGTTCCCAGGACCCGCTGGGAGATACTCAGCGAGCGGATCGCGTCATCGGTTGCGAGTCCGCCGGCGTTGCGGATGATGTGGGCATCGCCGCGATCCAGGCCGAGCATCGGAAAGAGGTCGATCCGCGTGTCCATGCAGCTCAATACGGCAACTCCCCGCCCCGGCCTCGGGTCGAGGCCCGGAGCCGCCAGCGCTTCTGCCCGGGAGGCGGCGACCTGCATCATCTCGTCGGCGCTGTGCATATCGATCACGGATCGTAGATCGTCACGCGACCCAGGTCGTGCCGGATCCGATGGTGTCATCGCTTTCTCAATGAACGGGGCCCGCACCACGGACCCCGACTGATCCATGCAACATGAACCGATGTCAGATTGTTCGAATATTGGGGTTGCGCGGGTGGGGCAATGTGACTTGAATGCCTGGCGCGACCGGGGAGGGACTGTTCGTGCCCGCCTGCCCTGGCCACCTCGTCTCATGCGACCGTCCTCACTACGCATACCCGCAGTCCTGCTGAGCGCGCTCCTCCTCGTGGCGCTTTCGGCGACCTTCGCCGGGACAGCCGGCGCGAAGCCGAGGAAGCCTCCGGTGGTTCCCGAGGCCGGCGCGACTCCCTATCCGGGAGTCCAGCGAATGACCTTCCGAGTCGGCCCGCTCGCCGTGACCCCGGGTCAGAACCGGATCTCCAACAAGCTGATCACCGAGAAACCGGACGTCGACGGCTGGATCACGCGCTTCAAGCCCAACCTCGTCTTCGAGGACGGCACGGTCCCGAGGTCGGACCGCGTCATGTTCCACCACGGCGTCTGGATCAATCTCTCGCGCCGGGACGCAACGAACAACTCCGCCGGGGAGCGGATGTTCGCATCCGGCGAGGAGAAGACGATCACCGCCTTCCCGAAGGGCTACGGGTACCACTACAAGGCGGGCGACCAGCTACTCCTCAACTACATGATCCACAACCTCAAGCCGCAGCCGATGCAGCTCTACATCACCTACGAGATCGACTTCATCCCCGACACGGCCCCCGAGGCTCAGGGGATGATCCCGGTCGAGCCGATCTGGATGGACGTCCAGAACCACAGCGGCTACCCGGTCTTCGACGTCCACAAGGGCTCCGGCGGCAAGGACGGCAAGTTCGTCTATCCCGCCGACGAGGACAACCCCTATCCGGACGGCAACATCAAGAACGTCTGGCAGGTCGAGCATGACGGCGTGCTGATCTCAACCGCCGGCCATGTGCACAGCGGTGGCCTCTCGACAGACCTCTACCTGAACCGCGCGGGCGCCCGCTACGAGGGACGGAACTGCCGGCGGATCGTCCGCAAGCGCAAGCGGGTCCGCTGCCTGCGCCGCTCACCGAAGGTTCGCGGCAACCGTGCCCACCTGTTCAAGTCCGAGTCCAGGTACTGGGAGCCGAGGGGCCCCATCTCGTGGGATGTCAGCATGACCGGCACGAAGCCCGGTTGGCGGGTTCAGGTGCATGCCGGCGACATGCTCGAGATACAGGCCACATACGAGACCAAGCGCGCCTCCTGGTATGAGTCGATGGGCATCATGGTCGTCTACATGGCCGACGGCACCGGGGGCAGGGACCCGTACAGGACCAAGGTCGACTGGCGCGGCAAGCCGACGCACGGGCACCTCTCGGAGAACGAGGTCCACGGCGGCCGCCCGACGAAGATGCCCGACGCCCGCAGGCTCCCGGACGGCCAGTCCCTCACCGTTTCCCAGCCGCTTTCGATCGCGAGCTTCAACTACCAGCAGGGCGACCTCAACTTCTCGGCGCCGAACAATCGCCCGCCCGTGGTCAAGAGGGGTCAGTCGCTGACCTTCGAGCTCGGCGGCGGCGATTCATCGCAGGAGATCTGGCACTCGCTGACTTCCTGCGCGGCGCCGTGCAACGGGTCGACCGGCATCGCCTACCCGATCGCTGACGGCCGGTTCCAGTTCGACTCCGGCCAGCTCGGCAGGTTCACCCCGGCCGTGTACCGCCAGACCTGGACGACGCCCACGAACCTCCCGACGGGCACCTACAACTACTTCTGCCGCATCCATCCGCTGATGCGTGGATCGTTCCGGGTCGAGCAGTAGGCCGGGCTCGTGTTCGGCGCTGGGCGCGGGCGGCGCGGGCAGCATCGTGGCCTATCTTCACCCGATGACTGACCTCAGGCTGAGGCGGTTCGTGACCATCGCCGCACTGTGTTCCTGCGCCGTGCTCGCCGCCGGGTGTGGGTCGAGCGGCACCGACAGAAGCACTGCCGGAAACACAGCCTCATCCGGGGCCCCCGGGACGACCGCCGGGACCGGCGCAACCGGCGCTCAACCGGGTGATCGGTCGGTGGACGTCTACTTCACGGCCGGCGAGCAGTTCCAGCCTGTCGAGCGCGATCTGCCGGGCCCGGCCGGTTCCCCGGCGCCGGCGCTGAAGGCGCTCTTGGCCGGACCGAGCTCGCAAGAAGCGAAGGGGTCCGACGACACCCGTAGCGCGATCCCCGGTGGTACGTCGCTGCAGGGCCTGCGCGTGACCCCGACGGGCAAGGCCGTCGTCAAGGTCACACCGCGATTCACGGCGGGCATCCCCGCCAGAGCCTCGAGGCGGACGGTCGCGCAGCAGCAGGAGCTCGACGCGCGTCTCGGTCAGGTCGTCTATACCGTGAGCCAGTACGACGGCGTCCGGTCGGCCAAGGTGATCTCCGGCGGCGTTAGCGCGCCGACCGTGACGACCAGCGACTACGAGAAGCCCCCTGGTGGGCCGCCGCCGGCCCGCAAGCCGAAGGGCGACCGCCAGGCCGGGGCGAGGCAGATCCAGCAGCGCCTCGCCGCTCTCACCTATCTCCCCAAGAACGCGGTCGATGGCGTCTACGGGTACCAGACGCAGATGGCGGTCACTGCCTTCCAGGCCTGGCAGGGTCTCGACCGGGACGGCGTGGCCGGGCCGCTCACCAAGGCGGCCCTGGCGAAGGCCCACCGCCCGAAGCCCTCATCGAACGGCCCATCGCGACGGATCGAGGTCTACCGCGACAAGGGCGTGACACTTCTCGTCAAGGGCGGCAAGGTGGTCCGCGCCATCCACACCTCCTCGGGCGGCCCCGGGACCGAGACGCCGTCCGGCACCTACTCAGTGTTCCGCAAGGAGCTGCAGTCGTGGTCGGTGCCGTTCAGCACCTGGCTGCCCTACGCGTCCTACTTCAACCAGGGCATCGCCTTCCACGAGTATCCGGACGTGGCGCCCTACCCGGTGTCCCACGGGTGCGTTCGCGTCCCGGCGCCCGAGGCGAAGCGCGTGTACCGGTTCGCGAAGCTCGGAACGACGGTCGTCGTCTACTGACGATCCTGCGCCTTGCTTCCGAGAAGCGGAACCGGGGCGATCTTCGGGGCCGGAGTGGGGCGTTCCTTAGCATGCTTGAGTAGGTGAGCCTCCGCCCGGAAAGTCCCTCTTCTGCCAACGGAGCCCCCCCGGCGTATACGGCGCCAGGTGAAGACTCGAAGCGTCTGCCGCCGCACGTGCGGAGGATCGCGGTCGTCGTCGTCATCGGCGCGATCATGTCGATCCTCGACACCACGATCGTCAACGTTGCACTGGAGACCCTGCGGGTCGACCTCGACGCGCCCCTCTCGACGATCCAGTGGGTCAGCACGGGCTACCTGCTCGCGCTTGCCACGGCGATTCCGCTGACCGGGTGGGCCGCCGAGCGCTTCGGGCCCAAGCGTGTGTGGATGACGTCAGTCGGTGGCTTCGTCGTCACGAGTGGTCTCTGCGGTCTAGCGTGGAGCGCCGAATCGTTGATCGGCTTCCGCTTCCTCCAGGGGTTCGCCGGTGGCATGATCATGCCGATCGGGATGATCACCCTGGCGCAGGCGGCTGGTCCGAACCGCATGGGCCGGGTGATGAGCGTCGTCGGCGTACCGATGCTCCTCGCACCGGTGCTCGGGCCGGTCCTTGGGGGCGCGATCGTCGAGCATCTCTCGTGGCGCTGGATCTTCTTCGTGAACCTGCCGGTCGGGATCATCGGGCTTCTGCTGGCCCGCAGGCTTCTCCCGGCCGAGCGGGCCGAGGGACGGACGTCCGGACAGGGTGCGGATCGCCTCACGCTCGACTGGCGAGGCCTGGCGTTGATCTCGCCCGGTGCCGGCCTGGTCGTCTTCGGAATCTCCGAGTACGGCACCCACCGGACCATGGCTGCCGTCTCGGCCTGGCTTCCGCTGCTGATCGGCCTGATGCTGGTCGGCGCTTTCGTCATCTACGGGCTGCGGCAGCGACACCCGATCATCGACGTCGGGCTCTTTCGCTCAGGCGGGTTCGCGGCGGCGGGAGCGACCGTGTTCCTCACCGGCATCGCACTCTTCGGGTCGATGATCCTGCTGCCGCTCTACTACCAGATCGCCCGCGGCGAATCGCCGCTGATAGCCGGCCTGCTGATCGCGCCGCAGGGGTTGGGTGCTGCGGTGGGGATGAACATCGGCGGGCGCGCGACCGATCGCTACGGCGGTGGACGTGTGGTGATCGTCGGTCTAACGATCCTTCTGATCGGCACGGCGGTGTTCACCCAGGTCGGCGCCACGACCTCCTACTGGGTCATCGGCGGCGCGCTCGTCCTCCGGGGAATCGGCCTCGGCGGCGCGATGATGCCGGCGATGGCGGCGGCCTACGCGACGCTGCAGAAGCGTCAGGTCCCCCGCGCCACCCCTGCCCTGAACGTCCTTCAGAGAGTTGGCGGCTCGATCGGGGCGGCCCTTCTGATCGTGATCCTCCAGAACCGGATCATCTCCTCGCTTGGTGAGGGCGCGCAGGGGAGAGTATCGGGCGCCGCCCTTTCCGACACGGCGAGGGAGCGCGTTGCTGTTCCCCTCGCCGAGGCGTTCGCCCACACCTATTGGTTCGCGCTCGCACTGACCGCTCTGGCATTGATTCCGGCGGTCTTCCTCGCGCGCGCCGAGCGGCGAGCAAGGGTGCGGCAGGCCCTCGAGGAGCAGGCAAGGGATTCCGCCGCGGGCAGAGGGGGGCCGGCGGACGGCACCGACAGCGCCGATGTCGGCGAGCCGCTCGTCGTCTAACCCCGATCTTGCAGTACCCGTGAAGAGGTGACCCAGCGAGGCGCTCGGTGGGTCAGGGTCGGGTGTGGGTGCCCGGGAGCCGCCGATCGGGTGCCTGAGAGGCGATCGCGAGCCGTTTT
>JBBSQE010000139.1:0-8701 GCA_038258095.1 Solirubrobacterales bacterium | reverse complement strand
GTCGTAGTTCGCGGTGATGGTCCCGGCACCGAGATTGGCGCCAGTGCCGATCGTGGCGTCGCCGACGTAGGAGAGGTGTGGGACCTTGGCCCCGGGTCCAATGTCGGACTTCTTGATCTCGACAAAGGAGCCGGCCTTGGAGCCCTCGCGCAGCACGGTCTCGGGCCGGATGTAGGAGAAGGGGCCCACCCTGGCGCCGGCCAGGACCTCGCACTCGAGGAGATAGGAGTGGATGACTTCGACCGAGTCGTGAAGAACCGTGTCGACGAGGGTCGAGTGCGGGCCGATGACCGAGCCCGTGCCGGCGGCGGTCAGCCCGCGCAGCGAGGTGCCGGGTAAGAGCGTCACGTCCTCGCCGAGCTCGACGCCGGCGTCGACCCAGGTCGAGCTCGGATCGACGACCGTGACTCCCGCGCGCATGTGGCGCTCGAGTACGAGCTTGCGCGCCGCGGCCTCGGCCTCGGCGAGCCCGACGCGATCGTTGACCCCGAGCATCACTCCCTCGTCAGTGACGAGGTGGACGGCGAGGGTGTGGCCATCGCCGCGCAGCAGGGGCAGGACATCACCGAGGTAGTACTCACCCTGGGCGTTGTCGTTGCCGATCCTCGCGATGGCGTCGGCGAGCGCCGGACCGTCGAAGGCGTATGTGCCCGTGTTGACCTCGCGGATCTCGAGTTGCTCGGGCGTCGCGTCGCCGGGCTCCTTCGCCTCGACGATGCCCTCGAGGTCACCCTCGGAGCCGCGGATGATGCGCCCATAGCTGCCCGGGTCGTCGAGCCCGAAGGTCATGACGGTGGCAGCGGCCCCGGCGGCGGTGTGAGCCTCGAGCAGGCCCGCGATGGCCTCGGCCGAGATCAGCGGATGGTCGCCGGACAGGATCAGGACGGTCTCCGAGGCGCGGATGATGTCGGCCGCGGCACGCACCGCGCCCCCGGTCCCGTCGGCCTCGGGCTGGATCACGGTCTCGGTCCCCTGGGGCAGGCCGGCGCACAGGTCGCGATCGGGTGAGATGATCACGGCGACACGCTCGGCCCCTGCCTCCCGCGCGGCGATGATCGGCCAGGCGACCATCGGACGCCCGCAGACGGGATGCAGCACCTTCGGCAACGAGGAACGCATCCGCGTTCCCCGTCCCGCGGCCATGACGAGGACGGTCGGCTTCACGGCCGGATCGTAAGGCTCAGAGGCCCGAAGGTGCCGGAAGGCAGGGCGCGTGCACCGGCGCTACCGCCTGGAAGAGGCTGGGGCGACTTACTCGTGGATAACACGAATAACTCGCCCCGCCCGGGTCCTCAGGCAGCTTCGGCCTCCGAGGATCCCTGGTCATCGTCGACATCGACCTGCCGCTCATAGAGGGCGACCCACTTCCGAATCGCATTGTCGGACACTCCGTACTTGCGGCCCACCGCGCTGTAGTTCGTGGCGTCAAGCTCGGCGAGGAGCTGATCGCGAGGCGGTCGCTCGACCTTGCGCTTGTCTGGTTTTCCCTGCCCGCGGACTTTGGTGCGATCCCAACGCACTCCGCACTTCTGCGAGCAGTACCGCTGCTGCGCGTACCGGGGTCGATAGGAGTTCCCGCAATGCTCGCAGCTCTTCTCCGTGGGAGCAATCCTGTTCTTGCGTCCACAGTGGGTGTCCAGCGTCGCTGCGCAGTTCGGGCAAACGATCCTCAGGTTCTCGATTCGATGGTCGTCACGGACGCCGTTGATGTGGTCGAGAATGAGCCGCATCGGCCTGTCTCGCCAGACCTCGCCCTGATCACAGAGCTCGCATCGTGCAGTCTTCAGTCCTTCGGTGATCAGCCTGTGCTTGAGATGACTCCTCGAGTAGGTCGAGTTCTCGACCTACTCGAGGAGTGACTTCTTCGGGCGGATGCCGCCACGCCGGCCTTCTCCGCCGGCACCGAAGTGCGCGGTCGAGATTCCCCAGATGCCGACGTACTTCTTCAGCGTCTTCCAGTTCGCTCCGGTGGGGCAAAGGTCGAGCCTGCGCAGTGTCTCCGACCAGGACGAGGAAGCAGCGACGGCTTGCGTCAATTGATCCCGTGTCGCTTTCACGAACGCATGTTCGCAGCCGGACCGGACGGAGTTCCCACTGGGGAGCCAGGATTCGAACCTGGATAGCTGCCACCAAAAGGCAGAGGCTTCCCATTAGCCGACTCCCCAAGCAGGCTTGATTGTATGCTGCACCGAGCCTCCGGACTCGAACTGCGCCGGGCCGAAACCAACCCCGTTATCCTCCACTCGGGCAGTGAGGCTCATCCTCTCCGCCCACGGGGAACGTTGAACGCAACGAACGGAGAGAGATGCGCACGCTTTTGGTCCTGACCGCCCTCATCGCGGGCCTGGTTGCCGCGCCGAGCGCAAGTGCCGCCCCACCGGCCAGCGTGTTCGGCGGGGACGTTCCCTGCACCGTCCAGGGCGACGGCGTGGACTTCTGCTCCGCCTCTCCGCGCAGCGTCACCGAGACCTGGGACGGCCAGACCCCGGTCGACGTCAACTTCGCAACCCCCGACCCGGCGACCTTCCCGATGCCGTCCGGCGGTTACCCGCTGGTGATGATGTTCCACGGCTACGGTGGCTCGAAGCTCAGCCTCTCCTCGATGCACCGCTGGCTCGACCAGGGCTACGCAACCTACAGCCAGTCCGACCGCGGCTTCGGCCAGTCCTGCGGCAGCCAGGCATCTCGGGTCGCCCTCGGGTCCGTGGCCTGCACCAACGGCTACAACCACCTCCAGGACACCCGCTACGAGGTTCGCGATGCGCAGTTCCTCGCTTCGGAGCTCGTCGGCGAGGGACTCGTCGACCCGGCTCGGATCGGGGCGACCGGAGGCTCCTACGGCGGTGGCAAGTCGATGGCTCTCGCGGCGCTCAAGAACCGGATCATGCTCCCGAACGGCACCTACGCCCCGTGGACGATCACCGGCGGACCGGACAACGGCCAGACGATCACCCTCGCGGGTGCGCTGCCCGAGATCCCCTGGACCGACCTCTCCTACGCGCTGGTCCCCAGCGGAGGAACCTTCGACTACGTCACCGACAACGTTTACAACGGCCGCGTCGGCGTCCAGAAGCAGTCCTTCGTCACCGGCCTCTATGCCTCCGGTTGTGCCGCGTTCGCCTTCCCGGATCCCGGCTCAACCTACTGCTCCACGACAGATCCGGACGCGAATCTCCAGGCCTGGAAGGCCCGCCTCGACCAGGGCGAGCCCTACGACGGCGACCCGCTGGTCCAGAGCATCCTCAACGAGATCCAGCAGCACCACTCGTCGTACTACATCGACCACTCGGTCGCCCCGGCTCCCCTCCTGATCTCAAACGGCTGGACCGACGACCTGTTCCCGGCCGACGAGTCGCTGCGTTTCTACAACCGCACCCACGCCCAGTACCCGAACGCGCCGATCTCGCTGATGTACCTGGACTTCGGGCACCCGCGCGGGCAGAACAAGCCGGCCGACGTGCTCAAGCTCGCCGATCGCGAGAACAACTGGTTCAAGTACTACGTCATGGATGGCGGCGGCCCTCCGACGCCGCCGCACGGCCCGACCCCGTTCCGCGGAGTCGAGACGATCACCGAGGCCTGCCCGAACTCGGCCACCTCAGAGGGTCCGTACTTCGCCCCGTCGTGGAACGCGATCCATCCGGGCGAGGTCCGGATGACGTCGGACGCCGCCCAGACGATCACCCCGACAGGTGGTGATGCGTCCTTCGGATCCACGTTCGACCCGATCTTCGGCGGTGGAGCGTGCGCGAAGGTCCCCGGCGCCGATCAGGCCGGAGTCCCGAGCTACAGGATGCCCGTGGCTCCCGCGGGTGGCTACACGCTGATGGGCTCCCCCACGGTCATCGCGGACTTCACGATGCCCGGGGCGAGCTCCGAGGTCGCCGCTCGGCTCCTCGACGTGGGCCCCGACGGGATGGCCACGCTCGTGTCGCGGGGCCTGTGGCGCCCGCAGGCGAGCACCCGGCCCGTCACCCAGGTTTTCCAGCTCCACCCCAACGGCTACCGCTTCGCCGAGGGCCACGTGGCCAAGCTGGAGCTGCTCCCGAACGACGCGCCATACGGCCAGGCGTCGAATGATCAGCAGAACGTGACCGTCGCGAACCTGGAGCTTCGCCTCCCGGTCCTCGATGAGCCCGGCGCGGCCGGCGGCGCTGTCCAGGCCCCGCTTCCCCATTTCTATCCGGGCGATGTGCGGCCGGTGCCGACCCCGACGAAGGGCCGCACCAGGCTCGCGAAGGGCCGGCTGGTCGCGATCGGGAAGTTCCTCAGCCTCCGGGTCACCTGCCCGGCGTCGGTTGATTCCTGCGCGGCCGCCAGGATCAGGGTCAGGGGAGTGCCGCGGAGGGGCAGGCGAGGACGGATTCTCGTCGCCCGCGGCAACTTCACGGCGAAGGCCGGTCAGACGAGGAGGGTGAGCCTTCGCCTCACCGGCGCGGCGCATCGCTACCTCCGAACCCACCGGCACCTGCGCACCCAGGTGATCGTCGCCAGCCCGGGCACCCCCGGCTTGGCGAAGGGCTTCCGCGGCCTCGCCGTCAGGCGCGCGGGCAAGTAGAAGTAGCGGGAGCCGACCCGTCTGGGCCGGGCCGATCGAGCGTCCGGAGGCCGGTCAGTCCTCGCCGTTGCGGGGCACCTTGCCGGCGCCCGCCCCCGGCTCCATCGCCGGCCCACGCGGCGCCGGTATGCCGAGCACGCGCATCGCCTTCAATCCCAGTCCGAGCTTCTCCCGGCCCTCGGTAGCCGACACGTCGTGTCCGCACAGCTCGCGGGCACGCTCCAGCCGGTAGCGGATCGTGTGGCGGTGCGTAAAGAGCTGCTTCGCGGTGGCGGTCACGTTCCCGTCGTTGTCGAGGTAGGCCTCGACCGTTCGCACCAGCTCGGTCTCGTACTGCTCGTCATACCCGGAGAGAGGCTGGATCGTCTCCGCATAGAAGCGCTCCAGCTCGGCCGGATCCTCGCTCATCGCCGGAAGGAGGAGACGGTAGGCCCCGGTGTCCTCGAAGGCGAGCAGCTCGATGTCCTCCGCGTCGGCGACGTTCACCGCCAGCCTCGCCTCGTTGCCGGCGCGGTACAGATCGACCGGATCGGTCGCCCGGCGGCTGCGCCCGATCCTCACGTGGAAGCCCTGCAGCGTCTCGGCCAGCTCTTCAATCAGTGCCCTTCCGGCGCGGACGAGGCGGTCGTCGTCAGCCGCTGGGACGACGACCGACACCTCGGCGCCGTCGTGGTCTTCGAGCGCCGCCAGCGCGCCCGGGCCCACCGACCGCAGAGCCCGCACGGCAAGCGTCAGGACCCGCGAGCGCCACTCTCCCTCCTGCGCAGTGCGCGGATTCGCCCTGACCACGAGGACCCCGGCGCCGGAGCCGAGGTCAGCCCCGAGCTCCGTCGCTCGGGCCAGGATGTCCCCGCGGTCGGTCACCTCGCGGGCGAGAAGCGCCACCACCAGCCCGGCGGCAGCCTCCTCGGATGCCCACTCGGGCGAGCGCGCGCGCTCCAGCTCCAGCCCGAGCAGCGTCGAGACCATCCGCGCGATCGACGGGTCCGGATCGCTCACCGAGCGATAGCGAAGCTCACCGACGACGCTGTCGGCCACGCGCAGATCGATCGAGACCACCCCCTCGCCACCGGCGAGCAGCTTCTGCTCCTGGTCTGACGATGCCCCGGCGACCGCGAGCACCGCGCTCGAGCGGTCGATCAACGCGACACTCGCCTCGAGGACCTTTGCTGCGGCACGGGAGACCGCCGGCAGGCCGGCGCCGGACTCGACGGCGTCCGAGAGCGCGGCGAGCTGTGCGAATCCGCCTTCGGTCGAGTCCTGTCGCGGCTCTTCGGCTGCCGGCATCCCCCCGATTATCCCCAGGACGGTGGGATCGAGGCAGACGCGACGACTAGAACCGCGTCAGCCGTGGCCGAAGGGCATCACCCCTGGCTGAAGAGGTCCGAGATCTCTTTCGGAAAGTCGAGCACGAGCGCGACGCCCACCGCGATGCCGATCATGACCAGTGTGATGAGCACGAAGATCGACAGGAACGCAGCGCCCACCTTCTCCCACGGCCGCCCGAAGGATTGGAGCGACGGGATGAGGATCAGCCCGATGAACGCCGCGAGGCTGATCACGGTGGCTGCGGCGACTATCCAGATCTGTGTCTCGATCGCGCCGACCGAAAGGCTCACGACGCCTGCGCTCCCTTCTCCGTCACCGGGACGTTTCCTCGCTCCGCTGAGCCATTCCCGGGATTCTCGCGCAACCGGACGACGAGTAGCGCCACGCCCGCGCTGAGAGAGAACGCAGAAGCCCCCAGAGCCCAACCGGCGCTCACGTCACTCATGTAGTGAACGCCCAGATAGACCCGGGTGAGGCCGACCATCGCGCTGAGGGCAATGCCCGCGAGGACGACCCCGGTGCCCCGGCGGCCCCCCGCCCGCAGGCTCATCGCAACGATCACGGCCAGGCAGACGTAGGTCGTCGAGTAGGCGGCGTGGCCGCTCGGGAAGGACGACCCGAGGTAATTCACCAGGCCGCCCGCGGGACGGGGGCGATCGACCGAGGCCTTCATCACGTGCACCGCAATGATGGTGGTGACGGCTCCCGCCGTCAGAACCGCCGTCTCGAGCCGGCGGCGGTGCACTCCGAGATAGGCCGCACAGATCACCGTCAGCGGCCAGATCACCGCCCCGGAGCCGAATTGGGTGACGACCTTTGCGGCAGTAACCAGCCAGCCCGTCTGGAGGTCCCCGGCGATGTTCGCTGCCGTCATGTCCCCGGGAGTCGGCCCGGGGTCGCCGACGACGATCACCGTGTAGGAAACGAGGATGAAGAGGCCGACGGCTCCGACGGCGAGGACGCTCGTCACCTCGAGGCCGAACTCCCCACCGGGAGTCAGCCGGTCCCAGAGGAAACGCGCCTGCGGCTGCAGCCTGCGGCCGAGCGCGGCGAGCCAGCGCGACGCCCGGTGATCATCCATCCACCGGACCGCCGACGCCCGGTTCTCGGCCTCGCGCAGATACCGGACCGCCAGCACCACGCCGACGACGATCACGATCAGCGTCGCGAGGAGGAATGCACCGCGCCCCGCGTACTTGGCGGCCGTGTCGATGCTGCGGCTGAAGAAGTAGCCGATGAGGATGTGAGCGCTCGCCCAGATGCCCGTTCCCAGCACGCTGTAGGGGACGAATGACCGATAGGACATGCCCGAGCTCCCGGCGACGAACGGCGCCAGCGCCCGGACCAGGCTGATGAACCGCCCGACCAGGATCGTCTTCCCCCCGTGGCGGTCGAAATAGCTCTCCACCTTCTCGAAGCGCTCGTGGGTTATTCCGAAGCGGGGACCGTGCCGGAGCACGAAGTCGCGGCCGAGTCGGCGGCCGATGAAGAAGCTCGCGGTGTCGCCCGCCCAGGCCGAGAACCAGGCGATCGCGATCAGAATGTAGATGTTGATCGCGCCGAGCCCGGCCACGGCGCCGCCCAAGAGCATCACCGTCTCCCCCGGAACGAGGAGGCCGACACCGGCGCCCGTCTCGAGGAAGGCGAACGCGCCGACCAGCAGGTACGTCCACGCTCCCAGGGTGTCGGCGACGCTCTGCAGGAGCTTCTGCAGGTCCTCGTGGGGGACGACCTTGCTGATCGTGTAGTAGACCGCCGCCACGACCGCGACGATGGCGCCGGTCTTCAGCCGCTTGGCGTTCTTTCCCTCAGGAAGCTTCAAATTGGCCGCCCACCCTCGCAGACGATGGCGTCGGGACGGTCGATTCTGCCCGCGGCGCGCGTCGCTTCATCGAGGTCGGCGAAGAGGCCGAATGCCGTCGGCCCCGAGCCACTGAGGAGCGCCGCACCGGCGCCGGCACCCGTCAGCGCCTCCAGCGCCTCCTCGATGTCGGGACGCAGCGACGTCGCGGCCGGCTGGAGGTCGTTGATCAGCAGATCCGTGTACTCGAGGGGATGCGCGCCGGACGCCGTCGCGGCCCGCAGCCCCAGGCGAATGCCCGTGATATCCCGCTCGTCCCGCCCCGCCCCGCGCCGGTCCGCTTCGGCGAAGACCTCGGGCGTCGAGAGCCCGCCGCCGCCGGGCAGGAGCACGACTCCGTGTGGCTCCGGATCGGCCAGCCGCTCCACGACCTCCCCCACTCCCTGGACCAGGGAGAGCGCCGGGACGAGCTGGCTCGGGACATCTGCGCCGAGAGCCAGCGCGGCGTCGGCGAGCCCGCGGTGCCCAAGCCCTCCGAGACGCAGGACCGCGGCCGCATCAGCACTGCCGCCGCCGAGGCCGGCCGCCACCGGGATCCGTTTCGTGATCTCGATCCTCACCGGGTCGCCGTCCCAGCCGAGCCCCCGCAGCGACGCGAGCGCCCGCTCGGCGAGGTTCTCGACCTCTAGCGCGGGGCACACCACCTCGTCGCGCTCGCCCTCGGTCACCTCCAGCTCGTCGGCGAGGCTGAGCGGCTCGAACAGCGAGCAGAGTTCGTGCAGGCCGTCGTCGCGCCGCCCTGCCAGGTAAAGGCAGAGGTTCAGCTTTGCGGGGGCGAGGATTAGCATCCGAGCCTACGCGCCGCCCTCGAGCTTTTCCGCCAGTGCTGCGAACTCAGCGGGCGAGAGCGCCTCGGCCCTCGAGTCGGCCGCCAGGCCGAGCTCCGTCAGCGCGTCCCGCACCGCCTTGAGCCGCCCGGGCCGCGCGAGCTCGAGTGACCGCGCCAGCGACTT
>JBBSQE010000138.1:0-8789 GCA_038258095.1 Solirubrobacterales bacterium | reverse complement strand
GACGGCCCGAAGCCGAAGAGGAAGCGCCCGCCGGAGAGCATGTCGATCGTCGCTCCCGCCATGGCGGCGGCGGCCGGAGGGCGTGCCGGCACCTGCATGATCGCCGCGCCGAGCTTGATCGTCTCCGTCTGCGGGGCCAGCCAGGCGAGGACGCTGACGACGTCGGACCCGTAGGACTCGGCGACCCATACCGACTCGTAGCCGGCGTTCTCGGCTGCCCTGACGACCTCGAGCGCCTCATCGCCGACCGGGCCGATGCCCCAGTAGCCGAGGTAGATGCCGAGCTTGAGGTCGGTCACTGCGTGATCTCGCCGGTGTGCGGCCCGGCCATCCTGTCGTAGAAGTGCATCTGAGTCCCCTTCTGGTCGCCGGGTGCTGACCGTCCAATCTACCGGCCCGGTAAACATGGAGCCGTGTCAGACCGCGCCACCGAGAGAGGGCTGTCCTCCGCAGAGGCCGCCAGGCGGCTCGCCGACCTCGGGCCGCCCCCCGAGACCTCGAGCCGGTCGACGGCGAGCATCGTCGCCGGCAACGTCCTCACCCTCTTCAACCTGATCATCGGGATCTTCTTCATCCTCGTCCTCTCGCTGGGCCTGTTCGCCGATGCGCTGTTCGGGCTTATCGCGATCGTGAACTCCTATATCGGCATCCGTCAGGAGCTGAACGCGAAGCGGACGCTGGACGAGCTGGCGATCGTCATCGCCCCGCGAGCGCACGTCGCCCGTGATGGCCAGGTTGCCGAGCTGCTCGGCGACGAGATCGTCCCGGGCGACGTGGTACGCGTCGGCCCCGGCGACCAGCTCGTCGCCGACGGGGAGGTCATCTCCAGCCGCGGCCTCACGGTTGACGAATCGGTGCTGACCGGCGAGGCCGACGGGGTGCGCAAGGGCCGCGGGGACCGCGCGCTCTCCGGCGCGTTCTGCATCTCCGGCTCCGGCTACTACGTGGTCGACTCGGTGCGGGAGCGAAGCTATGCGGGACGCGTCGCGGGCCAGGCCAAGGAGTTCCGCCACCCGCCCTCGCCACTCCAGGAGGAGGTCAACCGCGTGATCCTCGCCTGCACCTGGGTGATGATCCCGCTCGCTGCGATCCTGCTGCTCGGGGACAAGCTCCGCAACACGCCGATCAAGGACGCCGCGCAGACCGCCACGGCGGGCCTGATCACCCTGATCCCGGAGGGTCTGGTCCTGCTGATGAGCGTCACCTTCGCCGTCGCAGCGGTGCGGCTGGCGAAGAACGGGACCCTCATCCAGCAGATGAGCGCGACCGAGTCGCTGGCCTCAGTCGACACGATCTGCGTCGACAAGACCGGCACCCTGACCGACGGCGAACTGGCGTTGCGCGACGTCATCCCCGCCGAGGGGGCCGAGGGCAACTGCGCCGAGCGGGCTCTCGCCCGGTTTGCGGCCAGCGCCGGAGACCGCAACCGCACGTTGGAGGCGATCGCCGAGCGCTACCCCGCCGAGGCCGAGAAGGTCGGCGCCGAGGTCACCTTCTCCTCGGAGTGGAAGTGGAGCGGCCTGACGATGAACGGATCGGGCGGCGCGACCAGCTACGTGATGGGCGCTCCCGACGTGCTCGCGCAGGCCGGCTCCCTCGAGCTCTCTCCGAACCTGGCGGAGCGGTTGCGGGAGGAAACCCAGGCCGGGCGTCGCGTCGTCGCCTTCGGCGAGGCACAAGGCGCCCTGCCCCGCGACCCATCGGCGCAACCCCCACCGCGGCTCCGGGCGCGCGCCCTCGTCGTCCTCGAGGAGAGCCTGCGCGCCGACGTCGCCGAGACGATCCAGGTGATGCGCGACGAGGACGTGGCGCTGAAGGTGATCTCCGGCGACGCGCGTGAGACCGTGACCGCGGTCGCCGCCGCGGTCGGCATCCCCAGCGACGTCGGTGTCATCGACGGCTCCCAGCTTCCCGAGGACAGGGCCGGTCTGACCCGGGCCGCCGAGGAGAACACGATTTTCTGCCGGATCAAGCCCGAACAGAAGAAGGCGCTGATCGGCGCGCTCTCCGACGCCGGCTACTACACGGCGATGATCGGCGACGGGGTCAACGACGTGCCCGCGCTCAAGCGCTCGCGGATGGCGGTCGCCATGGGCTCCGGCGCGCAGGTGACGAAGGGGATCGCCGACGTCGTCCTGATGGACGACGAGTTCGCGCGTCTCCCGGAGGCGGTCGGCGAGGGGCGGCGAATCGCCCGCAACGTCCACCGGCTCGGGCGGCTCTACCTGACGAAGTCGGTTTACGCCGCGGCCCTGATCGTCCTCGTCGCCGTGCCTGGCCTCGCCTTCCCCTTCCTCCCCCGACACCTCACGATCGCCGCCCTCCTGACGATCGGAATCCCGTCCTTCGTGCTCGCCCTCGCGCCCTCTGACGGGCCGCTCTACCGCGGGCGGCTCTTGCGCTCGCTGGCGGCCTTCGCGGTGCCGGCCGGTGTGGCGATCGCCATCGCGTCGATCCTCTCCTTCTTCCTCGTCGACACCGTCTTCGCGGGCACCCTGAACGAGGGGCGGACCGCGGCGACCACGACGCTGATCGTCCTCGGGCTCTCCTTCGTCCTGCTCTTGGAGCGCGGGCCCGGACGCGAGAGCATCGCCATCCAGAGCTACATGCTGGCGATGGTGGCCGGGCTCGGCGCCCTGTTCGCCCTCGGCCTGGCGGCGGCGCCGGTTCGCCAGTTCTTCGAAATGGAGCTGCTGACCGCGGGGCAGTGGTTCCTGGCCCTCCTGTCCTCCGCGGCGGGGCTTGTCCTCGCGAGTGCCCTCTGGCGGCTCCCCCAGATCCAGCGGTTGGAGTCGCCGGATCTCCAGGGCCACGATGCAGAGATCGCGCCGATCGACATCCGCGATTCGGCGGGGCGGGCCGCGCGGGCCGCGCGGCGTTTCCTACCCCGCCGGTGACGGGCGGGGGGCGGGTGTGCCTCGCCGCGGACTTCACCGCCTCGGCCGACTGCTGACCGAGGCCGAGGCCGGGCCTAGCCTGGTCTGGCTCTGCCGAGTGGACCTGGGGACGGTTGTCGTTGTCGCCGAGCGCGAGCAACCTGCAACCGTTCCCAGGATATGCCTGGGGAGGCTTGTCGATGGCGGGAGATTCAGGGACCCGCAACCGTTCCCAGGTTCGGAGGTCGGGAGGCCCTCCGAGGACGCCGGGTCGGGAGGTCTCCGCTAGCTGGGCGCAACGACGAACTGCGTGGCGACGAAGTTGGCCGCCAGCCGCCGCTCGCCCCCACCCGCAGGGGTGCGGTCGATCCGCACCTCGACCACGACCGTGGTCCTGCCGGCGTGCAGGGGCGTGGCGGTCGCGGTGAGCTCATCGCCGGGAGCCCCCGCGGCGAAGACGTTCAGCTTCAGCTCGATCGTTGAGAAGTTGCTCCCGGCCGGTATCGCCCGGAAGGTGACCCAGGCCGCGACGGTGTCGGCAAGCGCGGTCCATACGCCGCCGTGGACCAGGCCGCCCGGGTGCAGGTGGCGCTGGTCGACGAGGATCCGCCCGAGCGCACGCCCGTCCTCGATCTCGAGCGGCTCGATGCCGAGATCACCGGGGAACGTGCCGGGGAGGAACGCGCGCGCGTCGTCCGGTGTGACTTGCGAGAGGTCGGCCATGCGGTGGCGCAGGTTAGCCGCGGGGCCTCAGCCCACGCCGTGCCCACCGAGACCATGGTCTCCGAACGGCTCGTCGCGCTCGCGCACCGCCTCGCGGAAGCCCTCCGTTGTGGCCCTGCGGACGAAGCCGTGCCCCTCCTCGGTGTGGCGGGCGATGCCGTCGAAGAAGGTGCCGAGGACCTGGGTCGCCTGGATGCCCTGGGCGAGGACGGTCTGGTTCGTCAGCAGCTTCATCATCACGAGCTGGTTGATCGGCACCCGGGCGACACGGCCGAGGAGCGCCTCGAAGCGTTCGTCGAGCTCCGCCGGCGGCGCGGACTCCGTCGCCAGCCCCCACTCCGCCGCCTCGGCTCCGGTCAGGGAGTCGCCCGTCAGGAGCAGGCGCTTCGCCCGCATCACGCCGATCCGGTGCGCCCACATCGCCGTGGTCGGCGAGCCCCAGACGCGGGCCGGCGGGTAGCCGATCTTCGCGTCGTCGGCGACGACCAGGAGATCCGAGCAGAGGGCCATGTCGGTCCCACCGGCGACGCAGTAGCCGTGGACCTTGCAGAGGACGGGTTTCTCGGAGTGGAAGAGGCTCATGAAGCCGCGGACGTTTCGCGACATGAATTGGTAGTCGGTGACCGGGTCCCAGTTCGACTCCGGCGCGTGGTTCGCCGCGATGACGGCCGGGTCCACCGGCGAGCCCGCGGGTGCATCGCCGTCACCCACTCCATCGGCCCCGGCCATCTCGCCCTCGGCCGAGGCGACGAGGTCGTAGCCGCCACAGAATCCGCTGCCGTTGCCGGCAAGCGCGATCGCGTGGATGGCGGGGTCGAGGTTCGCCCGCTCGACGCACTCGCTGAGCTCTCGCGGCGTCGCATTCGTGATCCCGTTTCCCCGCTCCGGGCGGTCGAGGGTGATCCGCGCGACGGAGCCATCCGTCGCGTAGGTCATGGTCATCAGATCATTCATGGGGATATGTCCTCTCTCCGACACGGATCGGCTCATCCAGGCGGTTCTCCGGCGGCGCCAGGGGACATCCCCAGCGAGAGTCATGGGCGCACGACGGGTTGTAGGCATAGTTGAAATCGAGCATGAGATGATCTGCGCCCGGCTCCGGGAGCTCCAGGTCGCCCCCGAAGGTGCCCTTGATCGTGTCGGTGAGGTAGCGCCCGGCCCCGTAGGTCTCGTCCCCGGCGGTGCAGTCCCCGAGCGGCAGGAAGAGCCCGCCACCGGGCTCGGCCAGATCGAGGTGGAGGCCAACCACACGTTCGCGAAACCCGGCGAGGCGGAGGTAGTCGGCGTCGGCTGCGGCCACAGGTGGAGCCTATTCGGGCGCTGCCAGACGTGGAACCTATGCGGGCGTGACGGGGGTGGGCATGCCTAGAGTGCCTGAGCAGATGGATACGTCGGCCGAGCCACCGCGCGAGTGCGACCTGGTGGTCGTCGGCGGGGGCATCCTGGGGCTGGCGGTCGCGCGGGAGCTGCTGCGGCGCCGGCCGATCGCCGGGCTCTGCCTGCTGGAGGCGGAAAAGCGGCTCGCGGCGCACCAGACGAGCCACTCGAGCGGAGTCATCCACGCCGGCATCTATTACGAGCCCGGCTCGCTGAAGGCGAAGCTCTGCGTAGAGGGCTCCAAGGCGCTCTACGACTACTGCGACGAGCGCGAGATCCCCTATCGCCGCGACGGGAAGCTGATCCTCGCGGTGGAGGAGGAAGAGATGCCGCGCCTCGACGATCTGGAGCGCCGCGGCCACGCGAACTCCGTGGAGGGCCTGGCTCACGTCGGGCCAGACCAGATCGAGGAGATCGAGCCGCATGCCCGCGGGGTCGCGGGCCTTCATTCGCCACAGACCGGGGTCGTCGACTTCGCGACCGTCGCCCGCTCCTACGCCGCGGACATCGACAGGATGGGTGGGACGATCCACGCCGGGCGGCGAGTCGTCGGGTCCGGGCCCGCGGGCGGGCGCGTCCGGGTCCGCTACGAGGGCGGCTCGGTCACGGCCGCGGCGGCCGTCTTCTGCGCCGGCCTCCACTCGGATCGGCTCGCGGTTGACGCCGGCGCGCCTGCCGACCCACGTATCGTCCCCTTTCGCGGCGCCTACCTGCGGCTGCGCCCCGAGCACGCGGATCTCGTTCGCGCCAGCGTCTACCCGGTTCCGGACCCCGACCTGCCGTTCCTCGGCCCGCACTTCACCCGGGGGATCGACGGGAACGTGCTGGTGGGGCCCACCGCTCTGCTCGCCCCGGGGCGTGAGGCCTACCGGCTGCGCGACGTGCGCGCGGGCGATCTCGCCGAGACGCTCCGCTGGCCCGGCACCTGGAAGATGATGCGCCGCCACCGCCGGGCCGGGATGCTCGAGCTGCGGCGCTCGCGAAGCGGCTTCTACGCGCAAGAGGCGGCGCGGCTGATCCCCTCCCTCGACCCTGGGGACCTGACCCGCGGCCCGGCCGGCGTCCGCGCCCAGGCCCTCGGGCGCGACGGGCGGCTGATCGACGACTTCGTGGTCCACAACACGGAGCGGGCGATCCACGTCCGCAACGCACCCTCTCCCGCCGCCACCTCCGCCCTGGCGCTGGCGGAGCTGATCGCCGACCGGGTCGAGGAGATCGAGTGAGGAGGCTCCAGCCTACGGTGCCCGCGACGCGGGCCGGGTAGGGTCCGGGCACCCGTGGAGGCCGCAGAGACACACCAGAGAGCGGCGTCGGAGGAGGAGGTCTCCTCCTTCTCGAAGTCGCTCTTCCTCGGCGAGATCCACGACGAGATGGTCTTCCCGTTCCCGAAGCCCGTCGAGGCCGAGCAGGAGCGGATCCGGAGCCTCAACGCAGCCCTTCGGGAACTGGCCGAGGGGTGGGATCCACGCCAGTGGGAAGAGGATCGCTGGATCGGCGACGGCACGGTTCGCGATCTCGGCGAGGCCGGGCTCTGTGGGCTCTACGTACCCGAGGAATACGGCGGCCAGGGTCTCTCGCAGACCGGCTACTGCCGCGTGTTCGAGACCTTCGCCCAGATCGACGGGACGCTCTCCGTCGTAATGGGGGTCCACCAGTCGATCGGCATGAAGGGGATCGTCATCTTCGGCTCCGACTCACAGAAGGAGCGCTATCTGCCCGACCTGGCGATCGGGCGCAAGCTCGCGGGCTTCGCGCTGACCGAGCCCGACGCGGGCTCCGACGCCTACGCGCTGAAGGCCCGCGCCGTTGAGCAGCCCGACGGCTCCTGGGTTCTGAACGGCGAGAAGCGCTACATCGGCAACGGCAGCAAGGGCGACGTCTTCGTCACCTTCGCGCGGGCCGAGGTCGGCGGCAAGGACCGCCACATCGCACTGATCCTCGAGAAGGGGATGGACGGCTTCGAGGTCGGCGAGCGCTACGACACGATGGGCCTGCGGGCAAACGATCTCCGCCGCCTCTACTTCAAGGACGTGAAGGTCCCGAAGGAGAACGTGCTCGGCGAGCCGGGCGAGGGTTTTCACATCGCGATGCACATCCTCAACAACGGGCGCCTCAGCCTCGGCACCGGCTCGGTCGGAGCCGCGAAGCAGCTCCTCGACCTGACGATCGACCAGGTCAAGGAGCGCCACCAGTTCGACAGGCCGATCGCGGACTTCGAGCTCGTCCAGGAGAAGATCGCGTGGATGACATCCTACCTGTTCGGGCTGGAGTCAATGACCTACTTGACCTGCGGCATGGTCGACCAGGAAGTGCCCGACTACTCGCTCGAGTCGGCGATCTGCAAGGTCTCCGGGACCGAGTTCCTCTGGTACGCGGCCAACCGCTCCATGCAGCTGCGCGGCGGCGAGGGTTACATGCGCACCGAGCCTTACGAGAAGATCCTGCGCGACATCCGGATCTTCCCGATCTTCGAGGGTGCCAACGACGTCATGCGCGCCTTCATCGCGCTGACCGGCATGCGACCGCTGGGCGACAAGCTCGGCGAGCTGGGGTCCCTCGGCCTGAACGACCCAATCGGCTCGATCGGAGTCCTCGCCGACTACGTCGGCGGGCGGATCCAGCGCGAGGTCCGGCCGGACAAGATCACGCGGGCGCACCCGGAGCTCGAGAAGCACTCAGACGGCGTTTCCGATCAGGTCGCCCGCCTGCGCGACGTCACCGAGAAGCTCCTCCGCGAGCATCGCAAGGAGATCGTCGAGCGCCAGTACCACCAGAAGCGCCTCTCCTCCGCGATCTCGGACATCTACGCCCAGGTCGCCCTGCTATCCCGCGTCACCTCGATCTTCGAGGACCAGGGCGTCGAGGTCTCCGGGCAGGAGCTCTACATCGCCGACACCTTCTGCACCCGAGCCGCCGCCCGCGTCGAGGCCGTCCTCGACCAGGTCGAGTCAAACGACGATGAGCGGATGACCGCGATCGCCAAGCTGGCGCTGCGGCGCGGCGAGTACGGCTACGCGCTCTTCGAGGACTGAATTTTCGCGGGGAGTGACGGGCGACCCCCACGCGCACTGCCCTCAAGAGGGTGGCGTTTTCGATTCGTCCGGTGTTCGTTCCACCTACCGTAGGCCCGGCGGATCAGCTTGAACAGGAGGAACACGAGGGCGACACCCGCCGCCAGGAGCAGCGCCGCGATGATCGCCGCCGGCACCGGGTGCTCGACGGCCAAGACGACGACCCCAGCCACCGCGAAATCCTCGAGCAGGCTGATGATGATGTTGGATAACGGCTCCGGAGACGTGTTGACGACGAGGCGCAGGCTCGACTTGACGCCGTGGCTCGCGAGCGCCGTGCCCCCTCCCCCGATTCCGCCGAGCACGGCGTTCGCCGTGTCCTGATCGGCGAACTGCACGCCGAGCGCCGAGCCGATCGCCGGCCGCACCGCGGTCGAGATCATGTCCCAGGTCGTATCGAGGTAGGGCACCTTGTCAACCACGAACTCGACGACATACATCACCAGAGCCCCGATGATCACGGTGTCCCCTGTCAGCTCGTCCGGCACATCGCCGACACCCGCGCGACCGAGCAGGCCCAGCAGAAGCACGGTCGCATAGGCGTTGACGCCGGACGCCCAGCCCGTCGAGAAGATGGTCGGCACGAGCTCCACGGCCCGACCCTAGACGCCGCGGACTCCGCGTGCCGAGGAGCCGGGTGAAGGGGAGAGAGTTGCTCCGCTGACACCCTTGACTGAGCATGGGAACGCTTGCGCTTCGCTTCGCTGGTCGGCGATCGACAACCCTCCCCAGACATATCCGG
>JBBSQE010000137.1:0-8921 GCA_038258095.1 Solirubrobacterales bacterium | reverse complement strand
GCGGCAGGGGCCGCACCAGGGGGCCCAGAAGTCGACGAGCACGGGGCTGTCTGACTCGAGAACATCGGACTGAAAGGTTGCGTCGGTCACATCGGTGAGCTTGCCTGACACTGTCGTCTCCTGGTCGGTGGGTTTGAACAGACTCCCAATACTATACAAAATGAAGTAAGGCCCTCAACTGTGGTGCCGAGGCCCTCGGGTGACGATATAGGGCCGGGCTGGCGGATTCATGGAAACTCCGTGATCGGTGCGGCGCGACGATGTCCCGATGACTTCGGGCTTCAGCTAGCTGGACGGGGTGTGCGATGCCCGCCGGCGCATCAGCGGCACTCTCAGGACCGCCTCCGCCGCGATCGACGGCGACATCTTCGACTCGCCCGCCCGGCGCTCGTGGAAGGTGATCGGCACCTCGAGAACGCGGTAACCCGCGCGCAGGGCCCGATACGTCGTCTCGATCTGGAAGGCATAGCCGTGGGTGGGGATCGACTCGATGTCGATCGAGCGCAGCACCTCGGCCCGGATGCACTTGAACCCTCCGGTCAGGTCGCGCACCGGAACGCCGAGGATGAACCGGGCGTAGGCGCAACCGAGCCGGCTGATGACGCGGCGGCCCGCACTCCACTCCTCGATCCCTCCTCCCTCGACGTAGCGAGAGCCGAGCACCACGTCCGCGTCCCGGGCCCCCTCGATCAGTCGCCCGAGGTCGGCTGGGTCGTGTGAGAAGTCCGAATCCATCTCGAGGACGAGGCTCGCGCCCGCGGCGAGGGCGGTCTCGAAGCCGGCGATGTATGCCGGGCCGAGCCCCTCCTTGCGGGGTCGATGGAGCACCTCGACATCCGAGTTGGCTGCGGCGAGGCCGTCGGCGATGCGGCCGGTCCCGTCGGGGGAGGAATCGTCGACGATCAGGATCCGGCGCGAGGGCGGGAGCTCGGAGCGCACGGCCTCGACGAATGCCTCGATGTTGGCCGCCTCGTTGTACGTCGGCAGGATCAGCCAGGTCTCTGCCAGGGCGGTGGCCACGCCGTAATCGTAGGGAGGGAGAGGGGCTCCGAACCGGCCTTGATGGAACGTTTAGCGTTCGGCCGGTGATGACGAACGCCGAGATCGCCGCTGCTCTTGACGAGCTCGGGGTCCTATACGAGCTCGACGGGGCCGTCAAGTACAGGGTGCTGGCCTACTCGAATGCCGCCAAGGCGATTCGTGAAAGCCCCGTTTCGATCGCGGAGCTGACGAGAAGCGGCCGCGTGACGGAGGTCCCAGGCGTCGGCGCGACGCTGGAGACGAAGATCAAGGCCCTGCTCGACGACGGTGAGATCCCCGCCGCGGTGAGGCTGAAGGAGAAGTTCCCGCCGACGCTGATCGCCGTCACCCGCGTTCCCGGGCTCGGGGCCAAGACGGCGCGCCGGCTCTTCGACGAGCTCGGCGTTGCGACGCTCGAGGACCTCACGGACGCGGCGACCGAGCAGCGGATCCGGGAGCTGAAGGGCCTCGGCGCGAAGCAGGAGGAGCGGATCCTCGCCTCGCTCGAGCGGCTCGGCGAACCCGGCGAGGGCCCGGGCCGCCTGCTCCTCTCCAAGGTGCTGCCGATCGCGGAGGAGCTGGCGGCGGCGCTGCGCGAGCACCCTTCCGCCCAGCGGGTCGAGATCGCCGGCTCCGCGAGGCGCCGGGCGGAGACGTGCAAGGACATCGACATCATCGCCACGGCTGCGGAGCCCGCGGAGCTCTCGGCCCACCTCGCCTCCCATCCGCTGATCGCCGCCGCGGGAACGCCCGGGCCGAACGGCCTGCGGGCGCAGACCCACAACGGAGTCTCGGTTGATCTGCGCGTCGTGCCGCCGGAGGAGTTCGGGAACCTGCTCCAGCACTTCACCGGTTCCGCCGCGCACAACATCGCGCTGCGCGAGGAGGCAGTCGGGCGGGGGCTGTCGGTCTCCGAGCACGGTGTCCTCGACTCAGAGTCGGGCGAGCTGACCAGGTGTGCGACCGAGGGGGAGGTCTACGAGCGCCTCGGCTACTCCTACATCGAGCCGGAGCTCCGGGAGGGCCGCGGCGAGCTGCGGGCGGCACGGGACGGGGCCTTGCCGGCCCTGATCGAGCTTTCAGACATCCGCGGAGACCTCCACTCCCACACGACGCTCTCCGACGGGCGCAACACGCTCGATGAGATGGCGTCGGCGGCGCGGGAGCGCAGCTACGCGTACTTCGCGATCACCGATCACTCGGCGACGCACGGTTTTGGCAACCACGTCACCCCGGAGATGCTCGAGAAGCGGATCGAGGAGATCCGCGAGTGGAACAAGGGAGTCAAGGGGTTCCGGCTTCTCTCCGGATCGGAGATCAACATCGGCACCGACGGCGGGCTTGACTATCCGGACGAGCTGGTCGCCGAGCTCGATTGGGTCGTCGCGAGCGTCCACACGTCGTTCTCAGACCAGGAGAAGTTCATGACCGAACGCGTGCTCGAGGCCATTGAGAACCCGCTCGTCGACTGCATCGGCCACCTGACGGGACGGCTGATCGGGCGCCGCGAGCCATATCCGATCGACATCGAGAAGGTCGCCGAGGCGGCTGCCCGGACCAAGACCATGATCGAGATCAACGCGAACCCGAACCGCCGCGACCTCTCCGAGCACCACGCCCGGCTGGCGGCCGACGCCGGGGTGGCGATCGCAATCAACACCGACGCCCACGGGACTGACACCCTGGTCAACATGGAGTACGGGATCGCAACGGCCCGCCGCGCCTGGCTCACGAAGGCGGATGTGGCCAATACGCGAGGCTGGCGCGAGTTCAAGAAGTCGCGCAAGCGCTGAGCTGGGAACGCCCCCACGCACCCGAGGAGAAGGTTGGGCCTCCTGCCGATGGTCGCCGTGGCCCTTGTCGTGTCCCTCCCTTCGCCCCGCCGGCGAATAATGGGCCGCACCTGGTTCAGTTCACCGCTTGGAGGCGCATCGAAGATGCCGAGGGGATCGGTCCATTCGAAGGCCCTCAGGCCTACACGAAAGTGGCGGACGCAGGCAGGGCGCTGCCGTATCCGGTCCTGCCTGCGCTCTCCGACAAGAGAGCCGCGCAGAGTTGGGGCTGGTCCTTCCCCCGACGTGGAGTGGAAGGCGGCGCTGGGCCCGTTCGGATCACCGATCGTGTTGGTGCGGGGCCTTCGGCCGACCACCGACTCCACGGGGATCTCCACGCGACTGCGAAAGTGCGGGCTCGATGTTCGCCGGGACTCAGGGTTGAAGTCTCGAAGGCGGCTTGCAGGTCGGGTCGCATGGTGACCGTGAGGCTGCTCGCGCCTGGCCATTTGACCGCAAACCTCGACTGACTGGGGACTTGACGCCGTCCTGGGGGCGGTAAGTCCCCAATCGATCGACCGGGCCGTCAGCCGGCCGGCGGCGGCGGCGGGTGCCCGGGGCCCCAGCGGTCGCGGGTCAGGCCCGGGGTGCGCACCAGCTCGATCGGCCTCAGGGCGGAGCTCGGCTTGACGTAGAACCGCACGCCGTCGCGCTCTTCGATTCCGAGCACGGCCGCCTCCCGGGTTCGCCAGGCCAGGGCGACCAGGAGCGCGAAGCCGGCGCCCACCATCGCCACGCTGGGGATGAAAATGCCCAGCCCCCCGATCAGGACCACCGAGACCGCGATCGGCCAAAGCCGGCCGCGGGCGATCTCGGATTCGGACTCCTGCGGCAGGGAGGTCGCTGTCTTGGCTGCGGCCAACGGCTCCCGCATAGTGTCCGCCGCGCGCCTCGGCCGGCCCATCTCCATCCCGACGATCGTCGCGATGGTCCACCACACGAGCGCGAGGAGGAGCGTCGTCGAGTCCGCGTGGCGCTGGGCCGAGAGGACCGTGATCGCGGCAAGAGCGGTCGCCTCGCCACCGGTGAGGAAGACGGTGAGTCTGAGCAGGTCGGTGTAGGGCACGGGTCAGGCCGCCAATGCCCTGAGAACCTCGAGCCAGCCGGTGGTCCCGTCGACCAGCAGGTCGGAATGCTCGGCGAGCTCCGGCGGCCCCTCGGCGGAATCGACTCCGACGCAGAGGGCCGTTTCGAGCACCTCGCGAGCAACGGCCTCCCGCAGCGCCCGGAAGGCGTCGAGGTCGGTGCGGTCGTCTCCGGCGTAGGCGGCCGCGCTGACGGGCTTGGCCGCCAGCAGGGCCGCGACGGCCTGGTCCTTGCCGGCGCCGCCGGGCGGACGGAGCTCGAGGACCTTGCGTCCCCAATGGGTGGCGAGACCGGCCTCCTCGGCATCCGCCGCGATCGCTCGCGCCCGCGCCTCGGCCGCCGCTTCGTCCGGGACGCCGCGCCAGTGGAGGGCCTGGATCGGTCCCTTTTCCTCGACCCGCAGACCAGCGTCAGCTAACGAACGATCGTTAGCTAGACGGAGGTAGTCGGCGGCAGCCCCCTGGTGTCCGACGAGACTGGGCTCCGGCGCGGCATGCTCCTCACCCGGTAGGAGCAGCTCCAGGCCGTGGTTGCCCGAGTAGGCGATGTCGTCCAGTCCGACCAGGCTCTTCGCCTCCTCGGCGCGCCGGCCCGAGATGCATCCGACCAGGGCGTAACGGCCGGCCAAATCCGCGAGCAGGCGGCGGGCCTCGGCCGGAATAGCCGCGTCTTCGGCGCGCTCGACGATCGGCGCCAGCGTCCCGTCGATGTCGGTCAGGACGGCCGCGCCTGCGGGATTCTCGAGAAACGGTGCGACGAGCCCTGGGATCTGGGCTGATGGCGCGCTCGGCATCGGCCCTAGTATCGCGACTCTCCGTGCTCTCCTCCCGAAATCTGAAGTTGGCGGCGACAGGCACCGCGGCAGGTGCGTTCAGCGGGCTGTTCGGCGTGGGCGGCGGTACGGTGCTCGTGCCGCTTCTGATCTTCTGGTTCGGATATGAGCCCCGCTCGGCGACGGGAACGAGCCTCGCCGCGATCGTCATCGTCGCGACTCTCGCCGTCCTCGGGCAGGGCGGGATCTACGGGAACGTCCATGTGCTCACCGGCCTCGGGCTTGCGGTGCCCGCAATCGGCGGCGTCGTCGCCGGGACCGCACTCCAGCAACGCATCTCCCAGCAGGCCGTCTCACTTCTTTTCGCGGCGTTGCTCGTCCTCGTCGCGGTCAAGCTGGTGGTCCTATGAGCGGCGTCGTCCTCATCGTCCTCGCCTGTCTGGCGGGCGGTTTCGTCGGCGGTTTGGTTGGCGTCGGCGGGGGAATCCTCTTCGTGCCGGCGATGGTGATCGTCCTCGACTACTCGCAGATCGACGCCGAATCGACATCGCTCCTGATGATCGTCCTCGTCGCGATCGTCGGTACGGCCCGGCAGCGCAGCTACGGCAACGTCCAGATGCGCGACGCGATCCTGGTCGGCGCGCTGTCACCGGTCGGCGTGGTGATCGGCGTCGTCGTGTCGAACGCCGTTCCGGAGCGCGCCCTGGAACTCGGCTTCGCCGCTCTCGCCCTGTTCATGGCCTACCAGCTGACCCGTAAGGCGCTGAAGGACCCCGCGGCTTCCCCTGCTGGCACCGAGCCGGAGGCGTGACCCCATGGCGGATCGGCTCCACGTGAATCAACAGCTGACCATCCCGCTTGCCGAGATCCAGATCCGCGCGAGCCGCTCCTCCGGGCCGGGCGGGCAGCACGCCAACGTGACTTCCTCGCGGATCGAGGCGGTATTCGACGTCGAGGCCTCACAGGCGCTGAGCGACACGCAGCGCGGGCGCCTCCTTTCCCGGATCGGCCCGCGGGCCACGGCCGTCGCCCAGGATGCCCGCAGCCAGGCCCGTAACCGCGATCTGGCCCTGGAGCGCCTGCGCTCCAAGCTCGCCGACGCCCTCCACACCCCGAAGCGCCGCCGCCCGACCCGCCCGGGTCGCGGCGCCAAGGAGCGGCGCCTGGCCGGCAAACGCATCCGCTCGCAGCGCAAGCGGGACCGCCGCCGTCCGTCCGCGGAGGACTAGATGTATAGATAGGGGTCGGAGGGTCGGCGTGATCAGGTCCCACGCCTAAGAACCTGTCGAGATGGGTTCTAAGCTTGGGACATGTTCGAAGGCATGCCATTCGGAGACGTGATCGAACGAGGGCTGTCCGATCTGGAGGCGCACCGGGAGACCGAGGCCGCTTTCCTCGTCTCAATCGGCGCCGCGCGCCTGGGGCGGCTCGGTTTCGATGTTTCCGCACCCTTCACCGAGCCCGAGCTCCGCCTCTACGCGAAGCTTGCCGAGCAGGGAACGGATTCCGCCCACGGCCGCTACAACTCCCTGGTTCGGCGGCTCGTCAGCTTCGAGCGCGCCTCTGAATGCGCGAGCTAGCCGACCGCCGGCGCATCGAGCGGCTGATGGCGACGCTCGGGAGGAGCGCGGAGCCTGGCACCCGGGTGCACCTGGTCGGCGGTACCACGGCGGTCCTGGTCGGGTGGCGCGACTCGACGGTTGATGTCGATCTCGTGCCCGTCACCGGAGGCGAAACGCTTCTTCGTGCGCTGCCCGATCTGAAGGAGAGCCTTCAGATCAACGTGGAGCTGGCCTCGCCCCTCGACTTCATCCCGGTCGAACCCGGATGGGAGGAGCGGGGCCTCTACATCACCACGGAGGGCGCGGCGAGCTTCTACCACTTCGATCTCGTGTCCCAGGCACTCGCGAAGGCCGAGCGCAACCACTCGCGGGACCGGGAGGACGTGCATGCGCTCCTGGAGTCGAAGTTGATCGATGCGAGAGAGGTGCGGGACACCTTCGAACGCATCGAGCCCGATCTCTACCGCTTCCCGGCGATCGACCCGGCGACGTTCCGTAGATCGGTATTCGAGCTGTTCCCAGGCTCCTAGCCGCCCGCGGACGGCTAGCGCAGCCCGTGCTCGAGCGCGCCCTTGACCTGGGCGTCGACTGAGTTGAGGCGGGCGAGCGCGACCGCCTCGGGCGAGGGGAATGTCCTGGCCCGCAGCGGCTCTGGACCGTGGTGGGACAAGACGCAGGCAAGTAACGCGGCCCGGCGCTCGGGTGCCACGTCCCCGGCTGCGGCACTGATGATCTCGGCTCCGAGCTGCAGATGGCCGAGCAGCCTGCCCTCGTCGGAGATCCCGATGTCGGCGCCGTAGGTGAACTCGCGGGTCTTGCCGACGTCGTGGAGCAGGGCCGATGCCATCAGGAGGTCGGAGTCGAGGCGGGGGTGGAGGACACAGACCTCGCTGACGAGCGTCGCCACCGCGACCGTGTGCTCGATCAGGCCCCCGAGGTAGGCGTGATGGGAGTTGCGGGTGCAGGGGGCGCGGCGGAACCCATCGGCGGTCGGGCCGCCAAAGAGGACGCGCTCGACGACCCCGCGCAGCGCCGGGTCGTGCACCTCGCGGGTGAGGTGCTCCATAAAGCCCTCGAGCTCCTCCGGGTCGCGGTAGGCGGTGGGCAGGAAGTCGGCCGGGTCGTATTGGCCGTCGGAGAGCTTCGCGATCTCCTCGATCTCCGCGACGATCTCGCCGCGGAACCGCTCGGCCCGGCCGCGGACGCGGACCGCGTCCCCCCGCTCGAACCGGGCGCCGATGCGATCCGCGTCGCGGAAGATCCGCGCCGGGATGGTCCCGCTGCGGTCGCGTAGCTCCAGGGCCAGGTAGGGGCTGCCGTTCTTCGCGGTCAGCCGGTCCTTGCGCACGCAGGCGAACTTGCCGTCGAACCGGGCGCCGTGGGTCAGCTCGGCGATGCGAACGGGCTCGGGCTCGACCGCGTGCAATTTCGGGGACGCTTCCACCCTTTCATCCTGTCGTTTCGAGCGGACACGCCCGCGGGGGGTGGTGGAGGCATCGTCTACGCTCAGAGAGGTGGATGCACTCACCTGGGAATCCGATCCGCCGCGCCTTCGCAAGCCGGTCATGGTCTGCGCGTTTCGGGGATGGAACGACGCTGCCGCGTCGGCGTCGACCGCGGTCGAATGCCTGACCGGATCCCTCGAGGCCGAGGTGATCGCCGAGCTCGATCCCGAGGAGTTCTTCGACTTTCAGGCCAACCGCCCGGCGGTCACGCTGATCGACGGCCAGAGCCGCCACGTCGAGTGGCCCGAGAACACCCTCCTGGTCGTGCGGGCGCCGAACGCCGATCGCGACCTCGTCGTGCTCGACGGCACGGAACCGAATCTGCGCTGGCGGACCTTCTCGGAGATCTTCGCCGACGCGGCGGAGCGCCTCGGTGTCGAGATGGTGATCACCCTTGGGGCGCTGATCGCGGAGGTCGCCCACACGCTTCCCGTGCCGATCACCGGCCTTGCCTCCGACGACGCTCTCGTCGCCGAGCTCGATCTTCAGCGCTCCAACTACGAAGGCCCGACCGGCATCACCGGCGTCCTCCACGACTCCTGCGCCAAGCGCGGCATCTCCGCCGCGTCGCTCTGGGCCGCGATCCCCCACTACGTCGCCGCGGTCCCGAACCCGAAGGCTGCCCTGGCCCTCCTGCGCCGCCTGGAGGGCCTGACCGGCGTCGTCGTCGATGCATCGGAGCTCGAGGACGAGACCGAGAGCTACGAGGAGCAGGTCGGCCGCGCGGTCGCCGCCAACCCGGAGATCGAGGAGCTCGTCGCAAGGATCGAGTCCGAGCAGGCGGAAGGCCTGGAGGACGAGGGGGAGGACATCCCCTCAGCCGACACGATCGCCCGCGACTTCCAGAAGTTCCTGCGCCAGCGCGGCGACGACGGCTGAGCCCACGGGACGATTGAACCCTTGATGTCGCTGGGACGACAGAAAAGGTTCAACGACCGCAAGATCGGGACTAAGTCTCCGCCGCCGGGCAGATCAGCCGGTAGTCACACCACGAGCAGACCGCCGGCGAGGGCTTCGGCTCGAAGTCCTGGCCGAGGATTCCCTCGCCGACCTCCATGACCGTCGCCTCGACGCGGTCGGCCTCGCCGCCGGAGGCGTGGACCGCGACCTTCTCGGCGTCGAGCACGTAGTAGTAGGAGGACAT
>JBBSQE010000136.1:0-8929 GCA_038258095.1 Solirubrobacterales bacterium | reverse complement strand
GCAAACAGCGTCACGCTGAGGGCTCAGCAGTAGGGCCGCCCGAGCCCCAGCAGGTCAGAAGCAGGCGAGCCGGGCCCCGCGGGGCCCGGCTCGTTTTGCGTTGGCTCCGCCGCCTCGAGCTCCGACAGCTACCGCCGCGACCCCGGCTTCGGCAACCGGCGACTCACGAACTTGCACTTCGGGCCGAGGCATCCCTCCAGCCGGTTGAGCTGGATCCTCAGGATCCGCTGAACGCGGTCAAAGCGCGGGTCGGTGACCCGGTTGTTCGTCTCGTTCGGGTCCCGGCTCAGGTCATACAGCTCGGCGTCACCAGTCTGGTACTCGATGTATTTGTAGGGGCCGACGAGCACCCCGAGGTAGTTCTCGGTCGGCGCTGCGATGCGGTCGGAGGGACCGACCCGGGACGAGCGGTCGGGATCTCCCTCCCCGTCGATGTTCGTGGCGTCCGCAAAGGACTCGAGCAGGATCGGGCGCCGTGTGCGCAACGTGGGCTTCGTCCAGTAGGGGCGCAGGGAGCGGCCGTCGAAGGGCCGGTCTGCCTCTGCCTTCGCGAGGCGCACGATCGTCGGTGTGAGGTCAACGTTCGCCGTCAGCTCGTTCGAGCGCGAGTGGGCCCTGATCCCCGGGCCGCGCACGAGAAGGGGCAGGTGTGCAGCCGGCTCATACGGCAGCAGCTTGGCTCGCTCGAGCCGGTGCTCACCGAAGAAGAAGCCGTTGTCGGAGATGAAGAAGACGTACGTGTTGCGCAACTCCCCGGCGCTTCGCAGCGCGTCAACCATCCGCTTCACCCCATCGTCGACCGAGCGAAGAGACTCGATGCTCTTGCGATAGTCGCGGCGGATCACGTTGACGTTCTGAGCCGTCAACGGGTCGGCCTTGTCGCGGATGAAGCTCGGCTTGTCGGAGATGTCGCCCTCGTTGAAGCCTGGCGGCCGAGGCACCGGGGTGTTCAGGGTCGTGTCGTAGTGGCGTGGCGCGGGCTCTGGACCGATCGGCGGGACGATGTCCCCGTGGGGCGCGTTGTAGTCGACCTGGAGGTAGAAGGGCCTGCCCGGTGCGGAGCCCTGGATCTGCGCCACCGCACGCTGGGTGAACGCATCCGTGGAGTTGTTGCAGGGGACATCGGGAAGCGCCGCGGCATCGCAGCCGATCGGATCCTTGTCGGCGAAGGCGGCATAGTCGCGATTACCGAAGGGGCCCTCGATCGCGCCGTTGACGTTGAGCGTGTAGCCGTAGTAGAGAAGACCGGAGTTGTAGGTCGCGTCGGTCTCCCAGTCGTCCCATCCGGGCGGGACGACGGTCTCCGGGGAGTCGGGCCCGTCCGTCCCCCCATAGGCGTTGAGGAAGCGGCCGATGTGGATCGTCCGGTAACCGGCGTCCTGGAGCCAGGTTGCGAGGTTGTGGTTGTAAGCCGGCCTCGCCTTGAAGCCCGGCCAGCCGCCGTTGGGGGCGGCATTGCCGATCACGCCGTGACTATGGGCGTATTGCCCGGTCAGAAGCGTCGTCCGGGACGGGCAGCACAGCGGGTAGGACGCGTAGTAGCGGGTGAAGTTGATGCCGTGCCCACCGATCAGGTCGAGGGTGTTGGGCATCACCCTGGCGCGGACGCCGTTGGGGTTCACGAACGTCGCATATAGCTGGTGGAGCGTCTGATCGTCGGTCTGGATGACCACGACGTTCGGCCGCGGCCTGTGTGGCGCCGCGCCGACCCTCTCAACCGAGTTTCCGAGAACTACCAGAAGGGCGAGCGCGGCGAGCACCAACGCCGGCCCAAGAGGGCGCGCTCGGGTCACGACTGGGATGTCGAAATCGTGTTTCGCATAGTCGGTTCGACGCTGTCCGACGGTTCGGCGGATGCAACGCTTGAACCCCGCGGAGGGAAGAGAGTTTCGGAGCTCGGTCGGACGACGCCCCGGGATGCTCGCGTATCCCGCCCAGGAACGCGCCTCCAGCCGGTTCGCGGCGCCGCCTGCTGCGCCCAGGAGCCTCTGTCTAAAGTGCCCGCAATGAGTCAGGAGCCCACCCGCGTCGCCGTGGTCGACATCGGCACCAACTCGACCCGCCTGCTCGTCGCCGACGTCGACGGGCACGACGTCACCGAGGTCGAGCGCAGGACCCGCGTAACGCGCCTCGGACGCGGCGTCGACCTCTCGGGCCAGCTCTCGGCAGAGGCGGTCGAGACCGTCTGCGACACGGTCGGCGAATACGTTTCCGCCTACGAGGACCTCGGCGCCGTTGCGGTGACGCCGATAGCCACAAGCGCCGTGCGCGACGCTTCCAACGGCAGTGCCTTCATCGCCGAGCTGCGCGAGCGGTTCGACCTCTCGGCCAAGGTGCTCGACGGCGACCAGGAGGCCCTCCTCACCTACCTCGGCGCCACCGCCGACAACCCGCCGGAGGATTCCACGGTGGTCGTCGACATCGGCGGCGGCTCGACCGAGCTGATCGTCGGGACCGGCACGGACGTCGGCTTCCACACCTCCCTTCAGGCGGGTGTCGTCCGCCACAGCGAGCGCCACATCCCGTCCGACCCTCCGAGCGCCTCCGGGCTCGAAGCCCTCGCCGGAGACGTTCGCGCCATCCTCGACAGCGCTGTCGCCGAGCGGCCCGACGCCCACGCCAATGCGGGCATCGCCGTCGCCGGGACCCCGACCTCGCTTGCCGCCGTCGAGCTCAAGCTCGACGCGTACGACCCGGAGAAGGTCCACGGCCACGTCCTCGAACTGGGCTCGATCCAACACATGCTCTCGAAAATGGCCTCGCTACCGCTGGCCGAGCGAGCGGAGATGGTCGGCCTGCACGCCGACCGTGCGCCGACGATCGTCGCCGGCGTCGTGGTGCTGATCGAGGTGATGCGCGCCTTCGGCCTGGACCGGATCACGGTTTCCGAGCACGACATCCTCTACGGCGTGGCAATCGATTCAGCCCAGCGCCACGCCTGAACGGAGCACCGCTCGGAACAGATCGCTCCGCTCCGGCACATACGCTTGGGAACCCATAAAAGTAGGTAAGGAGTACCTACCGCATTTCGGGTAGACAGATGCCCATTGGACTGGACGCCGGACCAAAGTCCTGCGCATAATTTGCTGGCTGGCTAGGAGGCGGGCAGGAAGCCCTACTCCGAACCAGTTTCAGGGCTCGGGCGATAGCCGCATCATGGCGCCTCCCGCCGCCTGGGCCCACCGAATACCCCAATCGGTCCCTAAAGACGAACCCCTGCCCGTCCTGGGGACCAGCTTGGACCGGCTGTCAGCATTGGCAGCCGGTTCTTGCGTTCCCCGACCGTTTCTCGCGAGCGCCTCCGCCGTAGGCCAAACTATTGACCCATGCCCTCCGCTACTCCGATGGTGACGCTGGCCAAACGCATCCCCTGGGCGCGTGCGTTGATGGTCGCCCAGTGGATGTACCGGCACGGATCCGAGCGTCTGCAGAAGAACCTGACCGACTCCGAGCGGGGCGACCTCTGGAACCTGTTCCGCAAGTCGAAGGGTCAGCGCTCGAACCTCACGCCGAAAGAGCAGCAGCGCTTCATCGACCTGGTCCGCCAGGCCGCCCGTGGCCCGCGCACCTGACCGGCGCAGCCCCCCGAGGCGTCAGGCCAGGTTCGACTTGCGCGGGTAGACAACCTCGGGATCGGTGAGGACGTTAACGAGAGTCGGGCGCCCGGACTCGAAGGCCCGCTCCAGCGCTGGCCGCAACTCGGACGGGTCGCGCACGAGCACCCCGTCGCAGCCGAGCGCCTCGACCATCTGCTCATAGGGCGTCTCGGGCTGGAGCTCAGCCGCGACCGAGTAGCCGTAGAGGAACTTCATCGGGTGGTGCTCGAGGGCCCAGATGCCGTTGTTGCCCATCACGCCGACGACTCCGAGGCCGTGGCGAGCCAGCGTGTCGAACTCGATTCCGGCGAAGCCGAAGGCCCCGTCGCCCAGAAGCAGGCAGACCTGCCGGTCGGGGTGCGCGATCTTGGCGCCGATCGCCTGTCCGGGGCCGGCGCCCAGGCAGCCGAAGGGCCCGGGGTCCATCCAGCACCCCGGCTGGTAGGTGTTGATGTAGCGGCCCGCGTAGGAGACGAAGTCGCCGCCGTCGCCGATCACGATCGCGTCACGATCGAGCACCTGATCGAGCTCGGCGTAGACACGCACCGGGTGAAGTGGCGATCGGTCATCGGCCAGCTCATCGGACTCCTTGGCCCGCTTTGCGTCCTCCTCGGTCTTGACCATGCCGACCCAGTTGGCAGTGCGGCCGGCGTGCCCCTCAACGGCGTCGGCGATCGCTCCCAGCGTCACGCGCAGCTCGCCGACGAGATCGACCTCCGGCGCGCGGTTCCGCGTCAGCTTGTTTGGGGCGACGTCGAGGCGCACGATCTTCGTGTCCTCCCCGAAGCTTCCGCCGAACCCGAGCCGGAAATCCATCGGCGCCCCTAGGACCAGGGCAACGTCCGCGCCCTGCAGGCCGAGGCCGCGGGCGCGGCTGAAGGAGAGCTCGTGATCGGCGCGGATGCACCCGCGGGCGAGACCGTTGACGAAGACCGGTGCGCCCAGCTCCTCGGCGAGCCGCACCATCTCCTTCTCCCCTCGCCCCCAGTAGAGACCCGACCCAGCCATGATCACCGGCCGCTCGGCGCCGGTCAGAAGCGCGATCGCCTCGTCGGTCCCGTCCGCGGCGCTCGCCGAGGACGGCTCCGGGCGGGATGGCGTGTCCTCCACAGCCTCGTCGAAGATGACGTCGAGCGGATAGTCGAGAAAGGTCGGCCCGGTCGGCGCCTCCAGAGCGACATCGACGGCCTTCGCCGTCGCCGCCGCGACGTCGGCCGAGTCCTTCACAGTCTCGGCGCTCTTGACGATCGAGTCGACGACGGGCAGATGGTCGAACTCCTGAAGCGAGCCGGAACCCCAGCGCATCTCGGGCGCCCTGCCCCCGAGAACGGCGACCGGTGAGCTGTTGAAAGCGGCGCTAGCCATGCCGCTGACGCCGTTGGTGACGCCCGGACCCGCGGTCAGCGCGGCGACGCCGGCCCGGCGGGTCGCCTTCGCGTAGCCCTCCGCGGCGAAGACCGCGGACTGCTCGTGGCGGACGTCGACGATCTCGATCCCCTCCTGCTTGCAGCCGTCATACAGCGAGAAGAGGTGACCGCCCGAGAGGGTGAAGAGGTGGCTGACCTCGCGGGAGCGGAGCGCCTGCGCCGCGATACAGCCAGCGTGCACACGAGTCTCGGAAGACTGCTCTTTCGGGCCGCTCTCCACCGCGGGCAATCTAGCAACGGTCAGGTCGGGCCGAAGCCGCAGCACTCCCTGGCCACCACCTACTGCCTCAGCGGGCCGAAGCTCAGCTCTTCGCGGCAGCGGGAATCTGGTGCTCGGAGGTGGCCACGACGGGAGCCCAGAGCTCGACCGGGTCGATGCGACCGCGCAGGACGTGCTCACCGCGGCTTGCCACCTCGACGGTGCCGCCGAGCAGGTCGCGCGTCTCAGTGGTGAACAGGACCTCGTCGTCGAGGTCGCGGGTCGCCGCCTCGACGCGGGCGGCGACATTCACCGCATCCCCGATAACGCTGAAGTTGAGCCGGCCGCCGCCGCCGATCGATCCTGCCACCACCCGGCCGGAGTTCACCCCGACGCCGACGCGCAGAAGCCCGTTGTCGCCGTGGTTCGCGCACTGGGCGATCTGGACTGCGGCCCGCACGGCGCGGTCGGCGTGGTCCGCGTAGGGCTCGGGGGCGCCGAAGACGGCCAGCAGGCCGTCGCCCACGAACTTGTCGACGTGCCCCCCGTTGCGGGTCACCACCGGGACGAGCGCCTCGAACAACTCGTTCAGCCGGGCGACGACCTCCTGTGCCTCAGCGCCGGATGCGAAGCCGGTGAAGTCCCGCACATCGCAGAAGAGGATGGAGACGTCGGCCTCGAAGCCCTCGGGACTGAACCCGTCGCTGAGGATGTAGTCGGCTACCTCGCGATCGAGATAGGTGCCGAACGCGTCACGGATCTTCTCGCGCTCGGCGAGACCCCGGGTCATCTGGTTGAAGGCGGCGGAGAGCTCTCCGAGCTCATCGGCCGTCGTCACCGGCACCGAGACGTTGTAGTCGCCGGCGCGTACCTTCTCGATGCCGCGCTCGAGGTCCTCGATCGGCCGGAGGATCGACTTGGTCAGCATCACCGACAGCTCGAAGCTGATCGTGAAGGCGACCCCGATAGCGATCAGGACGTCGAACCCGAGCCCGGCGCCGCCCCCCGCCGCACCGTTGTCCGTGCTCGAGAGGGCCGCCGCGATCAGCCCGGTGATGACGTTGATCAGGGGCAGCGACGCCATCAGCTTGAAGCGGAGCGGCATCGCCCGCGTCTCGGTGCGAAGCCGCGGCGGGATCACCCGGTTGATGTCGACGAGGACCGGGCGCATCCCGGTCTCCAGAGCCAGGTATTGGAGGATCCCCGCGTAGACGAGGGCGATGATCGACCCGGCGAAGAGTGGGAAGAAGGCGACCGCGGTGAGTCCGAGGATGATCACCGCCGCGACCGACCCGGGGAGGGCGACGAGCAGGATCGGCAACTTCAGATCGCGCCTGATCATGTGCAGCGGCAGGCCGACGGCGGCGGCCCAGGCGTCGGCCGCGAGAACCGGCTCGTCGTGGTCCTCCGAGGCGATCCACCTGCTCACCGGCGCCACATACTTGAAGCAGCGATAGAGCGCCCCTCCGAGCGCAAGCCCCGTTAGCACGAAGACGACTCCGCCAAGCAGCAGATAGTCGTCAAACGGAGCGTTGTAATAGAGGCTGAAGATCGCGATCGTGCCGGCGGCGATCACCCATGCCGACTGGAGCTCGAGCGCGATGAAGGCAAACGGATACCGGCGCCCCAAGCGGCGGTAAAGCCAGGTGAGAAGGCGCTGGACCACACCCACAGGATAGGGCCGGCGTGGTCGACGCTCAGTGAGTTGCGTCCGGTTGCGAGTGCCTGCCGAGATGGGTCCTAGAATCGCTTCATGGCCACCGGCGACCTCACCGTGATCCCGATCGGCCGCGAGGGCGCCTCAGCCGGGGATGTGATCGCCGAGATACAGAGACGGCTGGCGGCCCAGGACAAGGTTGCGTTTCGGATGCATGCGATGGGCACCTCGCTGGAGGGCTCGGTTGGCGACATCCTCGAGGCGGTCCGCGCGCTCCACGAGATCCCGTTCGAGGCCGGTCTGCCCCGCGCCTACACCGTGCTGAAGCTCGACGAACGACGAGACCGCTCGCAGTCACTGGACGACAAGGTCGAATCGGTTCGCGAGCGTTTGCGTCGAGACCGCGGGGGCGATTACCCTCCGGGTGACTGATGGGCCTCTTCAACTACATGAAGAAACGCCGTGAGCGCGAGTCCGCGGTGCCCGGCGGGCTTCCCACCGGTGAGGATACCGGGCTTGGGCTCGAGACTTCTCCGCAGACCGAGGTGGGATCGGTCAACCAGGCGGCTCCCGAATCGTCCGGATCCAGCTCGGAACCGTCCGGGTCTAGCTCGGAGACCAGCGCCGTTCCCGGGCTCGAGGGCCTGGGGGACCTCGGGCAGGTGCTGAAGCAGGCGCTCAGCGGTAACCCGACGGTGTCCGTCTCCGGCGAGAGCCAGGTGGTCAACCTCCAGGGTCGGGGCGAGGAGCTTCGGAACTCGATCCTCGAGACCCTCAAAAGCCACGGTATCGACGCCGAGAAGGGCCAGGCCGTCGGGATCAACGACCCGGAGGTGGCTGAGCAGATCATGTCTCGGCTCTCCTCGGCCGGGCTCGACCCCGCACGCGTCGGTGGCCCACAGGCGTTCGGGCTCGGCGCGGGCGCCGCGGGGGGCGCAGCGGCGGCCGGGATCGGCGGCGGCGACTCGATCAGCCAGCTCGAGCGCCTCGGCAAGCTCCACGAGCAGGGCATGATCAACGACGCCGAGTTCGCTGCGGCGAAGCGCAAGCTCCTCGGCGACTGAGCACCCCTCTCGATAGGTGATCGCGCGCCAGCGCTCGGAGGACGAGATACCCGGGGCGGGACTCGAACCCGCACGCCCAAAGGGCAGCCGATCTTAAGCCGGCCGCGTCTAGCCAATTTCGCCACCCGGGCACGGGGGATCGTATCCGCGTCAGACGCTTCATCAAACATTTAGGCCTACTCCCGCCTCGAGGTGAAACTTGGGCGCTGTTACCGTGTTCCTAGGACCAGACGCGCGATCTGCGCGTTCATCCAGTCGCTACGAGAGGTTCCCGGTTTGGAGGCATCAGCACTACAGCACGCGGGTCGCCGCGGGCTCCTGGCTCGCCGTTCACCCCTGCTCAAGCTGCAGGGCGATGAGCGGCTGATCGCCCTCGTGCGCGACGGCAATGCCGGTGCCTTCGAGGTCATCATCGATCGCTATCAGGCACGCTTGCTCGGGTTCTGCCGCCAGATGCTGCGCTCGACCGAAGACGCCGAGGATGTACTCCAGGAGGTCTTCGTGAACGCCTACAAGGCGATGCTGGCCGACAACCGCGACATCAACCTTCGTCCCTGGCTCTACCGGATCGCGCGCAACCGCTGCCTGAACCACATCCGCAAGCCGACCGCCGACGCCAAGGAATCAATGGACGACGTGCCGGTCGTCGAGGCGGCATCGACCGCCGAACGCGTCCACAACCGCGAGGAGTTCCGCCAGCTCCTCGGCGATGTTCAGAAGCTTCCCGAGACCCAGCGCACCGCGCTCCTACTCCGCGAGATCGACGCGATGCCCTACGAAGACATCGCCAGCACCATGGACACCACGATCGCCTCGGTCAAGTCCCTGCTCGTCCGGGCGCGCATCTCCCTGGCCGAGGCCAGCAAGGCCCGCCTGCTCACCTGCGGCGAGGTTCGCCTCGAGCTGGCTCAGGCGGCCGAGGGGCTCGGCAAAGCATCCGGTGAGGTCCGCCGCCACGTTCGCGACTGCCCCGAATGCGAGGGGTT
>JBBSQE010000135.1:0-9007 GCA_038258095.1 Solirubrobacterales bacterium | reverse complement strand
TCTCTACGACCACCCGAAGAATATCTTCGTTGCCGGGTTCATCGGCTCGCCGTCGATGAACTTCATGCCGGCGACGATCGAGGGCGGCAAGGTGAAGACACCGATCGGCGAGACCGACATCCCGGAGGGCACCGACGCCGGCGACGGCTCGCGTGAGGTGATCGCCGGCCTGCGTCCCGAGGCCTTCGAGGACGCGGAGATCGCCGAAGACCAGGATGGAGGGCTCCGGTTCAGCGCCGAGGTGGACCTGATCGAGTCGATGGGGTCCGAGCTCTACGTCTACCTCTCACTCGACTCCGCGAAGATGGACTCGGAGCACCTCAAGGAGCTGGCCGAGGATGCGGGCGTCGAGGAGGTGCCGGGGGCCGACCAGGCTCAGGTCGTGGCCCGCCTCAGCCCGGAGTCAAAGGTCAAGCGCGGGGAGAAGGCGGAACTCTGGGTCGACACCTCGAAGCTGCGGCTGTTCGACCCCGAATCGGGCGACAGTCTCACCGACGCCGGCTGAGCTCTGCCCCGAGCTCGGGGACGAACTTCTCCCGCCACGGGAGAGCGGATCCGCTCCCGCTGGTACCCTGCGGTTTCCGGCGGATGGTTCAGGAATCCCGCCCAAATCTCTCCCCGCCCAGGTGAAAGCTTGACCCAGCGGCGTCACACCGACCGCGATGGCCCGCGCGACGACTGCGGGGTCTTCGGCGTTTATGCGCCCGGCCACGATGTGGCCAGGCTCAGTTACTTCGCGCTCTACGCGCTTCAGCATCGCGGCCAGGAGTCGGCGGGGATCGCGACCTGCGAGGGCGGCCACATCACGACGATGCGGGATGCCGGCCTCGTCAGCCAGGTGTTCGACGAGGAGAAGCTGAAGGCGCTGGCCGGCGACATGGCCATCGGCCACACGCGCTACTCGACGACCGGTGGCGGCGGCTGGGAGAACGCACAGCCGGTCTGGCGCGACGATGGCCGCGAGCTGGCCCTCGCCCACAACGGGAACCTGACCAATGCCGTCGAGCTCTGGAACGAGCTGTCGGAGCGCGGCATCAGCTTCCGGGGGACGTCGGACTCGGAGATCATGGCCGCGCTGCTCTCCTCTCACCAGCCCGGGTTGAACGCGAACGGGAACTCGAACGGCCGCACCGGCGGTCGCTACATCGAGGACGCCGTCGCCGACGTGATGCCCCGGCTCGAGGGCGCCTACTCGACCGTCGTCATGACGAAGCACGCGGTCGTCGCGTTCCGCGACCCATACGGGATCAGGCCGCTCTCGCTCGGGCGGATCGGGGATCGCTTCGTCGTCGCCTCCGAGAGCTGCGCGTTCGACATCATCGGAGCCGAGTTGCTCCGCGAGGTGCGGCCCGGCGAGATGGTGTCTCTGACCGTGCGCGGTCTGGAGACGCGCCAGGTGGTGCGCTCGGACCGCCACGCTATGTGCGTCTTCGAGCACATCTACTTCTCGCGGCCGGACTCGCGGCTCGAGGGTCGGGTGCTCCAGGAGGTCCGCAGCCGGATGGGAGAGATCCTCTGGCGCGACGCTCCGGTCGAGGCCGACCTGGTGATCTCGGTTCCCGACTCGGGGAACCCGGCCGCCGTCGGGTTCGCGCGGGCTTCGGGCCTGCCGCGCGACGACGGGCTGATCAAGAACCGCTACGTCGCACGGACCTTCATCCAGCCCGGCCAGGAGCTGCGAAAGCACGGTCTGCGGATGAAGTTCAACCCCCTCCCGGAGATCGTGGCCGGCAAGCGCATAGTCGTGGTCGACGACTCGATCGTCCGCGGCAACACGACAAGGCAGATCGTCGGGATGCTTCGGGATGCGGGAGCAAAGGAGGTCCACCTGCGGATCTCCGCCCCACCGATCCGCAACCCCTGTCACTACGGGGTCGACATGTCGACGCGCGAGGAGATGATCGCCCCCGGTCGCACAATCGGGGAGATCGCCGACGAGCTCGACGCCGACTCGCTGGCCTACCTGTCGATCGAGGGCGTCTACGAGGCCATCGGCACGCCGGCCCAGGAGCACTGCGACGCCTGCTTCACCGGCCGCTACCCGCTCGGCGATCCCGAGGATGCGAACGGCAAGTTCGCCCTCGAGGACATCGCTGTCGTGCCCGCCGCCCGCTAGGGCAGCCTCGCCTGCGGGTACGGTGCGCCGGGTGAGCCCGCCTTTCAAGCTCGTCGTCCTCGCCTCCGGCACCGGAACGAACCTGCAGGCGATCCTCGACGAGGTGCACGGCTCAGGCGAAATCGAGGTCTGCGGTGTCGGGTCCGACAAGCCGGGAGCGCAGGCGCTCGACCGGGCCCGCGCCGCGGGGATAGAGGCCAAGGCGTTCGCGGCAGCGGAGCACGGCGACCGGGCGACCCGTGACGGAGCGATGGCGGACTGGATCGAGGGCCTGGGCGCTGACCTGGTCGTCCTCGCCGGCTACATGCAGCTCCTCGCTCCTCCGTTCGTGGCGCGGTTTCGCGGGCGAATCGTGAACGTGCACCCAGCGCTGCTCCCGTCCTTTCCGGGTCTCGACGCGGTCGGGCAGGCGCTGGACTACGGGGTGAAGGTCACAGGGGTCAGCGTCCACTTCGTCGACGAGGGGGTCGACTCGGGGCCGGTCATCGTGCAGCGGGCAGTTCCCGTTCCCGTCGATCGCGACCGAGCCGCTCTCGAAGACGCGATCCATCGCACCGAGCACGCGATCTATCCGCAGGCGATCCGCATGGTCGCTGAGGGCAGGGCTAGGATCGATAAGTCCAACCCCAGACAGGTCGTGATCGATGAGTGAGGTGCAGGCAAAGGGAAGCGGGACGGCGGGACAGCCGGTGGCCGTGCGGCGGGCGCTTCTGTCCGTGTCCGACAAGACCGGGATAGCCGACTTCGCGCGCGGGCTCTCGGCGATGGGTGTCGAGCTGCTCTCCACGGGCGGGACGGCCACCGCACTGCGCGAGGCCGGAATCGAGGTGACCGACGTCTCCGAGTTCACGGGGGCTCCGGAGATCCTCGACGGACGGGTGAAGACGCTCCACCCGCGGCTGCACGCCGCTCTGCTGGCGCGGCGGGGCGACGAGTCCCACATGGACACGCTCGCGGCAGAGGCGATCGAGCCGATCGACCTCGTCTGCGTGAACCTCTACCCGTTCGAGGACGCGATCTCGACGCGCGAGGCCGACCACGCCACGGCGATCGAGAACATCGATATCGGCGGGCCGACCATGATCCGGGCTGCGGCGAAGAACCACGAGGCGGTCGCGGTCGTCGTCAAGCCCGAGTCCTACGACGCCGTGCTCGCGGAGCTCGAGGAGTCCGACGGCGCGGTCTCGGCCTCGACGAGGCACTGGCTGGCCAACGAGGCATTTGCGCAGACGGCGCGCTACGACGCCGCGATCAGCCGCTGGTTCTCGCGCACCTACGAGGATTTCCCCGCGCACCTGGCGGTCGCCTACGAGAAGGTCCTCGACCTCTCCTACGGCGAGAACCCGCATCAGCGCGCGGCCCTCTACGCCGATGCGGGTAGCCGGACGCACGTTCTCGCCCGGGTGGCGAAGCTGCACGGCAGGGCGCTCTCGATGAACAATGTGCTGGACCTCGATTCGGCGCGGCGCCTGCTGGAGGATTTCGAGGAGCCGGCCTGCGTGATCGTGAAGCACAACAATCCGTGCGGCGTGGCGGTCGGCCGGGACATCGAAGAGGCCTACATGCGGGCGCTCCTCTGCGATCCGCTCTCGGCCTACGGTGCGGTGATCGCGCTCAACCGCCCGGTCTCGCTTCCCCTCGCCCACACGCTCCACAAGAATTTCATCGAGGTGCTGATCGCGCCCGGCTACGACCCGGGCGCGATCGATGTCCTCGGGGAGAAGGAGGCGATCCGGATCCTGGCCAACCAGGAGCGCCGCCTCGTAGAACCGCACGAACGCGACATGAAGAAGGTGCGCGGGGGCATGCTGATCCAGGATCTCGACGGGGACCCGGAGCCGCGGGAGATGATCGAGGTCGTCACGGAGACCCAGCCGTCCGAGGAGGGATGGCGCGACATGCTCTTCGCCTGGACGGTCGTCCGCCACGTCCGCTCGAACGCGATCATCCTCGCGAAGGACAACGCGACGGTCGGCATCGGGGCGGGCCAGATGAGCCGGGTCGACTCGGTCCGTCTCGCCGTGGAGAAGTGTCGCAACGCCTTCGAGGGCGAAGCGGGCGGGAAGCTCGAGGGAAGCGTCGTCGCCTCAGACGCCTTCTTCCCCTTCGCCGACGGCCCCGAGCAGGCGATCCAAGCCGGTGCCACCGCGGTCATCCAACCCGGCGGCTCAAAGCGCGACGCCGAGGTGATCGCCGCCTGCGACGCGGCCGGAGTCGCGATGGTCTTCACGAAGCACCGGCACTTCCGGCATTAGACCGGCGCGCCACCGAGGTACCCGGCGCTGAGGGGTGTGGGGTCATCGGCAGGCGACCTTGCCGAGAGGGCAGACCAGCCGGGGGCCGGACGCCCGGTTCGCCTAGCCGGAAGTGGCCATTCCGAGAGCAGCGTGCTGTGAAATCGGTCCAGTCACTTCCAGATCTAACGCCGGGAGTGAATCCTCAGGTTCTGCGCGGCGGAGTTGACGAAGGACTTTCGCCTCCAGTAGGCGGTTCGCCCCGTAGCTGGCGAACGTGGCCCCGGCGGGCGGGCTCGGGATCAGCCGGGCCTCTATCTCGCCGTGGCAGTTCGCGCAGACCAGTACGCACTTCTTCGCTTCCTCCCGATACGCCGCTAACGATTTGCCCAATGCCACCGAGATTCCGAAGCTCTTACGTGATGGGTCGACGTGGTGAAAATGCAAGTTGACCACCGAGCGTTTGTAAGCGCAGACCGCACAGCCTCCGCCCGCCTCCTCGACAAGGATTCGCTTTACCTTCTGAAGGCGACGAGTGACCGCCTCGCCCACACAGCGCTTGCACCTCCACCTGAACTTGCCGTTACCTCTGCTGCGGCGATGAAACTCGATCTCGCCGTGTGTGGGGCAGATCTAGATTTTGGCGGTGCTATGAGCGGCTGGCGGCCGCCCGACCTGCTTGACAAGAGGTACTGGAGGCTTGTCCGTGTTCTTCCGTCCGGCCACAAACGTATGTTCCCATGGACGCCGGACGGATTCGATGCCCCCCCGCGGACTCGAACCGCGTCTTCAACCTTAAAAGGGTCGCCGTCTAACCTGTTGACTTAGAGGGGCCCCCGCATTGTTTCAAGGCACTGGGCGCGGCACGATGCGGGTAGCTGGGTGGCCATGCAAGTCACCTTCCTCAGCACCGGGACCATGGGTGCGCCAATGGCTCGGAATGCTGCGAAGGGAGGGCTCGAGGTAACCGCCTGGAACCCGAGTCGCGACAAGGCTGAGGCGTTAGCCGATGACGGCGAAGAGGACGCCTGAGCCGGCGCGGCACGCGTTCGCCGGTCTCGGTGCGCCGGCCCGTCTCTAGCTCAGCTCCGGCACGCCCTCCTCGGGCGTCGAAGCCTTGGCGTAGGCGCGCTTCGCGATCCGCCCGGCGTGCCTTGCCGCGTATCCGGCCTCGACCGCGGAACGCATCGCCTTCGCCATCCGCTCCGGGTCCTCGGCCCTCGACACCGCGCTCGCCAGGAGCACTCCGTCGCAACCGAGCTCCATCGCCAGCGCCGCGTCGGAGGCCGTCCCGATCCCCGCGTCGAGGATCACCGGCACCTCGGCTCGCTCGACGATGATCGCCACGTTGTAGGGGTTGCGGATGCCGGCCCCGGAGCCGATCGGCGAGCCCAGCGGCATCACCGCCGCGCAGCCGGCGCTCTCCAGCCGCTGCGCGAGGATCGGGTCGTCGTTCGTGTAAGGCAGCACCGTGAAGCCATCGGCCGCCAGCTCCTCCGCGGCGCTGACCAGCTCGACGGCATCGGGGAGGAGCGTCCGGTCGTCTCCGATCACCTCGAGCTTCACCCAATCCGTCTCGAACGCCTCACGCGCGAGCTTTGCGATCTTCACGGCGTCTCGGGCGGTGAAGCACCCGGCAGTGTTCGGCAGGCAGAAAAGCCCGAGACGGTCGATCACATCGAGAACCGAGCCCTTCGCGCCCGGGTCGAGCCTGCGCAGCGCCACCGTGACGATCTCCGCGCCCGAGGCCCGCAGCGCCGTCTCCATCTGCTCGAGAGACCGAAAGCCGCCGGTGCCCATGATCAGCCGCGACCGCCACGTCTTGTCGCCCAGTTTCCACCCGGCGGCCGACTCGCCGCCGCCCGGGTCGTCACCGTTCTCCTCCGCCCCGCCCTGGATCGCCGCCAGCACCTCGACCGACTGCCCCTCGCTGAGGACGGTCATCCGCCACTGCGCCTTCGGGACGACCTCGCCGTCGAGCGCGACGGCGAGTCCTCGCGCCTGACCGCTGATCGAGACGCCGGCCTCCTCCACCGCATCGGCCAACGTCGCGCCGTCGCGCAGCAGCTTCGCCTCGCCGTTCAACTCGATCCTCATCGCACTGCTCCCATGGGTTCTGGCGTTACAGCCCCTGCGCAGGACTCGAACCGTCCCGGCGCCGCATCCGCCATTTCCTCCGGCACTCCGCTCCCGGCGATCAGCCGGGCGACCGCTTCACCGGTCAGCGGCGCCAGCAGCACACCGTTTCGGAAGTGGCCCGTCGCAAGGACCAAGCCGTTGATCGCTCCGTGACCGACGATCGGCAAATTGTCCGGCGTCCCGGGCCGCAACCCGGCCGCCGCGCCGAGGAAATCCAGCTCGGCGACATCGGGAAGCAGCCGGTAGGCCTCGCGCAGCAGCTCGTGGACTCCGCCGGCGCTGACCGACTCGTCGAACCCGCGCTCGCCGACCGTCGCGCCCGCGATCAGCCGGCCATCGGAGCGCGGCACCAGGTACACCCGCTCCGAGGCCAGAATCCGCTCACAGACCGCTCGGCCATCTGGGGAGCCGAGCTCGAGGATCTCTCCCTTCACCGGGCGCACCGGCGGCCTCGCCTCCTCGGGCAACCAGGTGGCGGACCCCGACCACGCGCCCGCGGCCAGCACTACGGCGCCGGCTCGTATCTCCTCCCCCTCGCTCGTCCGCACGCCTACGAGGATCTCGCCCTCGAGCAGGCCGTTGGCAATCTCGCGTCCGAACCGAAGCTCCCCTCCTGCAGCCTCTATCGCTCCGACCATCGCCGCCGCCAGTCGGCGCGGATCGACGGATGCCTCATGGGGAGCGCTCACGCCACCCGCAATCGACGGCGCCAGCCCAGGTTCCAGTTTGCGGCACGCGGTCGGAGTCAGCCATTCAGCATCCAGCCCCAGCTCTCGCTGCAGGTCGTGCCCCCGGCGCAGCTCCGCTGCCTCGTCGCGGTCGAGCGCCACGTGCAGCGCCCCCTCGCGACGGAACCCCGTCACGAGATCGCTGTCGGCCTCCAGTTCCTCGACAAACCGGGGCCACAGCGCCGCCGAGGTAAGCGTCATCCGCGCCAGCCGCTCCTCGCCGAACGCCACTTCGCCGACCGGCGCCAGCATCCCGGCCGAGACCAGAGTCGCGCCGGCGGGGGGCTCCGCCGGGTCGACAACGACGACGCTCGCACCGGCTCGGGCCGCCCGCCATGCGCAGGCCAAGCCGATCACCCCTGCGCCGACCACCACCACGTCAAAACTCTTCTGCTGACTGCTCACCACACTGCCCTCCGCCGGCATTACCCGGATCAGGTTCAAACGGTCGGCGGCGCGGTAGCCGCCCTCTCAGCCCGTCGCTTCCGGACTCCCGTGGATCGATCGTAGCGCCCAATTGCGCTCGCGAGGGCCCGACACGGCCATAATCGACATATGAGCTTCGCGCCTCCCGATGCCCACGGCCCCCTCCGGCGGGAGCGATTGCGCACCGCCCGCCTCTACTTCGTGTGCGACGCGCGCCCGCACGGCGACGACCCCGAGCCCCTCCTCCTGGCCGCGCTCGGAGGAGGTGCGGACATGGTCCAGCTCCGCGAGAAGACCCTCGGGCGCCGCGAGATCGAACGAGCCGCGGGCACCTTCCGCCGCCTCTGCGACACCTACAGCGCGCTCTTCATGGTCAACGACGAGCCCGAGCTCGCCCACACCTGCGACGCCGACGGGGTGCATGTGGGTCAGGACGATGTCAGCGCCGCCGACGCACGTACGGCTCTCGGCGCCGACGCCATCATCGGCCTCTCCACCCACTCGACCGAGCAGATCGCCGCCGCCCAGGCCGAGTCCGTCGACTACATCAGCGTCGGCCCCGTCTGGGAGACCCCGACCAAGGAGGGCCGCCCCGCGGTCGGCCTCGATCTCGTCAGCCACGCCGCCGAGCATTCCGAGCTGCCCTTCTTCGCCATCGGGGGCATCGACCCGTCGAACGCGGGTGAGGTCGTGGAGGCCGGTGCCTCCCGCCTCTGCGTGGTACGTGCGATCCGCGATGCCGACGATCCCGCGGCCATGGCGGCGAAGCTCCGCCAGGCCTTCGCCCCCCTCGGCCGCGAGGTTGCCCCGGGTGGCTGACGAGACAGAGCCCGACGGCGGCGTCCCCGCACCCAGGAAGCGCAAGGAACGCGGCAGCCTCAGCCGCGGGTACGGGCGCTCGGAGGAGCGGAACCGCGCCGTGCGCGAGTCGCTCACCCCGCTCGCGGAAGGGGAGCGGCCGACGGTCGTCACCCTCGGAGCGATTGTCTCGATGCTGGTCGCGGTGTCGGCTCTCGTCGCCTACGCCCTCGGCGCCAAGGCGGATGGGCACCGGCCCGAGTTCGTGCAGGTCCTCGCCCCGGCGCTGCTCTTCGGGATCATGGCCTGGGGCATGTGGATGGCGCGCTACTGGGCAGTCCTCGGCTTCCAGATCATCCTGCTGTTCATCCTCTTCAGCGCCTTCTTCGGCATCACGACCAACGCCAGCACGGTCGGCGAGTTCCTCGGGACCGGCTCGATCCTGGTCATCGCCGGCCTCTTCTTTTTCTTCATGGTCAAGGCGATGGCACGCATCCAGATGCCCACCCGCGAACCGCGCGACTGAGCCCGGATTTTCGGTCGGGTAGAGTCGCCTCAATGGCTGA
>JBBSQE010000134.1:0-9075 GCA_038258095.1 Solirubrobacterales bacterium | reverse complement strand
TCCCGACGTGTTCGAGGTCAGCGCCCGCTACGGGGACGTCGTGATGGCGGTTCGCCACCGCGACCTGCCGGCCGAGGGCGTGCAGTTTCACCCCGAGTCGGTCCTGACACCACAGGGCAAGCTGTTGCTTGCAAACTTCCTGGGAAAGAGCTGATGGACGAGCCGAACGAAATCCTCACGCGCGCGATCGACGCGCTCTGTCGTGGCGATCACCTGACGGCCGACCACGCGTCGACCGTGCTCGCCGAGGTGATGGAGGGCCGCTCCGGTCAGGTGCAGACGGCGGCGTTCTTGGTCGCGCTGCGGGCCAAGGGCGAAACCGTGCCCGAGCTGGTCGGGCTCGCCCGGACGATGCGGGCCCTGGCGGTCCCCGTGTCGACCTCCCGTGACGACCTCGTCGACACGGCGGGGACCGGGGGAGGGCCCTCGACCTTCAACGTCTCCACGGCGGCAGCGCTGATCGCTGCGGCCGCGGGCTGCGCGGTCGCCAAGCACGGGAACAGGTCGGCGACGAGCCGCTGCGGCTCGGCGGACCTGCTCGAGGTCCTCGGCATCAACATCGAGCTCACCCCGGAAGCGGTCGGCAAGTGCATCGACGATTTCGGCTTCGGCTTCATGTTCGCGCCCCGCCACCACACGGCGATGGCGCACGTCGTCCCGGTGCGCAAGCAGCTCGCCGTGCGCACGATCTTCAACTTCCTCGGGCCGCTGACGAATCCGGCCGGCGCGACCCGGCAGCTCCTCGGCGTCTCCGACCGGCACTTCCAGGAGACGATCGCGGAGGCGCTGGTCGGCCTCGGGTCCGAGCACGCGCTTGTCGTGGCGGCCGAGGACGGCGTCGACGAGATCTCGATCTCCTCGAAGACGCGGGTCGTCGAGGTCTCGGACGGCAAGACGCAGGAGTGGTTCGCCGAGGCCGGGGAGCTCGGGCTCGGGCCCGCGCCCATCGAGGCCGTGGCGGGGGGCTCGCCGGAGGAGAACGCAGCGGCGGTCACGTCGGTCCTCGACGGCGAGAGCGGCCCCCGCCGCGACATCGTGCTCGCGAACGCCGGCGCGGCTATCTATGTGGGTGGCCGGGCCCCGAGCCTCGCCGATGGTATCGGCCTGGCGCGGGAGGCGATCGATTCGGGGACTGCCCGCGATGTCATCGACCGGCTGATCAAGACGACCGCGGACCTGCAGCCCTAGGTTTTCCCGACGGACGAGTAGGGTGAGGTCGCGTGGGAATGATTGAGCAGCTGATCGCCGCCGCGAAGGACGGAGTGCGGCGCCGTCGCGAGCAGGTCCCGCAGGCCGAGCTTCAGGCGCGGCTCTCCGCCCGTGGCGAGGACCGGCCCTTCCGCGAAGCGCTGGTGCGCCCAAACCTGTCCGTGATCGCCGAGTTCAAGCGCCGCTCGCCGAGCGCCGGCGACATCGTCCCGGACCTCGACGTGGGGGCTCAGGTACGCGCCTACGAGGCCGGTGGGGCGGCGGCGCTGTCGATTCTCACCGACGAGACCCACTTCGGCGGCTCACTCGATGACATCCGCGATGCCCGAGCGGCCTGCGACCTGCCGATCCTCCGCAAGGACTTCCTCGTCGACACCTACCAGCTCTACGAGGCCGCCGCCTCGGGTGCCGACGCCGTACTGCTGATCGTGCGAGCGCTCGACACCGGCGAGCTTGATCGCCTCCACCAGGAGGCCCTGGGCCTTGACCTCGACTGCCTGGTGGAGGTCCATAACGAGGAGGAGCTCGAGGTCGCTCTCGAGCTCGACGTCGAGGTGATCGGCATCAACAACCGCGATCTCGACGACCAGACCGTTGATATTGAGCGCACCTATGAGCTGATGCCTGACGTGCCCGCCGGCAAGACCGTCGTCGCCGAGAGCGGCCTGTCCAGCCGCGACCAACTCGAGGACCTCGATCGCATCGGAGTGGATGCGGTCCTGATCGGTGAGGCCCTTCTGCGAGCCCCCGATCCGGAGGCCGCAGCTCGGGAGTTCGCGGGCTCGGACGAGGGGACGATCGAGCAGCGGCTACCGTAGGTCCTCGCGGTTCCGCGGAACCGCCCGCGCACCCGTTTCCGCCGATTTGCAGGGTCTTTAGAAAACTATTCGCCCCTGTTCAGCCCTTCTTTACGGCCCCCGCTGACGATCGGCCGCATGAAGAAGACCCGAAGTGCCCTCAAGACCCCGTTCGCCTCTGCCTTCCTCGGCGGCCTCCTCGTGGCGAGCATCGGCCTCGTCGCCATCGCCACCGGCCTCGTCAAGGGGGACTCGACTTCTTCGACCACCACGGTGGCCGCGCCTCTCTCGACACCCGCTTCGGATTCCGGCAACGCCGCTGACGGCAAGGACGCCGCGAACACCGTCAACCAGATCTACAAGACCGACGGCCAGGGTGTTGCGTTCATCCAGTCAGAGACGCCCCCGAAGCCGGCCAACCCTCTGGACCCGTTCGGCGGATCCGGCGGCGGCACCGCCACGGGCTCGGGCTTCGTGATCGACTCAGACGGGCACATTCTCACCAACAACCACGTCGTGGCCGGTGCCAACAAGATCATGGTCCAGCTGGGTGACTCGGAGCGCTCCTACGACGCGACGCTCGTCGGCAAGGACCCGGCGACGGACCTCGCCCTTCTGAAGATCGACGCTCCGTCCGATCAGCTTCATGTGTTGTCGCTCGGTCGGTCCTCGGACCTGCAGGTGGGGGACCCGGTTGTCGCGATCGGCAACCCCTTCGGCCTCGATCGCACCGTCACCAGCGGGATCGTTTCCGCCCTCCAGCGCCAGATCCAGTCGCCGAGCGGCCGGTCGATCTCGAACGTCATCCAGACCGACGCGGCGATCAATCCCGGCAACTCCGGCGGTCCGCTCATCGACAGTGCCGGGCAGGTGATCGGAATCAACTCACAGATCGAGACCGGGGGGGGCAGCGACGGCAACGTCGGCATCGGCTTCGCCATTCCGATCGACACGGCTCGCGACGTCGTCAGCCAGATCGAGAACGGCGGCTCCGTCAAGCACGCCTTCCTCGGCATCAGCGGCGGCACGATCGATTCCAGCCTCGCGTCCGCGCTCAACCTCCCCGTGCAGAGCGGCGTCCTGGTTCAGAGCGTCGTCAAGGGCGGCCCGGCCGATGACGCCGGTCTTGAGGGCGGCAACACCCAGGCCACGATCGACGGGGCCCAGGTCAACCTCGGTGGCGACATCATCACCGAGATCAACGGCAAGCACATCGGCTCGATGGAGGACCTCGTCAACATCGTCAACGACGCCAAGCCCGGCGACAAGCTGACGCTCACGATCGTGCGAGACGGCCACGAGAAGAAGATCGACGTGACGCTCGGAGACGGATCGAAGTAGCACTCCCTCCCTCCCGTACCCTTGACGCATGAGGGTGAAGATTTGCGGCATCACCAACGATCTCGACGCGGCCGAAGCAATCAGGCTCGGTGCGTGGGGTGTCGGGCTGATCCACGCTGACGGTCCCAGGCGCGTCGATCCGGGCGTCGCTGCGCAGATCGGCGCCGAGTACCGGCGCAAGGTGGAGATCGTCGGCGTCTTCGTCAATCCGACGCTCGACGAGGTCGTGCGGGCCGCGGAGAACGCATCGCTCTCGATGGTCCAGCTCAACGGCGAGGAGGGGCCTTCATTCTGCTCCGAGGTTGCGCGCCGTACCGGCACCCGCGTCATCAAGGCGATTCACGTATCGAGCGCCGCCGACGTCCATGCCGCTGAGGCGTTCCGGACCGACTACCACCTGCTAGACACCAAGAAGGCCGGGATGTGGGGCGGAACCGGAAAGACCTTTGATTGGAACCTGGCGAAGGTCCGCCAATCGAAGGTGCCGCTGATCCTGGCCGGTGGGCTCACGCCCGCAAACGTCGCTGAGGCGATCGCCCTGGTGCATCCGGTCGTGGTCGACGTCGCCAGCGGAGTCGAGGCCGAGCCGGGGCGCAAGGACCACGCGCTGATGCGTGCCTTCTTCGAAGCTGCTGATGGCGAGCCGGCGCGACCAGGCCCGGAGGGCGACGCTCCGGCCGAGCCGGCTCCGACCGAGGTCCGGACGTCATGAGGGTCTCGCGCCCCGCGAACACCAAGACCTCGGAGGCGATCAAGGAGGGCTACGGTCCCTACGGTGGCCGCTACGTGCCGGAGACGCTGATCGGTGCGCTCGACGAGCTGACGGCTGAGTGGTCCGCCGCGCGCATGGACTCCGCCTTCAACGAGCGGCTCGGTCAGCTCGCCCGCGACTTCGTCGGCCGCCCGACGCCGCTCTACCGCGCCGAGCGCCTCTCCGAGCGCCTCGGCCGGACCGTCTACCTGAAGCGCGAGGACCTCGCTCACACCGGCGCCCACAAGATCAACAATGCGATCGGCCAGGCGCTGCTCGCGCAGCGGATGGGCAAGCCGCGCGTGATCGCCGAGACCGGCGCGGGCCAGCACGGCGTCGCCACCGCTGCCGCCTGCGCCCTTCTCGACCTGGAGTGCGTCGTCTACATGGGCTCGGAGGACATCCGCCGCCAGCGGCCGAACGTAGAGCGGATGGGGCTGCTGGGGGCCGAGGTCGTACCGGTTGAGGCCGGCGCACGGACCCTGAAGGAGGCGGTCAGCGCCGCGATTCGCGACTGGGTCGCGAACGTCGAAACGACGCATTATGTGATCGGCTCCGTCGTCGGGCCCGCTCCATTCCCGGCGCTCGTCGGCGAACTGCAGCGGGTCATCGGCGACGAGGCGCGCGATCAGGCGTTCGCGGCCGAGGGCGTCCTGCCGGCCCGTGTGATCGCCTGCGTCGGCGGGGGCTCGAACGCCATCGGCATGTTCACAGCTTTCCTCGACGACGAGTCCGTCGAGCTGATCGGCGTCGAGGCCGCCGGCGAGGGGCTCGACACGGAACGCCACGGGGCGTCGCTCGGCGCCGGGCAGATGGGAGTCCTTCACGGCACGCTCTCCTCGGTGATCGCCGACGACGACGGCCAGATCCTCGAGGCGCACTCGGTCTCCGCCGGCCTCGACTACCCGGGCGTCGGGCCCGAGCACGCGCATCTCCGTGACACCGGCCGCGTCCAATACGTCGCGGTCACCGACGGCGCGGCTCTCGCGGCCTTCCGCGAGCTGACCCGCCTCGAGGGCATCATCCCGGCGCTCGAGCCCTCGCACGCGATCGCCTGGCTCCTCGACTCAGAGCAGGACCTTGAGGGCTCTGACCTCGTCTGCCTCTCGGGCCGGGGGGACAAGGACCTCGCCGAGGTCCTCGAGCGCACGGGCGGCCCCGGTGCCTGACACCACGACGGCGACGGGCGCCGAGCGAGTCGCCGAGGCCTTCGAGACCGCGGAGGCCGAAGGCCGGGCCGCGCTGATGCCCTACATGATGGGCGGGTATCCCGACCCGGCCGGATCCCTCGCGATCGCCGAGGCCTACATCGAGGGGGGCGCCGATCTGATCGAGCTCGGCATCCCCTTCTCCGACCCGCTTGCCGACGGTCCGGTCATCCACACGGCCGCCACAGCGGCGCTCGCCGCAGGAGCGGACCTCGAGTCGGTGCTCGATGTCTGCTCGGAGATATCCAGCCGGGTGCCGGTGATGCTGATGGTCTACGCCAACATGGTTCTCGCCGGGCCGGGCGGGGCCGGGGGACCCTTTGCCAAACGAGCGGACGATGCCGGAGCGGCCGGCGTGATCATCCCCGACCTTCCTCTGGGTGAGGGTGGCGAGGCCCGCGATGCCTTCCGCCGGCGTGGGCTGGCGGTGGCTCCCTTGGTGGCGCCGACGACGGGCCCGGAGCGGCGCGCGGCCATCTGCGAGTCGGCCGAGGGATTCGTCTACGTGGTCTCCGACGTCGGGACGACCGGCGAGCGCGACGAGCTGCCGCCCGGCCTCACCGCTCTGATCGAGGCCGTCGATGAAGATGCCGAGGTGCCGGTCGCCGTGGGCTTCGGGATCGGGACGCCCGAGCAGGCAGCCCAGGTCGGCGACGTCGCCGACGGGGTGATCATCGGCAGCCGGCTGGTCCGTGCCGTCGCCGACGCCGAATCCACCGAGGCGGCCGCGACGTCACTCCGCGATTTCCTCCGCAACACACACGCCGCCCTCGCCGCCTGATCCTCTGGATGACCGATAGAGTTCCGCCAATGCTCCTGCCCGTCAGCCTGTTCCTCGCCCTCGCTGCGATGCTCGTGTCCTACAGCTTCGGCCAGGGCGGTGGAGTTGCGGGACTCGTCTTTCTTGCGGTCCTGACCGGCGGTGCGGTTCTGCACTACGCGCAACCGCTGCTCGACAAGCTGAAGCCGTAGCCGTGAGGCAAGGCTGGGAAGCGCCGTGCGCCTCGGAGTCCTGACCGGTGGCGGGGACTGCCCCGGTCTGAATGCTGTGATCCGCGCCGTCGTCCGCAAGGGCGTCGGCGAGTACGGCCATGAGTTCGTCGGCTACCGCGACGGCTGGCGCGGCCCGCTCGAAGGCGAAAGCCGGCCGCTCGGCATCCCCGAAGTCCGGGGCATCTTGCCCCGCGGCGGGACCATCCTCGGCTCCTCGCGCACCAACCCGATCGGAACCGAGGGCGGCGTCGAGCGGATCCGCCGGAACCTGGAGAGCGACTCGGTCGACGGTCTGATCGTCATCGGCGGAGAGGACACGCTCGGGGTGGCGAGCGCGTTGCACGAGGAGGGCGTGAACCTGGTCGGCGTGCCGAAGACGATCGACAACGATCTGGGCGCCACCGACTACACGTTCGGCTTCGACACAGCGGTCAACATCGCGATGGAGGCGATCGACCGTCTGCACACGACCGCGGAGAGCCACCACCGGGTGCTGATCGTCGAGGTCATGGGTCGCCACGCCGGCTGGATCGCGTGGCACGCCGGCGTCGCGGGCGGGGCGAACGTCATCCTCATCCCCGAGCAGCAATTCGACGTCGACCGCGTCTGCGCCTACATCGAGCGCCGCTTCGAGAGCCAGTACGCGCCGATCATCGTCGTGGCCGAGGGCGCCGCGCCGATCGGCGGCATGCCGAGCCAGGATGACGCTGCCGAGGATGCCTTCGGCCATGCCCGGCTCGGAGGCGTCGCCCATTGGCTCGAGGGTGAGATCGAGGCACGGACCGGCAAGGAGGCCCGAGCGACGGTGCTTGGCTACGTCCAGCGCGGCGGAACGCCCACGGCCTTCGACCGGGTGCTGGCCACGCGCTTCGGGCTGCACGCGATCGACGCGGCTCATGAGGGCCGCTGGGGCTCGATGACGGCGCTGCATGGCACGGAAATCGACCTCGTCCCGCTCTCAGAGGCAACGGCCGAACTGAAGACGGTGCCGCCCGAGCTCTACCAGGAAGCCGAGGTGCTATTCGGTTGAGGCGCCTCCTGGCGGTGGCGCTCATGGCGCTCGGTGTCGTCCCGTTGGCCGGGTGCGGCGGTGCCGGTTCGAGCGGAACCGAGACGCTCACCGTGTACGTGAGCCTGCCCCTGAGCGGCGAGCGCGCCGCGGATGGCAGGGCGGTGCAGCGAGGCGCAAAGGACGCGCTGGAGCAGGCCGGAGGCGAGGCTGGAGGGGTCCGGGTCCGGGCCGTCTATCTCGACGACACCGGTCAGACGATGCGCTGGGACCCCGTCGCGACGGCTGCCAACGCCCGCCGCGCCGCCGAGGACACGAGCACGATCGCCTACATCGGCGATATCGACGATGGAGCGACCCGCACCTCGCTGCCGATCACGAACCAGGCCGACATCCTGCAGATCTCGCCGGGCTCGACGGCCGTCGACCTCACCCGCAAGGTCAGCGCCCGCCTCGACCCGGACCTCTACCGGCCGAGCGGCAACCAGACCTTCGTGCGGCTGGTGCCGGCTGCCGATGTGACTGGCCTGCGTGCCTGCCCGCCCGCGGCCTACGGGCGCGAGGCGATGGCGTTGGTGCTCACCGCCATCGAGGACGGCGGCAAGGATGTCGACCGCGCCGGGGTCATCGACTCAGTCAAGGGCACGCGGAACCGGGAGTCGCCGATCGGAACCTACTCGGTCGACGCGAACGGCGACGCCGAGGTCAAGGCCGGAACCGGCTGCTGAGCACGCCCTCGCCCTCGGGGCCGGCGCCTCGGCTACAGCAGGTTGTCGAGGGCGGCTTCCAGCTCCGGGTAGCGGAACGAGTAGCCCAGTTCCTGGGTGCGCTTCGGAACAGCGCGGATACTCGCCTTGGCGGTGTGCTCGGCGGCCTCGCGACCGAGGATCAGGTCCACTGCGAATCCCGGGGTCGGGATGAGGGAGGGCCGGCCGAGTGACTTGCCCAGCGCCTTCGAGAAGTCCCGGTTGGTGACCGGATTCGGAGCGCTCGCGTTGACGGCTCCCTCGATCTCGGCGTTCTCGAGCGCCCAGACGATCACGCCGATCTCGTCCGCCAGGTGGACCCAGGCCATGTACTGCTTGCCGCCCGCGAGCGGCCCGCCGACGCCCATCCTGAACGGCGGCAGCAGGCGCTTCAGCAGCCCGGCATCGGGGTTGAGGACGAGTCCCGTCCGCACCAGCACGAGCCGGATGCCGGCAGCCTTTGCGGGTTCCGCGGCCTTCTCCCATTCGACGACCACGCGGGCGGCGAAGTCATCTCCGGGGCCAGCGGTCTCGTCCAGAGCCGCATCCCCCTGATCGCCGTAGTAGCCGATCGCGGATTGGTTGATCAGGACCTTTGGCTTTGAGTCGAGACCGCCGATGGTCGCCACCAGGTTTCGCGTCGAGGTGCGTCGGCTCTCCATGATCCTCTCCTTCGCGGAGTCCGTCCAGCGCTGGTCGATCGGCTCGCCGATGAGGTTGACGACGGCGTCGACCCCGTCGAACGCGTCCGGATCGGGTCGCTCGTGCGTGGCGTCCCACTCGTGCCAGCGGACGCTCGAGTTGGCCTCGCGTGAGCGTTCCGGGCTGCGCGTGAGCCCGGCGACCTCGTCGCCGCGGGCCACCAGGGTGTCGCAGAGCGCGGAGCCGATCGCCCCGCTCGCTCCGGTGACGAGCACCCTCACGAGCCCGGCGTCTCGATCGTCGCGAAGGTGCCGGTTTCCTCGCTGAAGCGCGCGATGCCGGATGCGCGCGCCTCCTCGACGACGGCCCGGGCGACGGC
>JBBSQE010000133.1:0-9085 GCA_038258095.1 Solirubrobacterales bacterium | reverse complement strand
CCGGCATCCTCGCGCGCGGCGTAGACCTCCGGATCGCCGGGGGCCCGAGCGTGGCCGGCGGCCCCGCCGCCCGCCTGGACCCCGCCGCGGTCGGGGTGCTGCTCGCCCTCCTCGCGGTCCTCGGCCTGCGCGACAAGGTCTCGTTCCTCTCCGCACGGCCCGAGGTCTATGGCTTCCTCCTGCTGGTCTTCCTCTTTCCGGTCTCGAACCTGATCGTCGCCTCCCAGCTCGTCTTCTTCTTCATCTGGTGGGGTGCCGCAGCCTCGAAGCTGAACCGCCACTTCCCGTTCGTCGTCTCGGTGATGATCAGCAACACTCCCTGGAACCGGTCGAAGATGGCGAAGGCGAGGCTCTATGAGTCGCCGGAGGACCTGCGGCCGTCCGCGCACGCGATGCTGGCGGCCCACCTCGGGACCGCGATGGAGTTCGGGCTTCCGCTGGTCCTGATCCTTTCGAGCGGCGGGCTGATCGGCACCCTCGCCTGCGCGGGGATGATCATCTTCCACGTCCACATCACCTCGACGTTCCCGCTCGCCGTTCCGCTGGAGTGGAACCTGTTCATGATCTTCGGGATCCTGTTCCTGTTCGGCCACTACGGGGATGTGCCGTTCTCGACGCTCGACGATCCGCTCCTGATCGCGATCCTCGCGATCGTCGGCGTGGCGATCCCGGTCTATGGAAACTTCCGTCCCGACCGGGTCTCCTTCTTGCCTTCGATGCGCTACTACGCGGGCAACTGGGCGACGAGCCAGTGGCTCTTCCGCAAGGACACCGAGGCGGAGGCGAAGCTCGACCGCGACGTCTACAAGGTCGCGCCGGTCGTCGTCGAGCAGCTCACGACGGTCTATGACCGGGAGACGGCCGAGGTGCTGCTCGCGAAGGGGTTGGCGTTCCGCGCCATGCACTCCCACGGGCGGGCGCTGAACGCCCTCCTCCCCCATGCCGTCGACGATGTCGAGGCCTACCACGTGCGCGAAGGCGAGCTGATCTCCGGCGTCGTCAACGGCTGGAACTTCGGCGACGGGCACTTCCACAATGAGCAGCTCCTCGCCGCGGTTCAGGAGCAGTGCGACTTCGCGGAGGGCGAGGTGCGGATCGTGACCCTCGAGTCCCAGCCGGCCTCAGACCAGCGCCAGCGCTACCGGATCTTTGACGCACGGGCCGGCCTCCTGGAGGAGGGCTTTGTGAACGTCAGGGACATGTGCGAGCGGGTGCCGTGGCTCGACGGGCAGTGGGACTTCCCGGTGGATGTGACCCACCGCGCGGCGGCGGCCGGGGCTCTGCCCGACGGGAGCGGAGGAGCCGGAGGAGGGGCACCCGTAGCCTCCGGCGCATGAGCAGCGCAATCGTCGTCGGATCCGGCCCGAACGGGCTCGCCTGCGCGGCGGCGCTCGGGGGGGAGGGCGTCGAGGTGACGGTTCTGGAGGCCGAGGAGACTATCGGCGGCGGCACGAGAACGATCGAGCTGACCGTGCCCGGGGTGCTCCACGACCACTGTTCGGCCGTCCACCCGATGGCGGTCGGCTCCCCCTTCCTCAACTCATTGGACCTCGGGCGCCACGGACTGGAGTGGTGCTTCCCGGAGGTCGACTTGGCCCACCCACTGGACGACGGCTCGGCGGGGGTGCTCCTGCACTCGCTCGAGGAGACGGTGGCCGGGCTGGGCGAGGACGGGCGGGCTTGGGAGCGGCTGTTCGGTAGGACGTCGCGGGGATTCGGCGAGCTCACCGAGGACATCCTCCAGCCGGTGCTGCACGTCCCGAAGCACCCGATCCGCCTGACGCGGTTCGGGATCCCGGCGGCGATGCCGGCGACCATCCTGACACGGATATGGAAGACCGATCAAGCTCGGGCGCTCTTCGGGGGTGTGGCGGCGCACGGCTTCGGGCCGCTGACGTATCCGATGAGCTCGTCGGTGGGGATGGCGCTGACGACCGCGTGCCATGCGTTCGGCTGGGCGGTGGTGAAGGGCGGCTCGCGGGCGATCACGGATGCGCTCGCAGCGGTCGTCCTAGAGACAGGCGGGAAGATCGAGACCGGCGTCCGCGTCACGTCGATGTCGCAGCTCGACGCGGCCGACGCAGTCGTCTTCGACACGACGCCGGGGGCCGTGGTCGACATCGCGGGGGACCGCCTCCCGGGCCGGGTCAAGCGTGCCTATACCCGCTACAAGCATGGTCCGGCGGCGTTCAAGATCGACCTCGCGGTCGAGGGCGGGGTGCCGTGGACGAACGAGGCGGCGCGGAGGGCGGGCACGGTCCACGTCGCCGGGACATTCGAGGAGATGGTGGCGTCTGAGCGGGAGACAAACCGCGGCCGGATGCCAGAGCGCCCTTTCATCCTCGTCTCCCAGCAGTACCTGGCCGACCCGAGCCGCTCGAACGGCGACGTCCAACCTCTCTGGGCCTACGCCCATGTCCCCAACGGCTACGACGGCGACGCGACGCCGGCGATCATGGCCCAGCTCGAGCGCTTCGCGCCCGGGATGAGCGAGCGCATCATCGGCACCTCGGTCCATACGCCGGCACAGATCGAGGCCGAGAACGCGAACTACGTCGGCGGCGACATCGTCGCCGGAGCGAACACCCCGGTCCAGGTCCTGATCCGCCCCCGCCTCGCCCTGGACCCCTACGCGACCGGCACGCCGGGAATCTTCATCTGTTCAGCCGCAACCCCACCAGGAGGCGGCATCCACGGGATGTGTGGGGCGAACGCGGCGGAGTCGGTTCTGCGCGAGCTGCGGCGGGGCTGACGGACTTCGCAATGGAACACAGGACCAAGCGTGGATCGCAATGGGCGGTGTTCATCCTGGCGGGGCTGCTCGCCATCCTCAGCGTGCTGGCCGCCATCAACTTCCTGATCACCGCGTTCGTCGGCGATGGCGACAACTCGGCCTCGAACTGGCTCATCCTCTCCGTGTCATCGCTCGGAATCGCGGCCGCATTCGGAGCCCTCGCGTGGCTCCTAAAGCCACAACCGAGCTGAACGTTTCAGCCTGGTCGTGGCGCTATCAGTCAGGGCTCAACCAGCACCCTGCCCTCCGCCAATGCACGCTTCAGCAGAGAGCCTGGACGGTGCCTGCCACTCTCCGCTTCATCCTGGGACACAACTACGACGTCGACACGGAACGACAGGCGGTCGGGGCCATCGGGCCAGGTGGGGCACCTTGATCAATGGGTCCATCCCCTGACCATCGGCACGAAGCGCGGAGCCTGAAGGCTCGGTGGCACCCACCCGCTTGAACCGGTCGTGGTCAGCGAAGCGGTTGTGCCGCCGAGCGATTCAAGCGGATCTCGTCGCCTACCTGACTACCCTGATCTTTCCCCCACATCCAGGGGTGGATCACGCAGAAGTACTAGAGCGTCGTGCCGGGCCTGGCGCTTACCGTGCGCTCGATGGATTGGCCCTTGGCAGCGGTGAACCAGCTGTCGCCCGTCCTGCCGAACGAGCGGTCCCAGCCCTTCCTGCCCACGTCGACATCCGGCCGCTTCACCGTGCCCGTGCGCGGATTGGCCAGGTGGGCCTTGACGATATCCACGCAGAGGCGGCTCGTGAACTGCTCGCAGTTGCTCCTCGCCCGCCTGAACCTCGGCAGGGCTCGCCCGGTGAGCAGGGTGAACGTGTGTGGGCCGACCTTCCTGGGATCGGTTGGCGTTGACGATTCGCAGCTCAGCGCCCGACTTGACGGTACGGGGGCCCTTGAACCCATCTTCCCGCCCTTGATGAAGGACTCGATCGACCTCCAGAGCGGCTACAGCCTCAGCCAGAGCACCGGTTCCGGTGGCTCGTACTCGGCGAGAACCTGTAAAGGGTCGGTGGCGGCATCCGGCTCGGTCAAGCAACTCGCGATCTCGGCCGCCGGCTCGAAGTATCAGCTCGCGATCCGGCCCCTGGAGTACCTCGAGGCCCGCTCGGCCAGCTGTGAGCGAGTCGGCGACTTCTTTGGCAGCGATATCCGTCCCGGGGATGGAATCGGTGACGACGACCTGCCGCCCGGTTTGACGGCGACGGCGCCGATCGATCGCGCCAAGATCGGCCTGAAGAGCTTCGCGCTTCGGACCGAGCCACCGGCGTTCCCCCACGTCTGCTCCCGCCACGATGGGAGCGAGTGCAACCACACGCTGAATACGAGCGGCACGGTCGAGTTCGTGCGCACCGGACCCTGCAACCGCGTCCCGGGCCAGCCGGGGAACTACGTCTGCTTCGGCCCGAACAGGAGGGTTCGGGCGCGGTAACGGAACGTGCGGCTCAGCGGCGGGATCCCTCGAAGCGGTCGTCGAGGACGCAGGCAGCGCAAGGCAGCGCTGACCCGCTCCCTCCTCCGGGGGGACCAGATCCGATCCGACAGCGGAGGGGGTGGGATTCGAACCCACGAGCCGCCTTACGACGGCCAACAGTTTTCGAGACTGCCCCGTTCAACCACTCCGGCACCCCTCCGGGGAATCGAGAGGGTAGATCATGAGGCTCAGGCGCGGAAGGAGGGGTCGAATCGGTCCTCATTTGGGCTTTACACTCCATGCGAATCCGCTGGTCGGCGCGAAAGCACGGCATCGCCGACGAGGAGATCGCCCACGCTGTGCATCAGGCATCGAGCGTTGATGACCGTCCCGACGAAACTCGTCTCTACCTCGGCCCAGGACGTACCGGGCACCTACTCGAGGTGGTGACCGTGCTCGAGCCCAACCATCACGAACTGGCGATCCACGCGATGCCGATGAGGAGCAAGTACGAACTTCTGCTTCGAGGACGATCAGGATGAGGGGGAAGTACGGCACAACTCGATCAGGTCGACCCATCGACTATGCGCTCCTGGACAAGCTCGTCGAGGAGGCCGAGAAGGGCTATGACGTCGACGAGATCCTGGAGCGAGGGAAGGACTGCGGGGCGGGCGGTTCAGGTCCGGCGAGCGTCGTGCCCGCCCAGCTCGACCCGGAACTGCGCGACGCGCTCACTGAGCGCGCTGAGCGTGATCACGAGCCAGCCTCGGCCGTGATCCGTCAGGCCTTGCGCAGCTACCTCGCGGCCGACTGAACCGTCTACCCAAAAGCGGAGAGGGAGGGATTCGAACCCTCGAGGCGGCTTAACACCGCCCACACGATTTCCAATCGTGCTCCTTAAGCCACTCGGACACCTCTCCGGGCCGGCGCAAAGGGTATCCGCCCGCGCTCGGCATGGTCGGCAGAAGAACGGGCTCAGGCGCGGCGGGCGGCGAAGAACCGGCGCAGCAGGTCGCCGCACTCGTCGCCCAGGACCCCAGCGCGGACGAGCGGGCGGTGATTGAGGGCAGGCTCGGCGAGGACATCGAGGACGCTGCCCGCCGCCCCAGCCTTGGGATCGCTCGCCCCGTAGACGACCTCGGGCACCCGGGCGAGGACGATTGCCCCGGCACACATGGCGCACGGCTCGAGGGTCACGTAGAGGGTCACTCCGGGTAGGCGCCAACCCCCTAGAGCCTCGGCGGCGGCACTGATCGCCAGCACCTCGGCATGAGCAGTGGGATCCCGCCGCAGCTCGCGCTCATTGCCGGCAGCGGCGATCGGCTCCCCGTCCCGGGCGAGCACCGCGCCGATCGGCACGTCGCCGTGCTCGCCGGCCGTTCGCGCACGCTCGAGCGCCATGCGCATCAGGCGCTCATCGCTCTCGTCCGATTGCTCGATCGCCACCGGATGACCCTACCCGGCGCCGGCCGAAGGGCCGCGTCCTCGGTGGGGCGGACGATGATCACGCTGCACGGCGCATGGTGGGAGAACTTGTTGGGGACGCTCCCGAGCCGGAACCGGCGCGCACCCGTCATCCGCTTGTTACCGACGACGATCAGATCCGCGTTCATCTCCGCGCCTCCTCTGCTCGATCCACTGGCCGGAGGCAGTCCTGCCCGACGTTCACATCACCGGCGGACAGCGCCGGCGCGGCAAATTCCTCAGCGAGTGATGAACGGGCCCTGGTAGTTCCGGAAACCGCCTCCGAGGATCTCGGTCGGCGTCGTCGCCAGCCGCACGACGGCGATCACCATCGAGGCCAGCAGGCAGAGGACGAGAACGACCATCGCGTATTTCCAGAATCCCGGCACGCGTCCAGCGTAGTGAGCGACGCCGTCCACGCCGAGCCTCATAGACTCGCCGCCACGCGTCCATGGCGAAGAGAGCGAGCGGATGAGCGAAGTCAAGGTTTTCACGAACCGGCCACTCAGCCCCGTGCTGGAGGAGACCGCCGACGGCGTCTGGCTTCTCCGCGGCGACATCAAGGGCGCGATGAACATCTACTTCCTGCGCGACGGGGACGGTGTCGTTCAATTCGACGCCGGCACTTCGAGCATGACCAGGGCAGCGCAGGTGGTCGGGCGCAAGCTCGGCGGGGTCACGCGGGTCGTCCTGGGCCACGGACACTGCGACCACCGCGGCACCGCAGGGAAGATCGGCGTCCCGGTCCACTGCCACCCCGACGAGGTCTCAGACACCGAGTCCGAAGCAGCGATCCCGCCTTACTTCGACCTCTCCGAGCTGGAGTTCGCGCCGGTGCGCTGGATCTACCCGGCGATGCTGAGGCTATGGGACGGTGGCGCCGTGAAGGTCGCGGACACGGTGTCTGAAGGCGACGAGGTCGCCGGTTTCGAGGTCGTCCACTTCCCCGGCCACGCGCCCGGTCTGATCGGCCTCTGGCGGGAGTCCGACCGCCTGATGCTCTGCTCGGACACGATCTACCTCGTCGACTCGGCCCGGATGAAGCCGCTGCCCGACGGCGAGGCGAGCGTTCCACACCCCGCCTTCGCGTGGGATCACCAAAAAGCAAAGGAGTCGGTTCGCAAACTGGCCGGGTTCGAGCCGAAGGTCGTGGCTCCCGGGCACGAGCACCCCCTCCGCGGCGAGAACCTCAGGCCGGTCCTGGAGCTGGCCGCCAAGAAGTACTGAGGTCGGGCCCTACCGCTTGCGCGGTGGCCGAGGCCGCCGCACGGTCTCGCAGCGCCGCACCCGGTCGGAGCGGTCGACCTTCGCGACATCGAAGCGGCCGACTCCGCAGTCGACGAGGTCGCGGCCGCCACCGCGGGAGTTGATCGTGTCGGTTCCGATGCCGCCGTAGAGACGGTCGCGGCCGGGGCCGCCGAGGATGTGGTCGATGCCGCCGTTCCCGTGCATGATGTCGGCACCCGGGCCGGCGATCAGGGTGTCGCGGCCGCGTTGGCCGTTGATCCTGTCGTTGCCGGCGCCGCCGGAGACCTTGTCGTTGCCGCTGCCGCCGGCGATGCAGTCGTTGCCCCGACGGCCGAAGAGCCTGTCGTTGCCGGCCAAGCCGACGATCCGGTCGGAGCCGGTGGTGCCGGCCAGCTTGTCGGCGCGACGGGTGCCGCGCTCGAGGTTCGAACAGGGGCGGGCGAACAGGCCGATCGGTCCCGTAGGGCCACCCGGGCCCGAGGGACCGCTGGGGCCTGAGGGACCGCTGGGGCCTGAGGGACCGCTGGGGCCTGACGGGCCGCTTGGGCTCGAAGGTCCGCTGGGACCAGAGGGCCCCGTGCGCGCGGTCGGGCCGCCCGGGTTCGTGTCGACGGTCGCCGTCCATCCGACGTTGCCGACCTCGTCGACCGCGCGGATGGCGACGTCGGCAGCCAACGCCGCCTCGGGAATCACGATTCCCAGGCAGCACAACGCCGCGAGCAGAACCCGCACGTACCTCGCTGAACCTTGCCCCCGCAAGCGCATCCCGGCGACAACCTTACACCGATTGTCGAAGGTGGGTGCCGGTCAGCTCACAAGGGCGCCGTACACACGGTGGGTGCCCGCCAGCCCCTTCAGCTCCAGTTCGCGGCCCTCTTCGAAGCCGAGTCCGGCTTCGCCGTCGACCCGCTCCCGGAGGGCATCGGAAACGAGCACCTCCCCGCCCCGGGCCACCGCTGCGATCCGCGCAGCAAGGATCACGTTGCGGCCGAAGAAGTCGCCCTCTGAGGCAATCGCCTCGCCCGTGTGGATACCCATGCGGACACGCACCCCCTCCTCGGGGCACTCCTCGGCCCGGGCCGCGAGGTCTTCCTGTACCTCGACGGCGCAGCGCAGCGCCTCGGCGGGGTCGGGAAAGACGAGCATGAAACCGTCGCCCTGGTTCTTGACCTCGTAGCCGCCACGAGCCTGGAGACGCTCCCGGAACACCCGGTTGTGGTTACGCAGGACGCCGAGCCAGCGCTCGTCACCGAGGCGCTCGGTCATCCGCGTCGAGGCCTCGATATCGCTGAAGAGGATCGTCACCGTGCCGTCGGCGGCGGCGTAGCCCCGGACGTCCGGGCGCTCGGACTCGACGGCATCGATCACGTCGCCGATCGAGGTCGTGACGTCGACTCCGGCGATCCCCTGCGTCTCGAGCTTCAGGGCGAGAGCTCGCTCGGACAGCGCGCGCATGCCGATCCGCTGCGCCGCGTCCAGGCAGTTGTCGAGCAGCTCGAGGGCTCGCTCGCGGTCACCGGCGTCGCGGCGTCGCAGCGCGGTCGTCGCGATATCGAGCTCGATCAGCGCCGTGAAGGGCCGGTCGCCCATGTGCTCGGCCAGCCGAAGCGCCGCCTCCAGCTCCTCGAGCGCGCGGTCGAGGCGGCCGGCTGCCGCCGACGCCAGCCCGAGCGCCCTGTCGACCGGTCCCCAGCTCACGGTGGCGCGGCCGACGACGATGACCTCGCCGCTATAGGGGGCCATCAGCTCGTGCAGCTCCTCGGCACGCTCTGCCTCGTCGAGCTGGAAGGCCAGGTCGCAGAGGATCGCCAGCGAGGTCGGCCACTGCGCATCGCGCGGCAGCCCCACGACACCGTCGGCGGTGAGGCGCTCGAACTCGGTGCGGGCGATGTCCATGTCCCCCATCTCGGCCCGCAGGCTCGCCGCCGCCACGCGCCAGGCCGGAATGCCCGGATAGCGCTCAGTCAGCTCGAAGATCGTCTCGGCGATCTCGCCCTGGCGGCCCTGCAGCCGGAACCGGAAGGCGGTCTGGATGGCGTAGAACTGGAGCGATATCGGCTCCTGGGCGCGCTCGCCGAGCTCGCGCGCGAGCTCGGCGAGCGCGCCCAGGAGCCGATATCGCTCCAGTTCTACGCCATCCAGACCGCCTTCCGGTT
>JBBSQE010000132.1:0-9099 GCA_038258095.1 Solirubrobacterales bacterium | reverse complement strand
TCTGCTCGGGGGTGACGCCACCGTAGGGGAGCTTCACGCGGACCATCTGGACGTCGGGCTGGCGCTGCCCGTAGACGCCCTGCTTGAGGCGGAAGCCGATGAACTCGTTCTCCTCGGTCTTGCCGGCCAGGAAGTCCTCGGCCTCGTTGTCGAAGTCATCGAACTCGCGCTCGATGATCGGGATGATGTGCCCGGGGACGTTGACGTAGGACTCGGGGTTCTCGAGGGACCCGAGAGCCCCCTTGCCCGTCTGCTTCTTCCCGACCTCCTGATCAAGGGTCGAAACGTCTGCCTTTGGCTTCTCCCTGGGGGGAGCCGAGACGGGTTCCATCGAGCGAGCTTTCTCCTGGTGGGGGGTGGTTGTCTACCGGACGCGCACCCCTGGCCAGGGCGCTTCAGAAAGAATAGCAATAATCCATACCGGGATTCAGGGTTTACGACCCTGAGCGGGCTTCAAACCACTCCCCGAACGGGGCCAGGCCCCTTGAGGTCCCGGCTACGCGACGCGCTTGCGCGCCTCCAGGATCGCCGCGGCATCGCCGGATTCGGCGATGTACCCGGCCTCGGGATCGAGGGGTAGCCCGGCCTCGTGCCAGGCGAGCATCCCGCCTTCCATCGAGCGCGCGTCCCGCCCGGCCTCACGGAATGCCTGCGCGGCCATCTCCGAGCGCCGACCTCCCCGGCAGAGGAAGACCAGCGGCCCGCTGCCGAGGGAGTCGGCGGCCCCGGTGAGGTCGTTCAGCTCGACGTGTTCGGCGCCGGCGATGTGCCCGGCATCCCACTCATGATCCGCCCGCACATCGACGAGGGTGGCCTCGCCGGCCTCAGAGCGCCGCAGCGCCTCGGCCGGATCGAGGGTCGCGTCGGTGGCCGCTGTCTCGTCGCTCGCCCCTGTCGCCTCGGTCTGGGTCTCGCTGGCGGGCTCGTCGTCGCTCATGCGCGGAACTGTAGCCAGGCCGGGCCGCGCTCGGCTTCGAAACAGCAAACAGCGGCGAGTAGGGGGAGAGAGCGGCGGGCTGTCGACTTGTGCCCAGCATGTGGGCGAAACTCGACATCGCGGCAATGCGACTCGTCTCCGAGGCGGCAGCCGAGAGACATGGGGTGGTGACTACCGATCTCCTACGTGCATTCGGCCTGGGCAGCACAGCGGTGTCGCGATGGGTCGCCGCAGGCTTCCTCCACCGCGTCTACAGAGGCGTTTATGCGGTCGGTCATCCCACGCTCAGTCTCGAAGGCAGGTGGCTGGCCGCCGTTTACGCCTGCGGACGTGGCGCCGTCCTCAGCCATCTCGCCGCCGCCTGCCTCTGGGGTTTTCTGAAGTGGGACGAGGACTGGCCGATCGACATCACGGTGCCTACGGCGAATGGGCGCCTTCGCAGGGAGGGCATCCGGCTCCACCGCTCGCGCACGCTCAGCGTGCGCGACGTCACCGAGCGAAGCGGGATTCCGATCACGATCCCCCGGCGCATCCTCGAGGACCTGCCGCGGGTCGCCCAACCGCGTGACTTTCGCCAGGCCTGTCGGCAGGCCGAGATCAAGGGATGGCGAGGGGCGCTGCCCGAGGGCCACGTGCCCAACCGCTCCGACCTCGAGCTGCTGATGTACGCGCTCTGCGAGAAGCACGGTCTCCCGATTCCGAAGACGCGCGTTCGGATCGGCGCCTACGAGGCCGACTTCCTGTTCGGCGAGCGAATCATCATCGAGACCGACGGCTGGGAGACCCACGGCACCCGGCAGGCTTTCGAGGACGACCGCGAGCGGGAGATCGAGCTGGCGCTGCTGGGATACGAGGTCCACCGGATCACCTGGCGCCAGATCCTCAATCGACCCGCGTGGGTGGCCGCGTCGCTGCGAACCATCCTTCAGCGAACAGACTGAGCCGGTCGCGCAGTTGGAGTGGTCGCCTCCCCGGAGCGGCTAGAGGCAGTGGCATTTCTAGCGGAGGGGAGGTGACCGCTCCAACCTCCCGAGCATCGCCTCAGTCGACGTCGCTTCCCTCGATCAGAAACGCCACGCGCACGTGTGCCCTGTACTCGTCGAGATTCTCGCCGCGGATCCCGGTCGAGACGATGTCCACCGCCCGGATGTTGCGGAGCGATCCCGTCGCCTGCGCCAGGGCCTGCTTCGCCGCGTCGTCGGTCGAGGTCTTGGAGCTGCCCACCAGCTCGATGATCTTCACGACTGCCACTCTGTCCTCCTCCGTTGTCTTTCCACCGGCCTCGCGCCGGCCACGCCTGTTCTATCAGCGGCAGACGGCGACCACGTCGAGGGCATCCTCGAGGCCGCGGTCAGAGAGGGTGAAGTCGCCGACGGTTATCGAAGCGGCGGCGGGATCGGGGTCGGCGCGCTCGCGGCTCAGGCGCCAGTCGTAGAGCCGCTGGCGCACCCGACGGGGAAGGAGCCGACGGACCCGCAGCGGGTCCTTGCGCAGCAGGGCATCGAGCTTTGTGTGCTCCGCGGCGACCAGTGAGCGATATGCCTCGGATCCGAAGATCCCGTGGAGCCCAACGCTGCCGAATACGCCCGAGCAGAGTGACTCGAGCTGGGGCGCGTCGTACTCGACGTAGTGGTAGGGGTCGATCACCTCGTCGGGCTTGGCGAAGGTGAGCCGGTTGGGGGTGACGAACACGACCGCCCCGCCGGCCACGACGACCCGCTTGGCTTCGGCGAGGGCCCGCTCGGGGTCCGGCACGTGCTCGATCGAGTGAACGCTGAGAACGGCGTCGAACTCGGCCTCGCCGAAGGGCAGGTCGCGCATGTCAGCCACACGGGTCTCCCGCTCCTGACCGGCGAGGGCCTCGCCATGGAGATCGACGCCCACCGTCTCCCTCGCGGCGAGCCGGTCGTAGGAGTGCCCGACGCCGCAGCCGAGGTCGAGGACCCTGCCCTCGCCCAGGAACGGCGCGCACAGCTCATACGCCGCCACATGGCGCTGCCAGGTTGGGTTGAAGCCCCCCTCGGACGTGACGACCCGCTCGCCGGTCGTCGCCTTGCCGCCTGTTCTCGCCGCCGCCGCCACTAGACGGTACGCCCGGGGGTTCGAGGGGCGCCCATCTACGGGCGGAACTTCTTCGACGGGAGGATGTGGGCGCGGTGGAGCATCAGGCGAAAGCCGGCCCAGAGCGTCTTCGACCCGTAGACGATTCCGCTCTTGACGCCGACTGAGGAAGCGTCGTCGAAATAGCGGCCGTTGGCCGGCACCTCCTCGATCCGCATATCGAAGTTGACCGCCTGCATCAGGACCTCGGAGTCGAAGCTGAAGTCGTTCGCGGTGCGAAGGAACGGGATCGTGAGGAGCAGGTTCCGGGAGTAGGCGCGGTAGCCGGTGTGGGCCTCGGTCATCTCCGTGCCCATGATCTTGTTCTCGACCGTCGTCAGCGAGCGGTTGACCATGTACTTCCAGCGCGGCATGCCGTTGGCGAGCGCCATGCCCGGCTTCGCCAGCCGGGAGCCGAGAACCAGGTCGGCACGTCCGTTCAGGATCGGCTCGACCATCCGCGGGATCAACTCGGGCTCGTACTGGCCGTCGGGATGGAGCATCACGACGGCGTCAGCATTGCGCTGCAACGCCTCCAGATAGCACGTCTTCTGGTTCGCGCCATAGCCGGCGTTGTGCGGGTGCCAGACGACGTGAAGCGGTAGCTTGCGGGCGCGCTCGACCGTCTCGTCGGTCGAGTGGTCGTCGACGAGGATCACTTCGTCGACCCACTCCATGGGGATCGCCTCGAAGGTCGTCTCGAGCGTCAGCGCGGCATTCATCGCCGGCATGACGACGATCACCTTTCCGGGGGGCCGCTCAGTCACGATGGGCCTCAACGTAGACGGTTCCGCCGCGCCGCGCCGCCACTTCGGCCACCGTCCCAGCCGCCGCGATCGGCAGGAAGACGACCGCCGCGCCGATGGCGAGGGCCCGGGTTCCGGGGGACATCGGCTCGCTCCGAGCCTCGGGGCGGCGGATCGCGTCGTAGAGATTCGGGCTGCCGGGCAGACCGCCGACGAGCCCGTGCAGCCATCCGAACAGCGCCTGGCCGCCGCGCCAGTGGCTCACCCGGGAGACCCTCAGGCCGAGCCCCTCGATGCGCTCGACCAGGACCCGGGACGAGAGGTGGACGAGATGGCGCGGAAGGTCCAGGTGAAACCAGCGGTCGCCGAAGACCCGTGCCTGGAGGCTGTCCGTGTTCGGTACCGCCACGAGCAGGTATCCGCCGGGCCCGAGCAGCTCTGCGGCGTGATCGATCGACTCCCCAGGCGAGGACAGGTGCTCAAGCGCGTGCCAGAAGACGACCGCCGCCCACACGCCGTCGATCTCTGACACCTCGGCGGCGCGGACGTCGTCGCGGTTCGAGTCACGCTCGAGGCCGAGAGCCTCGCGGCCGTCGGCTTGAAGCGAATCGAGCAGCGTCCCATCCCCCGATCCGACATCGAGAACCTTCCCCGGGGGTGCGATCCGGTCGATCCGCGCCGCGAGCCTGGCACGCGTCCGGGCCAGGACGCGGTCGCCGATGCCGGAGAACCGGCCCGCCTCGGGGCGGTAGCCCCGGTAGGCCCGGTCGAGCTCCTCGGAGGTCGGCCAGGGGTCGGTTGTGTAGGCGCCACAGGCGCTGCACCCCACCCGGCCTCTCGCCCGTTCCGCCGAGAGCCCGAGCGCCGCCCCGCACCACGCGCATCCGGCACGGGGGCGCGTCGTCACGGTTTCATCCCAGGCAGTCGGCATCGGCGAGGATCCGAGGCTCAGCGGAGCGGAAAGCCCGAGCCCGGGTCCGCGTCGGTGACGCGCAGCTTGGCACTCACGCCCTCGAGCAGCGCCGCGCGATGCCAGGGGCTGACGGTGTCGACGGGTTCAGTGCTGGGAGCCGCAGCGGTGTCGACCATGAACCGGCTCAGCGCCGCCGAGATCGCGGCTGCCTCCTCCGCGGTCGCGGCGCTCGCGGCGCCCATCTCGATGCGCGGCCGGGGGGGTCGCCGTTTGCCGTTTGACTCCATCGGGAGACTGTAGTTCAGGGCGAGACGCCACGAGTCGCGTCACACTCCCGCGGATGGAGCGCGCACCGATCCCGGTTATCTCCGCCGAGGCCGTACTGGCGGCCGTCTCGCCAGAGCAGGCGGTCGCACGCACCCGGACCGCGTTCGAGCGCCATCACGAGGGCGCCTGGACGATGCCATCCAAGGTCTACCTCGACAGCCCGCCGGGCGATTTCCGCGCCATGCCGGCGCGCGGGGACGGGTTCGCTCTCCTCAAGTGGGTCACGTCCTTCCCCGCCAACCCAGAGCGCGGGCTGCCAGTCGTCACCGGGGTCATCGTCCTCTCGGATGCCGAGACGGGCCAGGAGCTGGCGCTGCTCGACTGCCGCTCCGTCACCTGGCTGCGGACCGGCGCAGCAGCTGCCGTTTCGGCGCAGGCGCTCGCCAGGGAAGGCGCGGAGACGGTCGGCCTGATCGGCTCCGGAGTCAACGGAGCCTGGGCGGCCCGGTGCCTGATCGCGGCGGGGTTCGAGCCCGGCGTCTGCCACGACGCGCGCGAGGAGACGGCCGAGACCCTCGCCGCGGAGCTCGGCTGGCGCTCCGGGACGCGCGAGGAGGCCGTGGCCCAGAACATCGTCATCACCTGCACGCCGGGCGCCGAGCCGGTCGTCTTCGCCGCCGACCTCCGCCCCGGGCAGCACTACGCCGTCCTCGGCGCCGATGGTCACGGCAAGGCGGAAGTCGAGCGCGAGGCGCTCCGGCTCCTGACGCTCTTCTGCGACGAATGGGACCAGGCGTCCGCCGGCGGCGAGCTGGCCGGGGCCGTCGCGGCAGGGGGCGTGCGGCGGCTCGACGTCGGGGAGCTGGGGGCGGTCCTGACCGGCACCCAACCGGGCCGCATCAACCAGGACGAGATCACGCTCTTCGACTCAACGGGCCTGGCGATCCAGGACCTCGGCATCGCGATCGCCGTCTGGGAGGCGTGGAAGGACGGACGTGTGGAGGCGGCGGAGGTGTCGCTCAGCGCCCCGCCGGCCGGCGTCGATAATCCCCGCGGCTCAGGTGGTGCTCGAGGAAGACGATGAGGACGATGAACAGGTAGCGGCTGCGCTGCTCCTGGAGGGAGAGCTCGGACTCGCCGCTGCGGCGGTTCGTCCAGGAGATGGGACGACCCCGTAGCCACGGCGTCCCCGTGTGGGCGTCGAGGCCGGCACGAACGGCGAAGCCGAATCCGGGCGGGTTCGGCGAGCGGATGCACCGCACCCGCTCCTCACCGGCGCAGACCCGGTCCATGATGGCCCCCGTCCCGTCGGTCGACGCATCGTTGACGACGAGGACCTCGAAGTTCGATCAACTCGGCACCGAGCGGGCCGACGACGCCTGCGACGGTCTCCTCGATCGACCCCTCCTCGTCGTGGGCGGGGATCAGCACTGAGAGCTCCAAGGCGCAGACGGTAGCTTGCGTGCCGTGAATTCGGAGATCCAGCCCAAGACACCCCATCTGACCCACCGGGCGCCCAGCATCTCTGTCGTGCTGCCCGCCTACAGGGAGGAGCTGAACATCGGGCCGATGGTCGAGATGGCGCTCGAGGCCCTGCCCGGAATGGCGGAGGAGTTCGAGATCCTGGTCGTCGACGACGGGAGCGCCGACGGAACCGGCGCCGTCGCTCGGGCCCTCGTCGACCAGCACCACCCGAAGGTCCGCCTGATCTCCCATTCCGAGAACCGCGGCTACGGCGCCGCGCTGCGGACCGGCTTCAAAAACGCCATCTCGGACCTCGTCTTCTACACCGATTCCGACCGCCAGTTCGACCTGACGGAGCTCGCCTACTTCCTGCCGCTCATGGAGGACAACGACCTCGTGATCGGGTTCCGCGTCTACCGCTACGACTCGGCGCTCCGCTCGTTCGTCTCCTGGGGCTACAACCGCCTCGTCGGCCTCCTCTTCCGGATCCGCGTCCGCGATGTCGACTGCGCCTACAAGCTGATGCGCCGGGAGGTCCTCGCGAACCTCCAGCTCCAGACCGACGACTTCTTCATCGACACGGAGATCGTCGCGCGGTCGCGCCGCTGGAACTTCCGGATGGCCCAGAAGGGTGTCCGCCACTACCCGCGGATGGCCGGCGAGACCACGGTGCAGCCCAGCGACATCCTGAGGACACTGAAGACGATCGGGCGCATGTGGAGGCGGATCCACCTCCCCACCACCGAGCACCGCGACGAGGCCCAGCGGGCCACGGAGGAGATCGTCGGCACGGAGTACGAGCCGCAGGAGTCAGCCGCGCCCTCGCAGCCCTGATGAAGGAGGCGTTCTACGAGGAGTACTCGGAGATCGACCTGAGCCACTGGTGGTTCGTCGGGCGCTCACGGATCATCCAGACCGTCCTCGACGCGGAGCTCGGCCCCAGCAATGGTCAGCCAGAGCGACGCATCCTCGACATGGGCTGCGGCACCGGCGGGATGCTCGAGCCGCTGCGGCGCTTCGGCGAGGTCGAGGGAGTCGACGCGAGCGAGAGCGCCGTCCGGCTCTGCCACGAGCGCGGCGAGATGGCCGTCACTCACCTCACCTCCGCCGAGCTGCCCTTCCCGGACGACTCCTTTGACGTTCTCACCGCGCTCGACGTGATCGAGCACATCTCAGACGACGTCGCCGCGGTCAGCGAGGTCAGGCGGGTGTTGCGGCCCGGGGGCATCTTCCTCGCCACGGTCCCGGCCCACCCGGCGCTGTGGGGGGCGCAGGACGAGATCAGCCACCACTTCCGCCGCTACACCGCCCGGACCCTGCACCGGACGCTCGCCGGCGCCGGCCTGAGGGAAAGGCGCACCACCTACTTCAACTCGATCCTCTTCGGGCCCATCGCGGCCATCCGCCTCGCCCGGCGGATACTGCCCGAGCCGAAGGAGCTGCGCTCGGACTTCGAGATGACCGACGACGGGCCCGTGAACCGGGCGCTGACGAAGGTCTTCGCCTCCGAGGCACGCTGGCTGGCGCGCCGCGACCTCCCCTTCGGCGTCTCGCTCCTCGTCGTCGCGGAGCCGATGTCCTAGGAGGCGGCAGGATCGCGGGGAAGCAGAGCGCAAACCGGACCCACCCTCCGCAGGCTGATGGCCGTTGAGCGCCGGCAGGAGGTTCTCGAACATGCCCACGACCCTCCCGGCCGAAGACCTCCACGCTCACAGCGGGATGTTGCCGTGCTTTCGCTTCGGCTGCTCAACGCGCTTCGACTGCAGTGTCCGCAGGGCGCGGATCAGCTTCGGACGGGTCTCGCGGGGCTCGATCACGTCGTCGATGTAGCCGCGCTCGGCCGCCGCGTAGGGGTTCGCGAAGTGCGCCTTGTAGTCATCGATCAGCTTCGCGCGGCGCTCGTCGGGCGTCGGCGACGTCGCCAGGTCGCGGCGGTAGATGATGTTGACCGCGCCCTCGGGGCCCATCACGGCGACCTCGGAGGTCGGCCACGCGAAGTTGAAGTCGGCCAGCATGTGCTTCGAGTTCATGACGTCGTAGGCGCCGCCGTATGCCTTACGCGTCACGACGGTCAGCTTCGGGACCGTGGCCTCCGTGAAGGCGTAGAGGAGCTTGGCGCCGTGGCGGATGATCCCGCCCCACTCCTGGCTCGTCCCCGGCAGGAAGCCGGGCACGTCGGTGAAGGTCAGGAGCGGGACGTTGAAGGCGTCGCAGGTGCGCACGAAGCGCGCCGCCTTCTCAGAGGACTCGATGTCGAGGACGCCGGCGAGGAAGGCGGGCTGATTGCCGACCACGCCGACGGGAAAGCCGTCGAGGCGCGAGAAGCCGCAGATGATGTTCTTCGCCCAGTGCTCCTGGACCTCGAAGAACTCGCCGTCGTCGACGATGCGCGAGACGACCTCGCGCATGTCGTAGGGCTTGGCGGGATCGTTGGGAACGATTGTGTCGAGGTCGGCGTCCTCACGGTCGGGGTCGTCGTAGGATTCGACCCTCGGCGGGGGCTCGAGATTGTTCGACGGCAGGAAGCTGATCAGGTGGCGCGCGTCCTCGAGGCATGCCTCCTCATCCTGGGAGGCGAAGTGGGCGACACCGGACTTGGAGTTGTGGCTCATCGCGCCGCCGAGCTCCTCGAACTCGACCTCCTCGCCGGTCACGGTCTTGATCACCTCGGG
>JBBSQE010000131.1:0-9196 GCA_038258095.1 Solirubrobacterales bacterium | reverse complement strand
GCAGCTACGAAGAGCTGGCTGATGCCGCCGTAGGAGACGCCGAGCATCCCCACCTTGTGGTGGAGCACCCAGGGCTGGCGCGCGACCGTCTCGACGACGTCGTAACCGTCGAGGGACTGCAACCGCTCGAAGAAGTCGAACGCGCCGCCCGAGCAGCCTGTGCCGCGCATGTTCACGTCGACGACGGCGAAGCCGAGGAGCTTTGCGATCGGGGCGATGCCGCTCTGCGGGCCGCTGGGGTTCGCGTACGCGTAGCCCGAGTACTCGACCAGGGTCGGGTACGGGCCGTCTTCGGCGGGTCCGGGAAGGCTGACGTTCACCGCGAGCTCCGTGCCGTCGCGGGTGGTCAGGTAGCCGTAGCCGGGCTCCGGGATAGCCTGTGTGTAGAGACTCCTGTTGGGCGGCGCGGAACGGCCGGTCATGACCCGCAGGCTCCTCGTCCTGACGCCGCCCGAGCGAACGAAGTAGCCGGCGCCCGGCTTGACGCGACGGAAGATCGAGCCCCCGAGCTCTCCCGCGGTCCTGGTGGCAACGACCTTGTGGGCTCGCACGAGCACGACCTTCTGACCCGGCGTCGCCCCGGTCACCTGTACCTGCTCGGCGCTGCCGCGCGCGGTCAGGTCGGCGGCGGATGCAGTCGAAGCGCCCCAAAGGCAGGCGACGCCCGCGGCCGCGGCAAGGATGGACAGGGGCAGCTTGCGGGCGCGGGTCGCGCACATTTCTCTCATGCCGACAATCTGCCAGATCCGCGCGGCCCACGCGCCGATCGGCGGCTGTCCTCAGACCGTCGGCAGGTCCGTGGCGTCATAGTCGAGCTTCGTCGGGTCGATTGGGGGCGGGGGCTGACCGCCGAGGGCCCGCACCAGCTCCGACGCCCACGGGTTCGTCCGCAGCGATGAGCAGTAGAGCCGGAAGCCGGTGGGCTTGCCCGAGGAGGCCTCGAAGGTGACTGCCGAATCGGTTCCCGCCACGCCGATCGCTCTGACGCAGACCGCGTCGCGCGGCCAGCTGATCAGGACCACCTGCTCCGAGTCGCCCCTTCGCTTCGCGCTCCCGATCCCGTAGAGCGTGTGGCCGTCGAGAGCCAGCATCGTCAGACCTCGCAGGGGCTTGGGGACGCCGAAGCTCCGGCCTGCCGCGAGCAGCATGCCGAGGAACGGAATTGACATCGCGAGGTTGCCGATCGCGGTCGTCTCGAACCGCGCGGCAGCCTCGACCGGTCCGCCAAGGGCCGCTTCGGCGATCGCCTTCAGCTCCCCGGTCCGCTGGGCGCGGTAGGTCTCGGCGATCCGCCGGCGCGAGGCCGCCTCCTTCGCGGCTTCCCGTTGCTCGTCGGAGTCCGCGGCCACGCCGTTCTCGTCCCCTCCCCTACTCGACTGGCGCGTAGCGGTGGTGGAGCATCAGGTCGTTGCCGTCGGGGTCGGTGAAGAGCGCCATCTGACAGACGCCGGTGTCGAACGTCTCTCCGTTGAACTCGACGCCCTTCGCCTCGAGCTCCTCGCGGGCCTTCGCGACGTCATCCACGTGGAGTGCCGGGTGGGCGTTCTTCGACGGCGCGAACTCCCTGCCCATCTTCTCCGGTTCCCAGATGCCGAAGCAGGTGTCGCCGAGCCAGAACTCGTATGAGCTCTTGTCGTCGGCCCGCAGGCCCAGCGTCTCGACGTAGAACTCGCGGGAGCGGTCGGCGTCCTGCGATGGGACGCCAATGAAATCCAGGCCCTCGATCATGTCTCCTCCTCGGTTGGGTTGTTTGGCGGGTCGACCTCGTCGACGAACAGGTCCACCTGCAGATCGGCGCCGGACGGGTCCGCCAGGTAGGGCGAGAGATGGGTGACGCCCGCCGCCCGCAGGACGTCCTCGCAGAGGAGTGCCCCGCCGGTGAGCTCGCGGCTGTCACTCGTCAGGACGACGTAGGCCGCGTCGGCGTAGACCGCGGGCGTCCGCGCGCGTTGCATGGCCGCGTCCCCGCCGAGGAGGTTCTGCACCGCGGCCGTTGCCACGAGGGTCCTCGGCCAGAGAGTGTTAGACGCGACTCCGGCCCCCCGAAGCTCCTGGGCGAGCCCGAGCGCGCACAGCGTCATCCCGTACTTGGCCATCGTGTAGCCGGTGTGCGGGGCGAGCCACTTCGGCTCCAGGGTGATCGGCGGCGAGAGGGTCAGGATGTGCCCGTTCTCGGACTCGCGAAGATGCGGGGCGCATGCACGGCTCAGCGTGTAGGTCCCGCGCACGTTGATGTCCTGCATCAGGTCGTAGACCTTCATCGGCAGGTCATCGATGGGAGCGAGGTTGATGGCGCTGGCGTTGTTGATGCAGATGTCGATGCCGCCGAATCTCGAGACGGTCTGAGCGACCGCGTCTTCGACGTTCTCGTCGTTTCGCACATCGCCGACGATCGGCAGCGCCTTGCCGCCCACCGCCTCGATCTCCTCCGCTGCCGTGAACACGGTTCCCTCCAGCTTCGGGTGGGGCTCGGCGGTCTTGGCGAGAAGAGCCACATTTGCCCCGTCCGCGGCAGCCCGCAGCGCAATCGCCAGCCCGATCCCGCGGCTGCCCCCGGAGATCAGGATCGTCCTGCCGGAGAGGTCGCGGCCGCCCGTGTCGATCTCGGTGGTCACGCGGTGCTCGGTGACTTGGCGGTCGGTGACTTGGCGGTCGGTGGTTTGACTGTCGCTCTCGGAGTCATCGGACGCAGCCTAGTGCGACCGCCGACCCTGACCGGTTTGTGCCGCTTGTCCGCTCCCTGCGCCGCCCGTGGGCGACGAGGTGTCGATCCGGGCACCAGGCCGGTGCCCGATCTGCTCCTCGTCCGAAAATGGGGGCGACTACGCGCCGCGGAGAGGAGTCGCGGTCAGCCCGACCGGTCCTCCCGGCCGGGCTGGCGATGCTTTCGGTCTCTCGGTTCCGGCGGCCTAGGAGTTCAGCACCGACTGGCACTGCGACTCGAGCTGCTGCAGCTTGTTCATCGCCTTCTCGGCGCCGGTGTTCGGGTTCCCGGCCTGGAAGAACTCGTCGATGGCTGAAACCGTTCCCTTGGCGCACGCCGAGGCCACATCTGTCTCCTCCTGGGCCTGCTTGAGCTGGGCGTCGGCCTGGGCCGTATCGCTGTCGGCGGTGGCGACCTGCGCACGAGCGGCCTTGAGCTGGTCGTTCTGCTTTTTGACGTCAGCCTCGACCTCCTCGGCGGTCTTGTCCTCGCCGATGAGCTTGTCCCTCGTCTGCTTGTAGGAGTCCACGGCCTTCTTGCCGAACGCGACGTCGCTCGCCTCGGTCTTGCCCTGTGCCGCAAGCTCCTGCTTCTGAGCTTCGACGGTCTTCTGGGAGTCGTCCAGATCGGACTTCTTCGAGAACCCCCAGATCGCAAATCCGATCGCAACCAGAGCCAGGACCCCGGTGATGACCAGCCACTTCGTCGGGCGCTTGTCCTCCGCGTACTCATCCATGCGCGTCTCCCTCTTTGAAGGTTTCAGTTCGAGCGCCACCTTTGACGGCCGCGACTCTATTCCTGCCTCCGCGCCGGGCCGACCCGTTTGACCTTCGGAATAGGAGCGGGCGGGCTAGTCGACGGTGTGGGTCCCGGGGAACACCGTTGACGCCTGCTCCCAAGTTCGCGCCCCGGTCGCGCGGACTCCGGGAGGGGCAGGGCTCCCGGTGCCGGCGGTGTAGCGACCGCTCGCCAGCAAGGTAGAGCGGCCCTCGGACGCCTCGGACATCAGGCCGGCGACTCGGAGGAACGAAAAAGCAACCGGGGGCGACGCTGGTGCCTGCCCCGTGCGTAGCCTGCGCTCGAGAAAGCCCGTTTCGTCGCCTGTCGAGAATGGTCTTGCGCTTGGCTTCTGCGCTCCTCCGCTCTCTCCCAGTTGCAGGATCAACTTATGCCCACCCCATCCCCCACGTCAAGGGGGCGCCGGACCGATATCCCGCAATATCCGCACAAATAAGTGGGGTGGAAGGCTGGGCTACCCTCCGGCGGTGCGAATCGACGAAATCCTCAGCTCCCGGCGACCGGTCTTCTCGGTCGAGTTCTCGCCTCCGCGAAGCCCCGAGGGCACCGAGCAGCTCTTCGACACCGCGCGGGTTCTCGCAGAGCTGGAACCCGACTTCGTCTCGGTGACCTACGGCGCCGGGGGATCGACCCGTGAAGGGACCGTCGAGGCGACGACGCGCCTGCGCGACGAGATCGGCCTCGAAGTGATGGCCCACCTGAGCTGCGTCGGAGAGACCCGGGAGGGTCTGACCCGCACGCTCGACAAGATCCGCGACGCCGGGGTGGAGAACGTGTTCGCGCTGCGCGGCGACCCGCCCCGTGGCCAGCCCGACTTCGAGAAGGTCGAGGGCGGGCTCTCCAGCGCTGCCGAGCTGGCCGAGTTCATCTCCGAGGACTGGGACTTCACGATCGGCGGAGCCTGCTTCCCCGAGGTCCATCCGGAAGCACCAGACCTGGAGACCGACCTCCGCTACCTGCGCCGCAAGGTCGATTCGGGCGCCGGATTCCTCATCACCCAGCTCTTCTTCGACAACCAGGTCTATTTCGACTTCGTGGCGGCGGCGCGGCAGGCCGGCATCGACGTGCCGATCCTGGCCGGGGTGATCCCCGTCGCCAGCTTCGCCCAGACCGAGCGGATCTGCGCCCTCTGCGACGCGACGATCCCGCCGCGGCTCGAGGAGGCCATGCGCGCCGGCGGCGGGGATCTCGAGCGCGAGTTCGAGCTCGGCATCGCCTACGCCGCTCAGCAGTGCTCTGAGCTGTTGATCGCGGGGGCGCCGGGCATCCATTTCTACGCGCTCAACAGGGCGCCCGCAACCCGCGCGGTCCTCGGCGCCCTGCGTGCATCGCGACCGTGGGAGCGGACCAGAGGCGCATCACCGGACCTGCTGGCTGGCTAGACTGCCCACCGCAATGGGCGTCGGACAAGCGAAGCGGGGGTCTCTGTAATGGCAAGTGGCGCGTTCACCTACGAGGGCCACCGGATCAGCTATGACGAGTACGGCTCGGGCGACCGGCCGATCGTCCTCGTCCACGGCCTGCTGATGAACCGGCGCATGTTCGAGCGGCTGGGGCCCGAGCTCGCCGACCGCGGCCACCGCGTCATCTGCGTCGATCTGCTCGGTCACGGCCGCTCTGACCGTCCCGAGGACGTGCGCCTCTACTCGATGCCCCTTTTCGCCCGCCAGGTCGTCGCGCTCCTCGACCATCTGGAGATCGACTCCGCCGCCGTCGGCGGCACATCGCTCGGCGCCAACGTCTCGCTCGAGTTCGCCGCCCGCCACGCCGACCGGGCCCGGGCGATCTTCGTCGAGATGCCGGTGCTCGACGACGCGCTTGCCACTGCCGCCGCGATCTTCACCCCCGCGATGCTCGCCCTGCGCTTCGGCCGGCCCTGGTTCGAGCTTGTGTCCCGGGTGACCACCGCAATCCCGCGCACCAGCTACCTGGTCGACATCGGCCTGGACTGGCTGCGGCAGCGTCCGGGTCCATCCGTCGCCGTCTTCCAGGGCCTGCTTCTCGGAGAGACCGCCCCCCACCGCGAGCTCCGCGAGCAGATCGACCTCCCGCTCCTCATCATCGGCCACCCGAACGACCCGCTGCATCCGTTCTCGGACTCGGGGATGCTCGCCGAGGAGGTTCCGGGCGCCCGCCTCGTCGAGGCAACGTCGATCCTCGAATGGCGCCTGCAGCCCGATCGCCTGAACGACGAGCTGAGCCTCTTCCTCGACGAGGCCTGGGAGACACCCGACACCGAGCCGGTACCGATCGAGCGCCCCCACGTGATCGCCGGCGGCGGCGAGGGCTAGGCGGATGGCGAACAAGAACAAGCGCCAGCAGGAACGCGAGCGCCTGCGCAAGGCCCGTGAGGAGAGCGAGAAGCGCGAATCTGCGGCCCAGCGCCGGCGGCTCTTGATCGGCTACGCCATCGCCGGGGTTCTCGGCCTCGCTGTAATCGGCGGTATCATCGTGCTCATCGGCGGCGGGGGTGGAGGCGGCGGTGTCGGTGGGGCGCAAGCGCACATCAACGTCGGGTCCGGCAGTACGAACGGCGTCCCCCCGGACGACCGCGGCGGCCCCGCGCCTCCCGCGATCGCAAATCCCGACCTGCAGGCGGCGGCGAAGGACGCCAACTGCGTGCTGATGCTCGACCTCAAGGACGAGGGCCACGGGCATGTTCCCCCGGGGACCAAGGTCAAGTACGAGACGAACCCTCCGAGCTCCGGGAACCACGTCCAACCTCCAGGGCAGCAGGCCGACGGCGCCTACAGAAAGACTCCGCCGGCGATCGACTACCTCCACTCGCTCGAGCACGGGCGGATGGCGATCGAGTACAGCTCGAAGCTCTCCGAGTCAGACCAGGAGGCGCTCAAAGGCCTCTATGACTCGCTCTACGGCGGCACGCTGCTCTTCCCCAACGACACGATGCCCTACCAGGTGGCGGCGGTGACCTGGACGAACATCATCGGCTGCAAGACCTACGAGGGCGCGAAGACGATGGACGCGATCCGCGACTTCGGGCGACAGACCTGGAGCAAGTTCGGCGCCCCGGCCGAGATCGCCGGCTTCCCGGTCGACGGACCGACGCCCGCCGACTGAGCGGGCCGGGAGCGGACGGTCAGGCCGGGGCGCGGTATGCGGGGAAGAACCCGGCCGGTGCCGACCTGTTTGCCGAGAGCTCCTCGTAGGCCTCCGGGTCGCAGATGACCTCCGAGGTGTGCCACGTCTTCTCGCGGTTCGCGAAACCGCGCTTGAACTCCTCGAGCGCATCGCCGGGGCTAAGGCCCCCGCCGAAGTTCACCGGCATGCCCTCCTCCTCGGAGAGGTCGACGAGGCGGGCGAGCAGCGTCTTCATCGGCGAGCTCCGGAGGTGCGGGTCGGCGGTGCCGCTCAGGTAGTAGTGGAGCATTCCGTCGCTCTCCACCACCAGCGATCCGGCCGCCAGGTCGCCCTCGGGCCCGCTGACGAGGAATAGCCGCGCCAGTGGGGAGGCGAGAAGCGTGTCGAAGTAGCCGGCATCGAAGAAGTAGCGGTCCGCCGCCTCGGTGCGGACCATCGTCTGCGTGTAGGCGCTGAAGAACCCGGCGCGTTGCTCCGCCCCGGCGTCGGGCCCGGCGACGATCTCCACCGTGTATCCGGCCTCCTCATTGCGGCGGATCTGGCGGCGGTCGCTCGGGCGGCTCTTGCGCTCGAGCGCCGGATCGGCGATCTGGACGACGTTGCGGGCCGTCGCGCCGGCGAGCGGGACAGCCGCGCCGATCCGGTGTCGGATGAAGAGGCTGATGAGGCCGGTGGCCGACCAGTCGACCTCGGAGGGGTCGAGGGGCGGATCGATCGGCTCCGGCGAGTCGATGCCCGGATAGCCGTAGGGGGAGATCGCGTCGGCGCGGCCGGACCCGGGGATCTCGCGGAGGAGGAGAGGCGCTGCGAGGGGCGCCTCCGGTGTTCCGATCCGCAGCGTATGCGTGGAACCCTCGGCCGAGAGGAACTCCGGCGAGCGGAAGAACTCCCCGCTCGAGGCCGCCGATCCTCCGTCGGCCAGCAGGTCGGCGCGGGCGCTCACTCGAGCAGGTCGGCGGCGGCGACCCGGAACTCGTCCGGGAGGACGCCCCAGACCTCGAGGTCGGCGAACTCGCCGTCGTGGGAGAGGTGGTTTCGCATCGTCCCCTCGTGCTGCCAGCCGAGGCTGGTCACGACCCGCTTCGCCGCGCCGTTGTAGGAGGGGATGCGCCCGTATACGCGGTGGGCGCCGAACTCGTCGAACGCCTTGGCGATCGTGAGGGCCTCTGCGCGCCGGCCGACCCCGGCGCCGCGAACGTCGTCGCCGATCAGCGCGCCCAGCTCCGGCGCTGTCTGGCGGAACAGGCCATAGAGAGCGGTGAAGCCGACCGCCTCGTCCCACCCCTCGACGAGAATCGCGAACTTCCGGTCCTCGCCAGAGTCGTCCATCGCCCGCTCGGCCCACCCCTCGGCCTGCTCCATCGAGAAGCTCGCCCGAGTCTCCATCAGCGTCTTGATCGCCTCCGGGTTGTTGAACCACCGGTGCACGGCCGTGGCGTCGCCGGGCTCGAAGCGTCGGAGGCTGACCTTTGGTTTGTCGCTCATCCCGGGAACCCTAACCCGGCCGCGTCGCCGGGCCCCTGTCATCGAGTGGACAAAAGTGCGGATCTATTCAGCAGAATCGTCCACTCGACGGGGGAGGTGGCGCGTTTTGGCAGGGCGAGCCGCGTCGGGCATGACGGTTTGGCCGACGGTGCCACAGGACGGTCGGGGTGGAGGCTCAGTCCGGTGCCAGGCCGTGGCCAGTCGCGGTCAGCCAGACGGTCTTGGCGAGGATGCGCAGGTCGAGGGTCGTCGAGCGGTGGTCGACGTACCAGACATCGAGCTCGATTCGCTCTTCCCAGGGGATTCCGGCCCGGCCCTTGATCTGGGCCCAACCGGTGATGCCGGGCTTGACCTCGTGGCGGCGGTGCTGGCGGGGCGTGTAGTCGATCACCTGCGCCGGGATCGTCGGGCGGGGACCGACGATGGCCATCTCGCCGCGCAGGACGTTGACGAGGTTCGGGAGCTCGTCGAGCGAGGTGCGGCGCAGGACGCGGCCGGACCGCGTGACGCGAGGGTCGTCGCGGCCCACCGCCGTCCCGATGCCGACGGGGTCAGAGCCCGGCACCATCGTCCGCAGCTTCAGCAGCTCAAACTCCGCCCCGCCCAGACCGACGCGGCGCTGGCGGTAGAGGACCGAGCCCGAGCCGGAGAGCCTGATGGCAAGCGCCGCTGCAACCAGAAGCGGCGAGAGGATGACGAGCGCGACGCTCGCGAGCGCGACGTCGAGTGCCCGGCTCAACGTGTGCCCTCGGACTTCTCCCAGGTCCCGGCCGTGCCCCCGCGGAGGCGGTCCCAGAGGCCGAGGGCGACGGACGCCGTCACCTCGACGTAGTAGCGGGCGATGCGAAACGGGGCCGACGGGATGACGCGCGCCGTCGCCGCCATGCCAAGGAGCGCGGCCTGCTTGGCAAGGGCGACCCGGTAGATCCGGCCGCGGCGCAGGAGGCCCAGGTTCGACCCGAACAGGGCCACGTGCAGGAACGGCGTCGCGTAGCGGAGGGCGCGGTGGGAGAGGAGCTGGAAGGCGAAGAGCGGTGAGTAGCCGCGCGGAATCATCATCCGCTCGCCGATCACGATGTCCCAGAGGCCGACCATCATCCGTCGATT
>JBBSQE010000130.1:0-9210 GCA_038258095.1 Solirubrobacterales bacterium | reverse complement strand
CGAGCGGCCCGAAGTGGACCTCTCCGATGACGCCGTCCAACTCCCGCAGACCGAGGCCGACCTGCCGCTGCTCGGTGAGCACGACCTCGATGACATCCACTGCCACATCCTCACCAGCGGCTCGACCGGAGCGCCGCGGACGATCGCCCTGAGCTACGGAAACCACCTCTGGTCGGCCGTCGGGTCCGCCTTCAACCTCGGCGTTCACCCTGATGACCGCTGGCTCTGTTGCGTTCCGCTCAGCCACGTTTCCGGTCTCTCGATCGTGATGCGCTCGGTCATCTACGGGACCACGGCCGTCCTCCATGACGGCTTCGACACCGATCGGGTCGCCGCATCTCTCGCCGACGATGGGATCACCGTGGTCTCCCTGGTCACCACCATGCTCTCGCGCCTGCTCGAGGCCGCCGCCGACCTGTCGTCGCCCCGGGTGATCCTCGTCGGGGGCGGCCCGGTCCCTCCGGATGTGCTCGGGGAGGCACTCGGGCGGGGCGCCACCGTCGTCCAGACCTATGGTCTGACCGAGACGGCTTCGCAGGTTACGACGCTGGCCGCCGCCGACGCGGCGCGGAAGATCGGCTCGGCCGGGCGGCCGCTCTTGACCACGCACCTCCGCATCTCAGACGGCGAGATCCTCGTCCAGGGGCCGACGGTCGCGCAGGGGGCGGCGGATGCCGACGGCTGGCTCCACACCGGGGATCTCGGCCGGATCGACGAGGAGGGCTTCCTCTATGTCCAGGACCGGATCGACGACCTGATCGTCAGCGGAGGGGAGAACATCGCGCCAGCCGAGGTCGAGGCTGTCCTGATGCGACACCCCGAGGTCCTGGAAGCGGCCGTCGTCGGCCGCGAGGATCCCGAGTGGCAGCAGGCCGTCACGGCCGTGGTCGTCCTCTCGGGAGAGGCGGAGGCGGACGTCGATGATCTCCGCCGGCACTGCGCCGACTCGCTCGCACCGTTCAAGGTGCCGAAGAGGATCGAGATGGCATCGGCGCTGCCGAGGACGCCTTCGGGGAAGCTGCTGCGCAGGGCGCTGCGCTAGGAGCCCGCCGCCCTCTCAGTTGACCCACTAGCATCGCCCGCCATGCCCAAAGACATCTTTTACGACGCTGACGCTGACCTCGCGCTCCTCGACGGCAAGACCGTCGCGATCCTCGGTTATGGCTCTCAGGGCCATGCCCACGCGCTCAACCTGAAGGACTCCGGCGCGACTGTGGTCGTGGGCCTCAGGCCCAACTCTTCGAGCCGCAAGGACGCCGAGGAGCACGGCCTCGAGGTGCTCGACGTCGCCGACGCCGCCAGCCGCGGGGACATCGTCATGGTCCTGTTGCCCGACGAGCGCCAGGCCGACATCTGGTCAGAGGACATCGCGGACGGCATCGCCGAGGGGAACCTCCTGATGTTCGCCCACGGCTTCGCGATCCACTTCGGCCAGATCGAGCCGCCCCCCGGCGTCGACATCGGCATGGTCGCCCCGAAGGGTCCGGGCCACCTCGTCCGCCGCCAGTACGAGGAGGGCGCCGGCGTGCCGTGCCTGATGGCCGTTCACCAGGACGCCACCGGGAACGCCCACGACCTCGTCCTCGCCTACGCGAGCGCGATCGGCGGCGGTCGCGGCGGGACGATCGAGACGACCTTCAAGGACGAGTGCGAGACCGATCTCTTCGGCGAGCAGGCCGTTCTGTGCGGCGGGGCCACCGAGTTGGTGCAGGCCGGGTTCGAGACTCTGGTCGAGGCGGGATACGACGAGCGACTCGCCTACTTCGAGTGCCTCCACGAGTTGAAGCTGATCGTCGACCTGATGTATGAGAAGGGGATCCAGGGCATGCGCTACTCGATCTCCAACACGGCCGAGTACGGCGACATGACCCGCGGACCTCGCGTCATCGGCGACGAGTCCCGGGCGGCGATGAAGCAGATCCTCTCCGAGATCCAGGCTGGCGACTTCGCCAAGGAGTGGATCGCCGAGAACCGGGCCGGCGGAGAGAACTTCGACCGCATGCGCGAAGAGGCCAAGGGCACCCAGGTCGAGAAGGTCGGCAAGGACCTCCGGGGCATGATGCCCTGGATCGACACCGAGTTTTAGCCGAGGCTCGGCCGCCCGGCGAACCGGCGCTCAGGCTGGGGGAGAAGCTCCGCCTCCAGGCATCTCGTCGATCCGGGCGAGGATGGCGCCCCTCTGGGCGCGAAGGTATTGCGATCGAAGGCCTGCTCGTTTCGATTCATGGAAGCCTCGAACCGGTCGAGAGCGCGGTCGAAACGACGATTTCTCGCGGTCAACGCCAAGCGCCGATTCTCGCAGCCGAGAATCCACAGGACAACTCCGCTTTGTCAAATATTTGTGACGCGGCCAGCTTGTTCGACCGCACCAGGCGGCGCCGGCCAGGCTCGCAAGCCGGACCGGCGCGCCGTGTCTCGGTGCTTAGAGCTGCTGCCCCGGGTCGGCGGGGGTCGCCACGCCGCCGACGGCCGGCGCCTGGGGCGGTGCCTGGAGGTGGATGTCACCGGGCTGTGCTCGTTCATCGCCGACCGGCGGGTAGACGTCGGTCAGCAGCATCAGCCAACCGGTTGTTCGAGCCTGCCAGCTGCTGGTGAAGAGCAGCGCGTTGTGGACGCCCGCGGGCTGATAGCCGCGAAACACGATCGTCAGCCATGCGAGCAACGTCGCGCCGGTGTGCACGAAGTTGATCACGTAGCTGACGACCACCAGCGGAAGGGCCAGGATGAGGCGAATGAACGCCTTCAGCCTGCTCTGGCTCTCAGGGCGAGGCGCGATCCCGATGCGGATCGGATAGGCCGGATCCTCGGAGATGTTGAACGGCGGGTAGTCGTCCGTAAGCAGCGCGACGAACCCGCTGATACGCGACGAGAACCTCAGCATTCCCGAGTTGAAGTTGTACAGGCCGTCGGGATAACGCCCGAGGATCACAACCGCGAACCAGGCGATGATCACGGTGACGGTGGCGGCGATCGCGTAGATGTATCCCACGATGATCCACGGGATCGCGACGATCAGCCGGAAAAATGTCGTGAGCCGGTTTCGCTCCTGGTCGAAATCCGCCTCGTATGTGATCGGGTACATCTGGCCTCCTGGATGGGTTTGCGCTGCGCAGGACGGCAGCCGCGCGCACCCTATCGATCATGGAGGTCGTCGTGGGGGCCGGGACGCCCGGGGCGCTCGGGTCCCGGGGGTACGAGGGTCGCACGAGGTGCGCCCGCGCCGGTGTCTAACCTGTCGCGTTCGATGAGCCAGACGACCTCCGCAGCCCCGGAAACAGCGCAGATCCCCGACGACCTGTTGCCCGGCGATGGCCGCTTCGGCTGTGGACCATCCAAGGTCCGCCCGGAAGCGCTGGCGGCGCTCGCCGGCCAGGCGGAGCTGATGGGCACCTCGCACCGGCAGGCCCCGGTCCGCGATCTCGTCAAGCGGGTGCAGGACGGCCTTGCTGATCTCTTCGCTCTCCCCGAGGGCTACGAGGTCGCGCTCGGCAACGGCGGGGCGACCGCATTCTGGGACGCCGCCGCCGTGTGGCTCGTCCGCGAACGAGCGCTCCACCTCACCAACGGCGAGTTCTCGGCCAAGTTCGCGAAGGCGACCGCCGGCGCCCCGTTCCTCGCCGACCCGATCATCGTCGAGGCCGAGCCCGGAAGCGCGGCCGAGCCCTCGGCCGACTCGAGCGCCGACGTGATCGCTTGGGCCCACAACGAGACTTCGACCGGTGTCAAGGTCGACGTCAAACGCCCAGCTGACTCCGGCGACTCGCTGGTCCTGATCGACGCCACCTCGGGTGCGGGGGGGCTGCCGGTCGACGTCGGTGAGGCCGACGCCTACTACTTCGCACCACAGAAGGGCTTCGCTTCCGATGGTGGGCTCTGGCTGGCGCTGCTAAGTCCCGCTGCTATCGGGCGAATCGAGGAGCTCGACTCGGCCGAGGGGCGCTGGCACCCCGGCTTCCTGTCGCTTCAGACCGCGGTTGAGAACTCCCGCAAGAACCAGACCTACAACACCCCGGCGCTCGCCACGCTCCTGCTCCTCGCCGACCAGGTCGAGTGGATGGTCGCCGGCGGGGGTCTCGACTGGTGCGTCGAGCGCACGACGGCGTCGTCGAGCCACCTCTATGGGTGGGCCGAGGAATCGTGGTTCGCGTCGCCCTTCGTCACCGATGAGGATCACCGCTCGCTGGTGGTCGGAACGATCGATTTCGCCGAGGGGGTCGACGCTCCGGCCATCGCAAAGACACTTCGTGCCAACGGGATCGTCGACACCGAGCCCTATCGAAAGCTCGGCCGCAACCAGCTCCGGGTCGGGATGTTCCCGGCGGTTGAACCGGACGACGTCCAGGCTCTGACCGCCTGCATCGATTGGGTCATCGAGAACGTCGGGGGGGTGGCCTCGTGAAGGTTCTGGTCAAGGAGAAGATCGCCGACACCGGCGTGGACCTGCTGCGGGAGCACTTCGACGTGGACCTCGGCCTCGACATGTCCGACGGGGATCTGGAGGAGAAGATCGGCGGCTACGACGCGATCCTGATCCGCTCGGCCACGAAGCTGACGGCCGACCTGATCGACCGCGCCGACAACCTGAAGGTGATCGGGCGCGCCGGCACCGGCGTTGACAACGTCGACATTGATGCGGCGACCCGGCGTGGCATCATCGTCGCGAACGCACCCGAGTCGAACTCCGTTGCGGCGGCTGAGCAGACGATCGCACTGGCCTTGGCGCTGTGCCGGAACATCCCGCAGGCCCACGGCTCCCTCGTCGGCGGCCGCTGGGATCGCGCGAAGTTCAAGGGTACCGAGCTCTACGGCAAGACCCTCGGGGTCGTCGGCTTCGGCCGGATCGGACAGCTGGTCGCCCGCCGCGCCCAGTCCTTCGACATGAACGTGATCGCCTTCGACAAGTTCGTCTCGGCCGAGCGTTTCCGCGAGCTCGGCGTCGAGGGAGCCGAGACCCTCGCGGATCTCTACGGTGCCTCCGACCTCGTCACCCTCCACGTGCCGAAGACCCCGGAGACGATCAACCTGATCGACGCCGAGACCATCGGCCAGATGAAGCAGGGCGCGCGCGTCATCAACTGTGCCCGGGGGGAGTTGATCGATCTCGATGCCCTGGTGGCCGGGCTCGAGTCCGGAAAGCTCGGGGGGGCCGCCCTCGATGTCTTCCCCGAGGAGCCGTTCACCGAGCACCCGGTCTTCGCCCGCCCCGACGTCGTTGTGACGCCCCACCTCGGCGCATCCACGGCTGAGGCACAGGATCGTGCCGGTACGGTCACCGCCGAGCAGGTCACCGCCGCACTGACGGGCGGCGTTGTCACCAACGCCGTCAACATCGCCGCGGTTCGCCCGGAGACGATGGAGGCGCTGGCTCCCTTCGTACCGCTCTGCGAGAAGCTCGGCCGCCTCGCGCAGGGCCTCATCGGCGGCTCGGTCTCGCGCGTCACGGCCGAGTTCCGTGGCAAGATCGCCGACCACGACACCTCGCTGCTCGGCACGGCCGTGCTGGTCGGGGTCCTGTCCGGGAACACCGAGGAGCCGGTGAATCTGGTGAATGGCCCCCAGATGGCGGAGGCCCGCGGAATCACGATCTCCCAATCGAAGGAATCCGGCTCCGAGGACTTCACGGAGCTGGTCACCGTCCAGATCGAGTCGGGCGGCGACGCCGTCGAGGTGTCGGGAACGAGCGTCGGGCCTCGCAACGATCCGTACCTCGTGGGCCTCTGGGGTGAAGGGTTCTACCTGCCGCTGTCTGACCACCTCGCGGTGTTTCGCTACCGCGACCAACCCGGCATGATCGGCCGGGTCGGCACGATGTTCGGCGAGGAGGGGGTCAACATCATCTCCGCGGCGGTGGGCGCCGAGGAGGCGTCGGATCGGGCCGTGATGGCGCTCACGACCGACGCCCCCGTCTCACCCGGGACGATCGCCAAGATCCTCGAGCTCGAGGGCTTCACCGACGGCCACGCGGTGGACCTTTGAGCGGCGTTCCGGCAGACTGGTCCTTATGAAGGCTGTAGTCCTGACCGGAACCGGTGGGCCCGAGGTCCTGCAGGTCAAGGAGTGGCCCGACCCGCCGGTCGGCCCCGGCGAGGTCCGCATCGCCGTGCGGGCGGCCGGGGTCAACTTCGCCGACACGATGGCGCGCGTGGGCCTGTATCCCGACGCGCCGAAGTCCCCCTGCGTCCTCGGTTACGAGGTGGCCGGCGAGGTCGAGTCGGTCGGCTCGGGAGTCACCGGGCAAGAGGTCGGGGACCGGGTCATCGCCGGGTCGCGCTTCGGAGGCCAGGCCGAGTTGGTGACTGTGCGGGAGAACGACGTGCTCGCGCTTCCCGAGGCGCTCAGCTTCGAGGAGGGCGCCGCCTTCCCGGTCAACTACGCGACCGCATACGCCGCACTGATCCTGATGGGAGGCCTGCGGGAAGGCGACAAGGCTCTGATCCACGCGGCGGCCGGGGGAGTCGGCATCGCGGCCACTCAGATCGCCAGTAACGCCGGAGCCGAGATCTTCGGCACCGCCTCGCCCGCCAAGCACGACGCGATCCGCACCCAGGGAGTTCAGCACGCGATCGACTACCGCAACCAGGATTTCGAGGCCGAGGTGAACAGGCTGACCGGTGGTGACGGCGTCGATGTGATCATCGACGCGATGGGCCCGACCTCGTTCCGCAAGGACTATCGCCTGCTGCGCCAGGGCGGGCGGCTGGTCATGTACGGGCTTTCCGAGGCGACGAACGAGAGCGGACGTGATCTCCGCAAGGCGATCGGAAGCATCCTCCGAATGCCCCTGGCCACGATGCCCTGGTGGAAGAGCGCCAGCGTGATGAGCGAGAACAAGGGGGTCTTCGGCCTCAACATGCTGACCTGGTGGGACCGCGAGGGTGGGCTCGACCGTCTCATCGGACCCCTGATCGGCGAGCTCGGGGCGGGGCGCCTGGAGCCGGTCGTCGCCGAGTCGTTCTCGTTCGAGAAAGCCGGCGAGGCCCATCGCTTCATCGCCGAGCGCCGCAACATCGGCAAGGTTGTCCTGTTCCCTAACTAGATGACCAACCGCCGTCCAAGCCTTCCGAGTCGGTCGCGCGCCGCTCACGTGGCGGGCTTCGCCGCTGCCTTGATCCTGTCGGTGGCTGCCTGTAGCCCGGCCCTGGGCGTGGAGCGTCCGCGGCCCGGCGCAAGCGACTCGGCCTACACCCTGGCGCTGAACGGCGGCAGAGGCCCGAATGTGATCAGGATCGACTATGTCGGATCGCAGTTCAGGATCAGGGCGAACGGAACGCTCGCCCCAGCGCGAACCTGTGTCAACCCGCCCGACAATCCGACCGAGCTCGATTGCCCCGCGGCTGACATCAACGGTTTCCAGGTGATGGCCCGCGGCGGGAATGACACCATCCGGGTGGGCAGGTCGGTGCGCGTGCCGACGATCCTGAACGGCGGCCCGGGCCTCGACGACCTCGTCGGCGGCGCCACGACGGACCGGATCTTCGGCGGAACGGGCGATGACCGGCTGATCGGGCGCCGGGGCCCGGACCAGCTCTTGGGCGGACCCGGCAACGACACGTTGCTGGGCGGGGCGGGCAAGGACGTCCTGCGGGGCGGCCCGGGGCTCGACATCCTCTGGGGCGGGCCCCAGCGGGACGTCGAGACCCAGTAAGCCTCGAACCGGCCCCTACGAAGACGCACTCTCCTCGACCTGGAGGAGGTCCTCCTGATCGCCGATCAGGGTGACCGCGACAAACAGCCCCACGAGGGCAAGGGCCGCGTCCAGGCGAAACGCGTTCTGGAGCCCCTCGGTGAAGCTGCCGGCCGCTGCGAACACCGTCGTGGTGAGCCCCAGGCCGATCGAACCTCCGGCGATCTGGAACATGTAGAGGATCCCTCCTGCGAGGCTCGAGCGGGACTCATCCACGGAGGTCACCCCGGCGGTCGTCGCGGTCGGATAGAAGAGCCCGATCCCGACCCCGAGGCACACCATCCCGAGGGGCAGCGCTCCGTAGCCCGATGAGGAGTCGATCAGCGAGAAGATCACGGGGGCGGCGGAGATGCCGATCGCTCCCGCGACGGCCAGGGGTTTCGCCCCGACCCGGTTGTAGAGCGGTCCCGCCACGAACGAGGTCAGCGCGAAGACGGCGAGGAACGGCAGCATCCCGACACCGGCTTCGAGAGCCGAGTAGTCAAGCCGCTCCTGCATGAACTGGGGCAGGTAGAGAAGCGAGGCGACGAAGGTCGCCGACATGAACAGGACTCCGAGGCAGGATCCAAGGAAGTTCCGATTCCGCATCACGTCGCCGGGGACGAGAGCGCGGTCGCCGAGCTTCCGCTCGAGGGCCGTAAACGAACCTACGAGCACGACGGCCAGGATCAGCATGACGATGATGCGCGGGTCGCCGATGCCCCAATCGCTCACCTGATCCAGGGCCACGAGAAGCGCGACGAGCCCGGTTGAGATCAACGCGACACCGGTGTAGTCGATGTGCTTGTCCTCCTCGGATTCTCCATCCGGCGCAATCGTGCGGTAGACGACCGCGACGGCGAACAGCGCGATGGGGACGTTCAGGTAGAGGACGAAGCGCCAACTCAACTCCTGCGTCATGAAGCCGCCGATCAGCGGCCCGAGCGCGTTCCCGAGCCCCGCGGCGCCGATGATCAGCCCACCGGCGAGGCCCTGTCGCTCCTCCGGTAGGGCGCCGAACGTCATGCCCAGAATCGCCGGCCACATCAGGGCGCCGCCGATCCCCATCAGGGTCCGGGTCACGATCAGCATCGACTCCGTCTGCGAGGCACCGCCGAGTGCGGACATCGATGCGAAGATCGCGGTGCCGGCAAAGAATGTGTTTCGTCGCCCGAAGATGTCCGCCAGGCGGCCACCTGTGACGATCAGCACGCCGAAGGTGAGGGCGTAGGCGTTGATCACCCACTGGGCCGTGGTGATGCCCGTATCGAAGTCCTTCTCGATCGATGGAAGAGCCACGTTCATCGCCGAGAAGTCGTTGGCGATCACGATGACGCTGAGGCCCATCGCCACCAATGCGAGCTTCGTCTCGCGCGAGATCGGTGTGGGTCCCTCCGTGGCCACCTCCTGAGCGTACGGTAAGGTGAGGCGGTCGCATGATCCGCTTCCTCGACAGCCTCGCGCTTTTCCTTCTCCTCCCCCCTCGGGGGGAATAGCGCTGGGCGGCGCGATAGCCGCGAGAGAAAGGTCACCGACAGTCAGTAAGG
>JBBSQE010000129.1:0-9244 GCA_038258095.1 Solirubrobacterales bacterium | reverse complement strand
GCCCGGGCGAGGTTCGACTCCCCGGTGAGCTGGCGGATCTCGGCGTCGTTGATGAACAGGCAGTCGACCTCGGAGATCGCGGCCTGAAGCGAGTCCTTCGCGAACTCGATCCAGAGGTTCATCGAGTCGAGTGCCGCGAACCCGGCGCCGCTGCACTGGGCGCGGACCTGGCGCTGGATGTCGGGCTGGATGTTGGCGAGGAAGAGCATGTCGCAGGCCTTTGAATCCGCGGAGAGCTTCGGCTCGAACTCCCCGAAGACGTTCAGCCGGGTGTCGTCCGTGTGGGCCGTGTTCAGGTCGAACTCGTAGTGCCCGGCCCAGAAGAAGGTCTCGCCCCCAGGTATCCGCTCGATGTCGTCCGTCTCAATCCCGTGGTCTCTGAGCACGGCGAACTCGCCGGAGCCGAAGTCGTCGCCGACCGGGCCGACGACGCGCACATCGGTGAAAAAGCTCGCCGCGAGGGAGAAATGGACGGCGGAGCCGCCGAGCATGCGGTCGCGCTCCCCGAAGGGGCTCTTGACGGAATCGAACGCGATGGAACCGACGACGGTGAGAGACACGGCGCGGGATGGTAGACGGCCCGGCGCGGGCGGCGGGGCTCCCAACGCCTGACGCCTGACACACTGCTCTGCAGATGAAAGCCGTTCAGATATCCGAATTCGGCGGTCCCGAGGTGCTCCAGCACCTCGACGTACCCGATCCCGAGGTCCCCGAGGGCCACACGCTCGTCCACGTCTCGCGGTCCGGCGTCAACTTCGCCGACACCCACCAGACCCGCAACGACTACCTCGCCGAGCAGACCCTTCCGCTGACTCCCGGCGGCGAGATCAGCGGACGCACCGAGGACGGGCGCCGAGTCGCCGCGCTGCTCGCAAACGGCGGGTATGCCGAGAAGGTCGCCGTCCCCGACGAGGCCGTGATCCCGATCCCCGACGAGGTCGACGACGACCAGGCTGCCGCCCTGCTCCTGCAGGGCCTCACCGCCCACAGCATCCTCGGCCTCTCCGCCAAGCTCGCCGAGGGCGAGAGCGTCGTCATCCACGCCGCCGCCGGTGGAACCGGAAGTCTGGCGATCCAGCTCGCGAAGCGGATGGGGGCCGGCAACGTCATCGCTCTCGCGTCATCCGAGGAGAAGCGCAAGGGGACGCTCGAGCTGGGGGCCGACAGGGCGATCGACTCCCGCTCCGAGGACCTCCGCGCCGCGATCCTCGAGGCAAACGACGGGCAGCCCGTCGATGTCGTGCTCGAGATGAGCGGCGGCGAGGCCTTCGAGGCGAGCCTTCGCTCCCTCGCGCCGTTCGGACGTATCGTCACCTTCGGGATCGCCTCACGCGAGGAGAACAGCGTCAAGACCGGCCACCTGATGCGAAACAGCCGGGCCGTCATCGGGTTCTGGCTCGTCCACCTCTTCGGCCGCCCGGACCTGCTCCGCGCCGGCATCAAGGACGTCATCGGCGCCGCCGCGTCCGGCGACCTGAAGGCGGTAATCGGCGGAGTGGAGCCGATGTCCGCGGCCAAGGGCGTGCACGAGCAGTTGGTCGCTCGCAAAACGACCGGCAAGATGCTGCTGGACCCCAGCCTATGAGCGCTGAGCGAGTGAAGCGTCTATATCTGACCCATCGCGAGCGAGTGAAGCGCGAGAACTTGTCATGAGCGACGCGCCTGACACCCCCGTGGAGGACGACGTCGAGGCCGGCGGAATCGAGCCGGTGATCGAGATCGCCGAGGAGGACCACGAGCCGCAGCGGACCTTCCGTGAGCTGGGTCTCTCGAAGCCGATCCAGACCGCGCTCGACGAACTCGGCTACGAGAAGCCGACGCCGATCCAGGACCAGGCCATCCCGGCGCTGCTCGACGGGCACGACGTGATCGGTCAGGCGCAGACCGGAACCGGCAAAACCGCCGCCTTCGGCCTTCCGCTCCTCCAGTACCTTGACCCCTCCAACGACGAGGTCCAGGCGATCGTGATGACTCCGACGCGTGAGCTCTGCATCCAGGTGACACAGGCGCTCCGCACCTACGCCGAGCACCTCGACATCGAGGTCGTCGCGGTGTTCGGAGGCGCTCCGATCCGCTCCCAGCAGGCTCAGCTGCGGGCCGGTGCCCACGTTGTTGTCGCGACCGTCGGCCGGATGAAGGATTTGATGTCGCGCCGCTCCCTCGTGCTGACGGCGGCACGCTACGTCGTCTTGGATGAGGCCGATGAGATGCTCGACCTCGGCTTCATCGAGGACGTCGAGAAGATTCTCCGCGCCTGTCCGTCCGGTCGCCAGACAGCTCTTTTCTCGGCGACGATGCCGCCGCCGATCCAGCGCTTGGCCGAGGTCTTCATGTATGACCCGGTGACGATCCGGATCACGCCTAAGAAGCTGACGGTCGACGCGATCTCCCAAGCGTTCATCGAGGTCCCTGCGAAGGAGAAGCCGGAGCGGCTGATCGAGCTCCTGCGCTCGGAGGAGCCCGAGCAGGCGATCATCTTCACCCGAACGAAGATCGGCGCCGACCGCCTCGACAAGACGCTCCGCAACCGCGGGCTCGACGTCAAGACCCTGCACGGCGACATGAGCCAGGGCTCGCGCGACGGTGTGATGATCGCCTTCAAGAACCACCGCGTCCGGCTGCTGGTCGCGACCGACATCGCCGCCCGCGGGCTCGACATCGAGCACGTCACCCACGTCATCAACTTCGACGTCCCCGATTCCTCGGAGACCTATGTCCACCGGATCGGCCGGACCGGACGGGTCGGCCGGACCGGACGTGCGATCACCTTCGTAACGCCGCAGCAACGCGACGAGATCGGTCGGATCGAGCGTGACGTGAAGACCTTGATTGACGTCTGGGAGAGCCCGGAGGACCGGATCGAGCACGCGCCCCGGCCGCGGCGCCGCGAGCGCCCGGAGCGGTCCGGGCGCTCGGACCGTGGGGAGCGCGCGGAGCGCTCGGGCCGCGGAGACCGCGAGCCGCGGGAGAGCCGCAAGCCGCGCGACGGGAGCGAGGCATCCGACGCCGCCGCCGAAGCGCCGGCCGACTCCGGCTCGTCGGACGACGCGAAGCGAAGCGACGACGGCGCGACCGATCAGACGAGCGGCGACGTGGTCAAGCTCTTCGTCAACCGCGGCGAGAACTCGGGCATCTCGGAGGAGGACCTCCGCTGGGCCCTCCGCGAAGGGGCCCTCGTGCCCGACGATGCCGTTCAGGGCGTCAGGGTCCTCCACCGCTTCTCCTTCATTGAGATCTCTCCCGATCAGGCAGAGCGGACCGTCGAGTTCCTCGACGGTACGAAGGTCAAGGGCAAGGAGATCCGGCTCGAGGTGGCGCGCAGCTAGCCACGGCGCACGGCTCAGGACCCGGTCAGCTTCTCGATCCGCCCGAGGAGGTCGTCGAAGTCGATGGGCTTCGCGAGGTAGCCGCTGACCTCGAGGTCCGGCGGCGCTCCCGCGTCGCTTCCCGACTGGTGTGCTGAGACAATCAGGGCGGGGGTCTCGACGCCGGCTTCCCGCAGGTCGGCCAGGGCGTCGATGCCCGACTTGCGCGGCATCATCGCGTCCAGGAGGAGAAGATCGGGATCTTCGTTGCCCGAGTTCATCACCTCCATGACCTCCTGGCCGTCGGCGGCGCTCGTAACGTCGTAGCCGGCGAGCTCCAGCCGCCTGCGCAGGAGGAGGAGGATGGTCTCGGAGTCGTCTGCGATCAGCACGCGGGTCATGACTTACCTTCGACCAGCTTGCCCGAGTTCGGCCGGGACGAATCCGTGTTGGCCGGAAGGACTACGCGAAAAGTCGAACCGGCGCCCACGGTGGACGTGACATTGATCGCTCCGCCGTGAAGCTCGACAAGCGACTTGGAGATCGCCAGGCCGAGGCCGGTGCCGCCGACCCGCTGGGTGAGGCCGGCGTCGCCGCGCGTGAAGCGCTCGAAGAGGTGCGCCAGTTCCTTTGCCGGGATCCCCGGGCCGGTGTCGGAGATCGCGATCTCGACCTCGTTGCCGACTCGTGCGGCGCTCACGCGCACGGTGGCGCCCCGCGGTGAGTACTCGACGGCGTTGGTCAGGAGGTTGATCAGCACCTGGCGGATGCGGTCGGCTTCAACGAGGATCGGCGGCAGCGCCGGGTCGATGTCGCAGATCAGCTCCTGGCCCTGCTCGTCGGCCCGGACGCCGAGGGTCCGCACCACATCCTCGACCAGCGGTCCGACCTCGGTCGGCACCGGGTGGATCGCCAGGCGGCCGACGTCGGAGCGGGCGAGGTCGAGCAGGTCGTTCAGGAGTCGGACGAGGTGGCGCGCGTTGTCGAGGATGATCTGCACCGTCTCGGCCTGGCTGTCGTCGAGCTTCTCGCGTTCGAGGATCAGGAGCTCGGCGAACCCCTGCACGGAGGTGAGCGGGCTGCGCAGCTCGTGGGAGGCTGTGAGGACGAATTCGTCCTTCATCTGCTCGACACGGGCGCGCTCGGAGACATTGCGGATCGAGACAACCGTCCCGCCTTCCGCGGCACCGAGCTTCGAGGCCGTAAGGGCCAGGGTCTCGTCCCCCGCTGAGATCTGGACCTCCTCGGGCTCGCGGCCGGCGAGGAGTCGCTCGACCCTCCCCGCCTGTAGCGGCCCCACGAGCGACTCGCGGATCGGCGTGCCGGGCTCCGCCCACGGGATCATCTGCCTGGCCGCGGGGTTGGCGTCGGTCACAGTGCCGGTCTCGTCGACCGTGACGACTCCGTCGGAGAGGCTCTCGAGGGTGACCGCGAGCCGCTGGCGGCCCTCCTCGACACTGCGGTAGGCGACCTGGAGCTCATCGGCCATCTCGTTGAAGGCACCGCCGAGCTTGACCGTCTCCGCCGGTCCCCCGACCGCCACCCGCGCTCGCAGGTCGCCGTCCGCGAGCTTCCCCGCGGCGTCGACGAGCTGCTCCAGCGGCTTGCGTAGCGAGCGGATCATCCCGCCGAAGAGGAGGAGCGCCGCCAGTAGGCCGGAGAGGAGGCCGAGGCCGACGAGGAGGTTCGTGTTGCGGGTCTCACCGTCAATATCGGAGTCGAGTCCGACCCGCCGCCGCGTTTCCTCGGCGATCAAATCGTTCCCGGTCGTGGCTATCGCGCCGGTGAGCCTCGACTGGAGGGACGGCGGAGGCACGTCGCCGCGCAGCAGCGGTTCAGCGACCTGTTGCCGCCAGGCCACCCCCGCACGGATCCTCTCGGCGAGAAGCGCCTCGGCCGGGTCGAGGCCATCGGCGAGGGCGGTGGCAGTGCGCTGTGCCTCGGCGCCGGTGGCGCGTGCGGCGTCAAAGGAGCTGCGGGCGTCCGCGGGGTTCCGGTCAGCGGCGGCGACCGCCGCGTTCTCGGAGGCGAAGGCGGTCTGCAACCGCTCGACCGCCACCTGGAGGGAGAAAGAGCGATTCGTGTCGTCCTCGTAGTCCTGTCGCAGGTTGGCGAGGTGCCCGACCCCGATGATGCAGAGGCCCGCGAGCAGCGCGAACGCCAGCGCGAAGCCGATCCTGAGCCGGTTTGCGAGCGAGGGGTTCACGGGCTCCCGGCCAAGCGTAGCCCCACGACCGGCCCCGCCTCAGATGCCGAGGAGGTCCTGCAGGCGCTCGACCGTTGCAGCCGGGTCGCGGTGGAGCAACGCGGTCATGCCGACCGCCTCGGCGCCCTCGCAGTTCTCGCGCAGGTCATCGACGAAGACGCAGGCGGCTGGTTCGGCTCCGATGCCCTCGGCCGCCAGCAGGTAGATCTCGGGCTGGGGCTTGTGGAGACCGACTTCGCCGGAGATGACCACGGAGTCGAAGAGGCCGCGGACCTCCTCCGTGTAGTGGTCCATGGCCCAGGAGTTGGAGACGAGCCCGGTGGGGATGCCGGCGCTTCGCGCGCGGCGGACGACGTCGAGCATCGGCTCGGAAGGCCTGAGCCCGGCGAACAGGCCCTCGATCAGGCCATCCGGCTCGGTGCCGAGCAGCGCCCCGAAGCGCTGCTCGAACCCAGCCGTGTCGGCCTCGCCCGTCTCGAGCCCGCGCAGCTCGGCCACCGCCTCGGGGTGGTCGCGAAAGAGCTGCTTGGCGGCCCCGGGGTCGAGCCCGCGCGAGACGCAGAACTCCGCGAAGCTCGACCAGATGTCGGTGGTGAGGACGCCACCGTAGTCGACGAGCAGGGCGGTGAGGCCATCGGTTGCGGGAGCGGACATATGCTGGGGATCGATGGGCGATGAGCCTACAGCCGAGGGTGCCGCGGAGGTCGAGGGGATCGACGCACCCGCTGTCGAGGAGTGGTTCTCCGCGAACCTTGCGGCCTCTGAGCCGCCCCTGCGCTTTGAGCGCATCGCCGGCGGCCGATCCAACCTGACCTACGGCGTGACCGATTCGGGCGGCCGGCGCTGGGCACTGCGCCGCCCGCCGCTCGGCAAGCGCCTCGGATCGGCTCACGACATGGGGCGCGAGCACAGAGTCATCGCCGCCCTGCAGAGGACGCCGGTCCCGGTCCCGCCGATCGCCGGGTTCTGCGAGGACGAGTCGGTCAACGGGGCGCCGTTCTACGTCATGGAGTTCGTCGATGGCCCGATCCTCCGCGTGCGCGACGACGCGTCGCTCTTCCCCGACGTGGCCGAGCGGCTCGCGATCGGCAACCGTATCGCCGACACGCTGGTCGCCATCCACGCAGTCGATCCCGAGGAGATCGGCCTCGGCGAGCTCGGGAAGAAGGAGGCCTACGTTGCACGCCAGCTGCACCGTTGGCAGGGGCAGTGGGAGGGCTCGAAAACGCGCGAGGTCCCACTGGTGGACGAGGTGCATCAGCGCCTGCTCGACCGGATCCCGGCCCAGGGCCCGGCGACCATCGTCCACGGCGACTATCGCCTCGACAACATGATCCTGACCCCGAGCGGCGAGGTCGCAGCCGTCGTCGACTGGGAGCTCTGCACCCTCGGCGACCCGCTCGCCGACCTCGGCCTGCTGATGGTCTACTGGCCGGACTCGATGGACGATCTGATCCCGCTGTTCGAACCCGCCACGCTCGCGTCCGGCTTCCCCAAGCGCCGCGAGGTCGCCGAGCGCTACGCCGAGGGCTCGGGTCGCGACATCTCAGAGCTCGACTTCTATGTCGCTCTCGGCTATTGGAAGCTCGCGATCATCCTCGAGGGCGTCTTCTCTCGTTACTCGAAGGGCCAATACGGGAAGCCCGAGGAGGGCTTTGAGATGTTCGGAAAGGTCGTCGGGGAGCTCGCGCGAGCCGCCGACGACGCCGTCGCGCGGCTCGGGTAGGGCGACCCTCGGACTCCTCAGTCGAGGAGGAGGTGGTGGAACTCGGCCCGCAACCGGGACCGGAGCTCCGGCGCCGCCGCGTTGCCGATGGCATCGAAGTCGCGGCTTCCTGTGACCAGGATCACCTCTGTGGCCGGGAATGTCTGCAGCTCGTCCTCGACCGCCCGCACCGGATCCTCGTCCCCGATCCGGGCCGACGCCCCGATGTCTGCCCGGGCGAGCGAAGCGAGGCTGAGCACGAGGTTGCGATGAGCTTCCTCCCGGGCCGGGCGGTCGTCCGAGGTCCAGCGGTCGATGAACCTGTGGCGCGCCGGCGCAAGGACGAGGATTTCCGCCTCGTCGTCGTCGCCGACATGGGCGGCCCGGGCGATCTCGTCCACCGTTTCGGCGTCGTCGAGCGGGCGGCTCACGACCACGAGCAGATGGCGGCGGAAGTCCCGCAGCGGAGCCGGGACTATCGGCGCAAGCGGGGGGTGGCGAACGGCGACGACGATGATCGAGGCGACGGCGAGGGCCCCGACGGCCATCCCGAGGCCCGGGCCTCCGATGTAGAAGCCCCCGATGATCGTGCAGATGATCGTCGTGACGATCGCCGGCGCTCGCCATCCGGCCGCGTTCCCCGTGGTCCCGTTTTCGGTTCCTCGTGAGCGCCGATCCATCTCCCTCTCCCAGCGGCGCCGGCCTCAGCCCACCCCGGCCCCGCTCGTGCTGGCGGCCTGCGGGACCTCGGCCGGTGCGGCATCGTCGGGCTCGCGCCTTGCCCACCGGCCCAGCTCGCGGCGGGCGATGACCATCTTGTGGACTTCGTCGGGACCGTCGGCGATGCGCAGCATCCGGCTGAAGCGCCACATCGCGGCAAGCGGTGTGTCGTCGGTCATGCCGAGGGAGCCGTGGACCTGGATCGACCGGTCGAGGACGTCCATGACCACGTTCGCGGCGACCACCTTGATCATCGAGATGTCCTGGCGCGCCGCCCGCTTGCCCGCGGTGTCCATCTTCCAGGCGGCGTGGAGGGTGAGCAGGCGGGCCTGGTCGACCTCCATCCGCGACTTCGCGATGAAGTCCTGGACGAACTGCTTCTCGGACAGCTTGCCGCCGAACGCCTCGCGCTCGTTGGCGCGGCGGCACATCAGCTCGATCGCTCGCTCGGCTGTGCCGATTGCCCGCATGCAGTGATGGATGCGCCCGGGGCCGAGGCGGTCCTGCGCGATGACGAAGCCGCCGCCAGCTGGGCCGAGGAGATTGGAGGCCGGGACGCGGCAGTCCTCGTAAAGGATCTCGCAGTGACCGGGCCCCCTGTCGTGGCCCATGACCGGGATCGAGCGGACCAGGTCGAAGCCCGGAGCGTCGGTCGGCACGAGGATCATCGAGGCGCGGGCGTAGGGGTGCGCGTCGGGCTCGGTGACGACCATCGCGATCGCCAGCTCGGCGCCCACGGCTCCGGAGGTGAACCACTTGTGGCCGTTGATGACGAAGTCGTCGCCGTCGCGGATCGCCTCAGCCTGCAGTGTCCGAGGGTCAGACCCCGCAACCTCCGGCTCGGTCATCGAGAAGCAGCTCCGGATCTCCCCGTCGAGGAGGGGCTGGAGCCAGCGCTCCCGCTGCTCCTCGGTTCCGTGCTCAGCAAGGATCTCGGCGTTGCCGGTATCGGGCGCCGAGCAGTTGAAGGCCATCGGGGCGGCCATCGGGCTGCGGCCCATCTCCTCGCAGAGCAGGCCGTACTCCCAGTTCGTCAGGCCGGGCCCGAAGCGCTCGTCGGGCATGAACATGTTCCAGAGTCCCTCGGCGCGGGCACGCCCACGGATCTCGGCCAGGATCTTCGGGTAGGCGACGCCGGGGCCCACCTCGTCGTCAAGCGCCTCCATGATCTCCCGCTCGGACGGGTAGACGTGCTCGTCCATGAACGCGACCACGCGTTCGCGGAGCTGCTCGACCTGGGGACTGGGGTTGAAGTCCATTTGCTACGCGGTCCTCTCCTCGGGGACCTTCAACGCTACCGTGACGGCG
>JBBSQE010000128.1:0-9271 GCA_038258095.1 Solirubrobacterales bacterium | reverse complement strand
AGGAGGCTCTGGCCCCGGTGCTCGAACGCCACTCGGTCAAGCCCGGCAAGCTCAACCAACCGATTCGAGTTGAGATCACAGGATCCACCATCTCACCCGGAATCTACGAATCACTCGCTGCGCTCGGCAGGGACCGGACGGTGCGGCGGATCGGGGTGGCGCTGGAGCGCCTGAGCGGATAGGATCACACCCGTTTCGAGTGTCACCGAGGGAGGCAGTCAATCACCGAGTGAAGAGGAGCCTTTCAGGTGGGTATTCAGGATCTCGAGGTGGGGTTTGGGCGTGGGTTTTCTGCTCGTCGCAACGGCGTTTGCCGCAGGGTGCGGGGGCAGCGACAGCAACACGACACCCACCAAGCTCGCAATGTCGATCTCCGAGCAGGGCAAGTCGGCGACGATCGACGCTCCGAAATCGGTCAAGGGCGGGCTCGTCGAGCTCACCTTCACCAATGACGGGAAGGGTCCTCATTCGGCTCAGCTCGTTCGGGTCGAAGGGAACCACACCACCAAGGAAGCGCTCGCGGCTGTGGAATCTCAAAGCCCGAAGACGCCGGAATGGGGCCGTGCCGAAGGCGGAACCGGCACCGTCTCACCCGGAAAGAGTGTGAGCACGACGGTCAATCTCCCCGCCGGCAAGTACGTGGTGGTCGACCAGGGAGGCAGCGGCGGTCCTCCCGCGTATGCTGATTTCGAGGTCACCAAAGGCGATAATGGGGATCTTCCCCACACCGACGCAACAATCGTCGCCGACCACACCGGCAAGGACAAGTACGCCTGGGACATCTCCGGGCTGAAGGCCGGCAAGAACGAGATCACCTTCGAGAGCAAGGGTGATGAGGCGATTCACCACATCGTCGCCTTCAAGCTGACCGGGAAGGCGACCGATGATCAGATCAAGAAGGCACTGGAGTCAAACGGTCCTCCGCCTCCGTTCATCTCGCCGGGACCCCCGGTCGACACCGCCGTTCTCGACGGCGGGAAGAGCGAGGTGACTCAGTTCGACCTCCCGGCCGGCAACTATGCCTTCGTCTGCTTCCTCTCTGACCGCGATGGCGGCAAGCCCCACTTCGAGGAGGGCCTGCTGAAGCAGGTGGAGGTCAAGTAGGCGCGGTTCGCCGAGGCTAAATGTCCGTGCGTGATCTGCCGATGAGACACCCAATCGACCAATTCCCCAGGCAGGGCGGGGGGTCGGCTTCACGCAATGGACAAAAACGGTCACAGCAACGGCAACGGCAGCGGTGCCACGCACGAGGTCCCCGAGCAGCTCGCGGGCCAGAAGCGCCCTGGCGCTCCTGGTAGCCGGCTCGCAGAGGCCTTCGAGGCGGTGGAGCGGTTCCCCGTCCTCGTCGAGTCGCGTGAGCGGGTCATGTCTGCGGCCACGGCCGAGACCGCCAGGACCGGAGAGATCATCGATGCGGTCGAGTCTGACGTCTCGCTGATGGTCGGCGTCCTGCGGTTCGCCAACCGGACGGCACGCGGCGCCGGCGGGGTCGCGAGCGTCCCCGAGGCGATTGACCTCCTGAAGCCCTCCGGTGTCCTCGCGATCGCCGGGACGTCGCCGGTCTATGACTTCTTCGATTCCAACGGCGGCTGGGAACTGCGACCGGAGCGCTTCCGGATACACGCCGTCGCCACCCAGCGGGCCGGGGACCAGATCGCCCGGGCGACCGGCTACGCCCAGCGCGAGGAACTCTCCGTCGCGACGCTCCTTCACGATGTCGGCCGGCTGGTCATCGCGCGCCTGCACCCGGGCTACAAGCCATACCTTGACGGCGCGACGCGGACTCCCGAGCGGCGCCTCAAGGAGGAGCGTGACCAGCTCGGCATCGACCACGCTCTGGTCGGCGGAGTTCTCGCTCGCCGCTGGAACATCCCGCAGCGGATCGCGGTCGCGATCGAGCGCCACCATGCCGACGGAGCCGAGGGCCTGGCCGGGATGGTCGCGGCCGCCGACATGCTCGCCCACCATGCCCACGGGGAGGCCGTTTCGCCAGACCGCCTGCACGCGACCGCGGAGGTCTGCGGGCTCACCTCCGAAGCACTGCGGGATATCCTGTACGAGGCCCCCTACCCCCGCGCGGACGCGCCCCGAGCCTCCGAGCCGTGCCCCCTCTCGGCACGCGAGCTCGATGTCCTTCGCCACCTCTCCGAAGGCAAGGTCTACAAGCAGATCGCCGGCGAGATGCAGCTGTCCGTTTCGACGATCCGCACCCACCTTCACAACGTCTACGGCAAGATCGGCGCTGTCGACCGCGCCCAGGCGGTGCTCACCGCCCGCGACCGCGGTTGGCTGTAGCCAGAGCCCGGCCCACAGCGGGCCTGCCGGGGGCGGGCCTCTACTCGATCAGCGACGCGCGCATGGCAAGGGCGACCGCCTCGGTGCGGTTGCGCGCCTCGAGGCGCGTGAGGATGTTCTTCGTGTGGGTTTTGACGGTCTCTTCGCCAAGACCGAGCTCCCGCGCCGCCGCCGTGCTCGACTCGCCGTTGGCGAGCATCTGGAGGATCTCCCGCTGGCGGCGGGTCAGCTTTCCGCGTGCTCCCTTGGGCGGCATCGCGGGTTCCTCGAACACCTTGTGGTCCAGTGCGGCATGCACGGCGGCTTTGAGGTGCTCGGCCTCGCAGCCGCGGGATACGTAGGTGGTGGCTCCGGCCTGGAGTGCAGCGTTGGCCAGGTGGCGCTCCGGGCGCTGACCGTAGGCCACGATGCCGAGGCGGGGTTCCGCCCGCTTCAGGGTGCGGATTGCCTCGCGAGGGCAAAGAGCGGGCTTGACCCCGTTCGCCGGCGATCCCATGTCGACGATCGTGACGTCGATCCCGCCGATGCCGACGACGTGCTCGATCGCCTCCTCGCACGTCGGCACCTCCTCGACCTCGAAGTCGCCTGAGAGCAGGACGCGGACGCCCAGCCGCACCAGCGGTTGGCCGTCGATCACCAGACAACATGGACGGTCGCTCACAAAGCTCCTCTCTGCCCGGGTCCGCGATGAATGGGGGGCGGACCCCCGAACGCGTCGATGCTAGCCGAGCACCGGCCGGCGGTTTGACGAAATGTCGCCCGTAGCGAAAAACCTCTGCGCCCGTGACGAAGAACCTCCGGGGTCGCGCCGGTGCGGTAGAACAGGTGTCGTGACCGTCGCAGGGACCCAGGAGCCGAGCAGCCGATGATCTCGGTCACCTCGAAGTCCCGCTACGCGGTCGTGGCGATGGCAGAGCTGTCGCGGTCCGGGGAACGCCCGCTCCCCATCAAGGAGCTCGCCGAGCGCCGCGGCATCCCGGAGCAGTTTCTCGAGCAGCTCTTCTCGACCCTTCGCCGATCCGGCCTTCTCACATCCCACCGCGGCGCCAAGGGCGGCTACACGCTGTCCCGCGCCCCCGACGAGATCACGATCCTCGAGGTCGTACAGGCCCTCGACGGCCGGATCGGCCAGGAAGCCGATGAAGCCGGCGGCATCTGGTCCGAGGGAGTGGCGGCCCTCCGCAAGGTCTTCGGCCAGACGACAATCGCCGAGATCGCCAACCGCGAGGCCGAAGAGGCCGGTTCGGGCATGTATTACATCTGAGCGCCACAGGCTCCCGGGCCGCCGTCTGGGCGGCTCCACCGGCGACCGGTGTAACGAACGCCGTCACTGTCAGGGTGAAACGTACGTCGGTCGCCGATCCGGCGGTCGCGACGCTTCGCGCGCCCGATCCGGATCGTGAGCGGGCCGGAGCGCCCTCCTCACCGAATGGCGGAGCCCTCGACGTCCCGGCCGGCCCCGCCGTCACTCGACGCCCCTCCGACGCCACGGCGTCTCGCCTGGGAGCACGAGCTCTACGAGAGCCACGGCCTCGTCGAGAGGTTCACGAATCTCGTTCTCGATCTCTGGAGGCGGGGAGGCGCCTGGCCGGTGCTGGCGGTCGTTGTGTTCCCGTTCTGGGTCCTCGCCGCGATTCTCGCGTGCGGAGTCGCCTTCGTGGCGGTCATCGTCGTGGCCGTGCTGGCGGCGCTCGCGCTCGGTGCTGCCGGGTACCTGGTGTATGCGGTCGCCGCCCTGCTGGTCCGGCTCGTCGGCGGCTGAGCACTCCCGAGGAGCGGAGGAGCCCGAGAGCGCTCGCCTGCCGTCGAGTAGCCAAAGAGCGCGCGACCGCCGTCGAGTGGCCGATTTTGCTCATATGTTCAGCACTTTCGTCCACTCGACGCAGGGGTCGCTAGCGTTGAAACCGTGGAAGCGGACACGCAGAGCGGTGTGCGGATCGCGGCGGAAGCGTCGGCCACGATCGGCGGAACGCCGTTGGTCCGGCTCAGCCGCCTCGCCGACGGCATTCCGGGTGACGTCTGCGCGAAGCTCGAGTACTTCAGCCCCGGCGGATCGGTGAAGGACCGGATCGGGGCCGCGATGATCGATGCAGCCGAGCGTGACGGGCTGATCAGCCCGGGTGAGTCGGTGATCGTCGAGCCGACCAGCGGCAACACGGGAATCGCGCTGGCGATGGTCTGCGCGGCCCGTGGCTACGAGCTGATTCTCAGTCTTCCCGAGGGCATGAGCCGGGAGCGCGCCAAGCTGCTGCGGGCCTACGGGGCCGAGGTGCGTGAGACGCCGTCCCTGGGCGGCATGACAGAGGCCGTCGAGCGCGCGAAGGACATCGCCGAGCAGCGCAAGGGATTCGTGCCGCAGCAGTTCTCCAACCCCGCCAACCCGGACATCCACCAGCGGACCACCGCCGAAGAGATCTGGTCGGACACGGAAGGGCAGATCGGCGCCTTCGTGGCCGGGGTGGGGACGGGCGGGACAATCACCGGCGTCGGGCGCATGCTGCGCGAGCGCAGCCCCGACACGCTCGTCGTCGCGGTCGAGCCCGCTTCGTCCCCGGTGCTATCGGGGGGCGCGGCAGGCCCGCACAGGATCCAGGGCATCGGCGCGGGGTTCGTGCCCGAGGTGCTCGACCGCGGGGTCATCGACGAGGTGATCACGGTCGATGACGAGGACGCCCTGGAGACCGCGCGACTGATCGGGAGCCGCGAGGGAATTCTTTCCGGGATCTCGGCCGGCGCCAACATCAAGGCGGCGCTCGAGGTCGCCGCCCGCCCCGAGATGGAGGGCCGCCGCGTCGTCACCGTCGTCTGCGACTCCGGCGAGCGCTACATGTCGCTGCCATTCTTCGCTCCCTGATGTTCGGGCTCGGGACACTCCAGCGGGTGGTTCGCGAGGTCCGCGAGGATGTCGCCGCGACCCGTGATCGCGACCCCGCCGCCCGGGGAGCATCCACCGTCGAGATCCTCACCAGCTGGGTCGGCGTGCAGGCGATCCTGGCCCACCGCGTCGCCCATGCCCTGCACGCCGCCGACGTGCCGGCGGTGCCTCTGGCGATCTCCTACGTGACGCGAACCGTCACCGGCGTCGAGATCCATCCCGGGGCTCAGATCGGTCGATACCTCGTCATCGACCACGGCTCCGGCGTCGTGATCGGCGAAACCGCGGAGATCGGCGAGCGCGTGACGCTCTACCAGGGGGTGACCCTCGGGGGCACCGGCTTCCAGCGCGGCAAGCGCCACCCTACGGTCGGGGACGACGTGACGATCGGCTCCGGAGCCAAGCTGCTCGGCCCGATCGAGGTCGGCGACGGCGCGAAGGTGGGCGCAAACACCGTCGTCGTCGAGGACGTCCCGGCACGCGCCACCGTCGTCGGCAATCCCGGCCATCCGGTCCGCGTGGAGGGCAGGCGGGTCGAGGGGCCGGATGCCGACTGGATCCACCTGCCGGACCCCGTGGCGGACGCCATCAAGGCCCTCGCCGAGCGGATCTCCGAGCTCGAGCGCCGCGAGTCGCCTGCCGAGCCTCCCAGCGAGCCGGTCGAGGAGGCCGATCCCAAGGTCTCGCCACTGCGCCCGAAGCGCGGACGCTCCTCGGCCGGCGGCTAGCCGTCGAGGCGGCCGCGCCTCTCTCTATCCTCGGAAGCAGTGGCCCAGTTCGCCCCAGCCGAGCTCTTCGATGACGTTCCCGGCGGTGCTCCTACCGAGCCCGGCGCGGACCGCATCGAGCGCCTCCTCACTGGCCTGAACCCGCCGCAGCGCACCGCTGTGGAGCACGGCGAGGGCCCGTTGCTGGTGCTGGCCGGCGCCGGCTCCGGGAAGACCCGGGTCCTCACCCACCGGATCGCCTACCTGCTGGCCACCGGTATGGCCCGCCCCGGCGAGATCCTCGCCATCACCTTCACCAACAAAGCCGCTAAGGAGATGCAGGACCGCGTCGGCGCCCTCGTCGGCCGTGTCCAGCGCGCGATGTGGGTGACCACGTTCCATTCCGCCTGCGCGCGGATGCTCCGCGCCGACGCCGAGCGCCTCGGCTACTCCAAGAGCTTCACGATCTACGACGAGTCGGATTCGCTGCGGATGGCCAAGCGGTGCATGGCGGAGCTCGACATCGACCCGAAGCGCTACCCGCCGCGCGCAATCCGCTCCCAGATCTCGAGCGCCAAGAACCGGCTGCTCGACGTGGACGACTACCGGGAGACCCACAACTCGATGTTCGAGGAGCAGGTCGCCGACGTCTTCGCGCTGTATGAGAAGCGGATGCTGGAGGCGAACGCGGTCGACTTCGACGACCTCCTGGTGCGGACGGTGAACGTCCTCGAGCTCTTTGCGGAGGTCCGCGAGCGCTGGCAGCGCGCCTTCCGCTTCATCCTCGTCGACGAGTACCAGGACACCAACCGCGCCCAGTACCGGCTGCTGCAACTTCTGTCGACCGAGCACGGGAATCTGATGGTCGTCGGCGACGATTCGCAGGCAATTTACGGCTTCCGTCACGCCGATGTTCGCAACATCCTCGACTTCGAATCCGACTTCCCCGACGCCGAGGTCGTGAAGCTCGAGCAGAACTACCGCTCGACGCAGACGATTCTCTCCGCTGCCAATGGCGTCATTGAGCGCAACCGGGAGGGCCTCCGCAAGGACCTCTGGACCGACTTGGGCGAGGGGGAGAAGGTCGTGCTCAACGAGCTGACCGATGAGCACGAGGAGGCGCGCTGGGTCGCCGGCGAGATCGGCCGCCTCGTCGAGGAGGGGGAGGTCACCCGAGAGGAGGTCGCGGTCTTCTACCGGACCAACGCGATGAGCCGGGTGCTGGAGGACACGCTGGTGCGCTTCGAGCTGCCCTACCAGGTGATCGGGGGGACGAAGTTCTACGAGCGGGCCGAGATCAAGGATGCCGTCGCCTATCTCAACCTGCTCGTCAACCCTTCCGACGCGATCTCGTTCGCGCGCGTGATCAACTCCCCGCGGCGAGGGATCGGCAACACGAGCCAGGCCCGCCTCGCCTCTCATGCGAACACCACCGGCATGACGATCTGGGACGTTGCCGGCCAGGCCGACCGCGTTCCGAGCCTCGGCGCCGCCGCGGTGAAGTCGATCGGCCGCTTCCACGACGTGATGAGCGGCCTGCGCTCGATGGCCGAAACCGCCCCGGTCGCCCGGGTCCTCGAGGCGCTCCTGAACGAGACCGGCTACCTGGAGGCGCTGGAGGCCGAGCGGACCATCGAGGCCGAAGGCCGCGCCGAGAACCTCCAGGAGCTGGTCGGGGTGGCCGGGGAGTTCGACACCAACCGGGAGCTCGAGGGCGATTCGGACATCCCGCCGCTCGAGGAGTTCCTCCAGCAGATCTCTCTGTACACCGCCCAGGACAGCCTGCGCGACGAGGAATCGCTCGTGACCCTGATGACGCTTCACAACGCCAAGGGGCTCGAGTACGAGGCCGTGTTCATCATCGGCTGCGAGGAGGGCGTCTTTCCGCATATGCGGGCACTCGAGGAGGGTGGCGAGGAGGAAGAGCGCCGCCTCGCGTACGTCGGCATAACCCGAGCCAAGCAGCGCCTCTGCATGACCTGGGCGCGTGAGCGGCGCATGTTCGGCGGCCGGGCGGAGCGCGGGATCGTGTCCCGCTTCATCGACGAGATTCCCCACGAGCTGGCCGAGCGCCAGTCGAGCGCCGTCGGCGCGTCGACGAGCTGGGCGAGCGGTGGCCGGCAGGAGTGGGGCGGGTCGTCGGGATCCTCGGCCGTGCCGGCTCCGATCCAGCCGAACGCAGGCCCCGCACTTCAGCTGGGAACGGGCGACGACGTCGTCCACGTGAGCTTCGGCGACGGTGTGGTCACCGCGGTCGAGCCGGGTGGCGTGATCGTTGTTCGCTTCGCATCTGACGGCTCGGAGCGCAAGCTGATGGCCGACTACGCACCGGTGCGCAGGCGATGAGCCCGGGGAGCCCGGCGTGAGCGCGACCGTGATCGACGGCAAGGCGGTCTCCGCCGAGGTCCGCGAGCAGGTGCGATACGAGGTGACCGATCACATCGCCGCGACCGGGCGGTTTCCAACGCTTGCGACCGTCATCGTCGGCGACGACCCTGCCTCCGAGATCTACATCGCCAACAAGCACCGCGCCTGCGAGGAGGCGGGAATGCGCTCGGTCCACCATGGCCTGCCGGAGGGCACGACCCAGGAGGAGTTGATCGAACTCGTAGCCGGGCTCGGCAAGGACGACGACATCGACGGGATCCTTGTCCAGCTGCCCGTCCCGGGCCACATCGACCCGGCGGCGGTCGTCGCCGCAATCGACCCCCGCAAGGACGTTGACGGCCTGACTCCGACGAGCGCGGGGCTCCTGGTCGGCGGGTCGCCCGGCCTCGTGCCGTGCACGCCCGCGGGAGTGATCGAGCTGCTCGATCATGCCGGGGTGGCGATCGAGGGGGCGGAGGCGGTCGTGGTCGGCCGCTCGACCCTCGTCGGGCGACCGCTAGCCAGTCTCCTGCTCGGCCACAACGCCACGGTCACGCTCGCGCACTCCCGCACCCGGGACCTCGCCGGGGTCTGCCACCGGGCCGACATCCTCGTCGCGGCGGTGGGCGTCCCGAGGCTGATCGGCCCCGACCACGTCAAACCCGGGGCCGCGGTAATCGACGTCGGCATGAACCGCACTGAGGAAGGGCTTTTCGGAGACGTGGACTACGAGCCTGTCGCCGAGGTCGCGGGACAGATCACGCCGGTTCCGGGCGGCGTCGGCCCGATGACGATCGCGATGCTGATGGTCAACACCCTCAGCGCGGCTCGGGCGCGGAGCGCGGCGGAATGACCACCCGCCCATTAACTCGAATCTTTCGTGCGTTCCGCCGCCTCAGAGCGATAGGGTGGCGCCGACCCCTATGTCCCATTGGAGGGATGCCTAAATGGATGTAAATCGACTTTCGCAGGGTGAAAAGATTGTGGGTATCTCCGCGATCGTGCTCCTGTTGGACATGTTCATTCT
>JBBSQE010000127.1:0-9350 GCA_038258095.1 Solirubrobacterales bacterium | reverse complement strand
GTTCGAGACGGCCTCGATCGCTTCGTCCTGCCCGATCACACGCTCGTGCAGGCGCGACTCCATCTGGATCAGCTTCTGAACCTCACCCTCCATCAGGCGGCTGACCGGGATGCCGGTCCACTTGGCGACGACCTGGGCGACGTCCTCCTCGGTCACCTCCTCGGTGAGCATCGACCCGCCCCCGGCATGGAGCTCGGCGAGGCGCGCCTCGGATTCAGCGACGAGCTGCTCGATCTCGGGAATCTCGCCGTAGCGGAGCTTCGCCGCGCGCTCGAGGTCGGCGTCGCGCTCTGCGCGCTCGGCCTCGCGGCCGGCCTCCTCGAGGCGGGCCTTCGCTTCGTTAATTGCCTCGATGGCGCCCTTCTCGGACTGCCAGCGGGCTTTCATCTCACTCGATCGCTCGGCGAGCTCGGCGAGCTCGGCCTCAATCGACTCGCGGCGACCCTTCGATGCTGCGTCCTTTTCCTTCTTCAGCGCCTCGCGCTCGATCTCGAGTTGCTGGATGCGCCGGTCGACCTCGTCGATCTCGGTCGGCATCGAGTCGATCTCGATCTTCAGCCGGGAGGCCGACTCGTCGATCAGGTCGATCGCCTTGTCGGGAAGGAAGCGGTCGGCGATGTAGCGCTCGGAAAGGGTTGCCGCCGCGACGATCGCGGCGTCAGAAATCGACACCTTGTGGTGCACCTCGTAGCGCTCCTTCAAGCCGCGGAGGATCGCGACGGTGTCTTCGATGCTCGGTTCGCCCACCAGAACGGGCTGGAAGCGCCGCTCGAGTGCCGCGTCCTTCTCGATGTGCTTCCGGTACTCGTCGAGGGTGGTTGCGCCGACGGCACGGAGCTCGCCGCGGGCGAGCATCGGCTTGAGGAGGTTGGCGGCGTCGACCGCGCCCTCGGCGGCACCGGCTCCGACGATCGTGTGGAGCTCGTCGAGGAAGAGGACAACCTGCCCAGCCGCCTCCTGCACCTCGGTGAGGACGGCCTTGAGCCGCTCCTCGAACTCGCCGCGATACTTCGAGCCGGCGAGCAGAGCGCCGATGTCGAGAGCGATTACGCGGCGGTCGCGCAGGCTCTCCGGCACGTCGCCAGAGACGATGCGCTGCGCGAGCCCTTCGGCGATCGCTGTCTTGCCTACCCCGGGCTCCCCGATGAGCACCGGGTTGTTCTTGGTGCGGCGCGAGAGGACCTGGATGACTCGCCGGATCTCATCGTCGCGGCCGATGACCGGGTCGAGTTTCCCGACCTCTGCGTCGTGGGTCAGGTCGCGACCGAACTTCTCGAGCGCGCCCTGAAGCTCCTCGGCGTTCGGCGAGTCGACCGAGCCGGGCCCCGCGACCTCGGTGATCGCCGCGGCAAGCGCATCGAGGTCCGGAAGGATGCTCGCCACGCCGGATTCGGGGTCGGTCAGGGCGAGCAGCAGATGGTCGGTGGTCACGTAGGTCTTGTTGCGGGCAGCGGCCTCGCGTTCGGCGCGCTCGAGCGTCCTAGTCAGGGCGGAGGAGGGTCGAGTATCCGGGCTCGCACCCTCGCCGAGCTTGGGGAGGTCACCGACCGCGTCACCGGCGAGCCGCACGGCCTCTGTGACGTCGGCGCCGAGCTTGCGCAGGAGTGCGGGCGTCTGGCCTTCGTCTTGATTCAGGAGCGCCAGTAGCAGATGAGCCGGAGTGACCTCAGGGTTGCGGCCCCCGGATGCGAGCTGCGAGGCAGCCTGGATGGCCTCCTGGGAGCGCTGGGTGAACCTGTCCGGCTGCATGGGGCCAGGCTAGCGGGCTGAGGCAGGGAAGTCAAGAAATCTAAGTGGGAACGACATAGATCAGCGCCTTTTGGGGTTGCTCGTCGCAGAGGCATCGCGAAGGCTCGCCGCGGGATGGTTGCCCGGTGGCCGCGCGATCGTTGCGGGATGGACGGCGCTGGGCACCGCTAATCCCGCAACGAAACGTTCTACAGTCGGTTGGCGAGCCAGAGGCCGCCGGCGACGGCGGCGAATGCGGCGGGAGCGCTGAGTGCGGCGGCGCGCCGCATCTCGGGGTCCCGAGAGGCGACGATGAAGATTGCAGCGTCGGCAGCGTCAGCCGCCACGGCGGCGAGAGTCGCTTCCCGGAGGCGATCACGGTTCTCCAGGCTGCCGGCGATCATGGCGGCCACGGCGAGGTCGCGCGCTCCTGCCATCCGGCACAGGGTGCGGGCCGACGAGTTCTCCGCATCGAAGCCCGCGGACGCGAGCGCCGGCTTGGCAGCGAGGAGGGCAATGGTGCCGATGCCGACCCGCCCGGCCGCCATGCCGATGGCGGCGGTTCGCGAGAGGCCGTCGACCCTGCGGCGCCTCATGCTCCGTCCTTCGCCGGCCGCTCGACCGGGATCGAGACTGAGCCCGCGCCTCCATCCGGCGCGGGCAGGGCCTCGTAGGCGCCGTAGGGGACGATCTCGGCCTTGAGCGAGCGTCGCACCCTCTCGACCTCGGTGACCATCTCCCGCTCCAGCTCCTCGGTGCGCTTGCGCATTCTCTCGAGCTCGCCACGCATCTCCTCGACGCGGTTCTCCATCTCGAGGACGGTCTCGACTCCGGCGAGGTTCAACCCCTCCTCGGAGGTCATCTGCTGGATCCGGCGCAGGCGCCCGACATCGGCCTGCGAGTAGAGGCGGGTGTTCTTCGGCGAGCGCTTCGGCTCGATCAACCCGCGCTGCTCGTACATGCGGAGTGTCTGCGGATGCATCTCGGCGAGCTCGGCGGCGACCGAGATCATGAAGACGCCGCGGTCCGAGTCGATCGTCGCCTCGATCCGCCGTGTGACCCTGCGCACCCCGGAAGTCTCGTCGGGCTCACTCATCCTGCTGAACCTTCCCCGACGGCGCGGACGCATTGCGAAGGAGCTCGGCGCGAGGGTCGTACCCGTTGAAAGACTCGGCCAGCTTCTCGACGGCCTGCTTCTGGTCAGCGTCGAGCTCCTTCGGTATGTCGATGACCAGGCGGTAGCGGATGTCCCCGCGCCCTCGCGAACCGGCGCGAGCCGGGCCCTCGCCGCGGAGCCGCTGGACGGTGCCGTGCTGAGTGCCGGCGGGGATGCGGATCCGCTTGCGGCCGTTCAGCGTCGGCACCTCCACCGTGCCGCCCTGTAGGGCTTCAGCCACGGTGACCGGAAGCGTGACGTCGAGGTTGCCGTCGTCGGCCTGCTTGAAGATCGGGGATGGCGTGACCCGGGTCGTGACGAAGAGGTCGCCCGAAGGGCCACCTCGCGGGCCGGCCTCGCCCTTCCCGGCAAGGCGGATCCGGGTGCCGTCGCGGACGCCCGCGGGGATGTTCACCTTGTAGCGCTTGCTCTGCCGGGTCAGGCCGGAGCCGCCGCAGGTGGTGCACGGGTGCTCGATGATCTGACCGGCGCCGCCGCATTGGGGGCACGGCTGGGAGATCGAGAAGAAGCCCTGGCTCTGGGCGTCGACGCCGCGGCCCTCGCAGCGGGGACAGACGGTCGGGAAGGTGCCGGGCTCAGCGCCCTTCCCGCTGCAGGTCACGCAGCGCTCGGACTTGGGAACCGTGATCGTGATCTGGTCGCCGTCCACGGCCTGGTCGAAGGTGAGCCGGATCTCGGTCTCGAGGTCCCGGCCGCGCTGCTGGGCCTCCTGCGGCCCGCCGCCTCGCTGGAAGATCGTGGAGAAGATGTCGCCCAGATCGGAGACCTTGGGTCCGCCGCCGGCGCCGAACGGGTTGCCGGGGCGCGCGCCGCCGAAGCCGCCGAACATCCCGCCCTGGTCGTACTCCTTGCGCTTCGCGGGGTCGGAGAGGATGTCGTAGGCGCCCTGGATCTCCTTGAAGCGCTCCTCCGCCTTGGGGTCGTCGGGGTTCCGGTCGGGATGGTGGCGCTGGACGAGCTTGCGATAGGCCTTCTTGATCTCCTCGTTGGTTGACTTCTTTGTGACGCCGAGGGCGGCGTATGGATCGTCGGCCATGCGCTCCTCCTATTCCGCCACCACGACGCGGGCTGCCCGGATGACCTGGTCGTCGACCCGGTAGCCCTTCTGTATCACGTCGACGACCGTGCCGGTGGCCGCCCCATCGGCGGGCCTGGTCTGAAGGGCCTCGTGCCAGGTCGGATCGAACTGCTCGCCAGCCGGGTCATACGGCTGGACGCCTCCGCGCATCAGCACGTTCACGAGCTCACGATAGGTGAGGACGATGCCCTGCTCGAGATGCCCCTCCGTCTCGGTCTCCCCCACCAGGGCTGCGGCCGGATCGACACCTGCCGCAGCCAGCGCATTCTCGAGGTTGTCGAGCACCCCGATCAACCCGGTCGCCAGCTCGACCCGCGCTCGGGTGCCCGCCGCGGTGACCTCCGCGGTCATCCGCTTGCGGTAGTTGTCGAAGTCCGCGCGGGTGCGCTGCGCGAGTTCGAGGTACTGGTCGCGCTCCTGCGCCGTCTCGGAGAGAAGTTGCGTCAGGTCGGCATCGACGGCCGCGCCGTCATCCGCGCCCTCGCCGGCCGCCTCGGCTGATTCGGCTGGGACCTCGCCGTCCACGGGCTCCTCCTCAACCACCTCGGCGTCCACTACCTCTGCCTCAACCACCTCGGCGACGTCGGGCGCCGCGGCGGGGATGTCCCCTGCCGCGGCGTCGTGGCGCTCGTGTGGGTCGGTCATTACTTCGCGTCCTCTTCGACCACCTCGGCGTCGACGACCTCGTCCTCACCATCGGAGGATGCGTTGTCACCGTTTGCCGAGGCGCCGTCCGCACCCTCGCCCGCCTGAGCGTCCTGCGCGGCGGCGTAGATCTGCTCGGACACCTTGTGGAAGGCGGCCTGCAGGGCCTCGGTCTTGGCGGTGATCTCCTCGACCGACTCGGAGGTCAGCGACTCGCGCACCTCCTTGATCGCGTCCTCGATTTCGGTCTTCGATGCCTCGTCGACCTGGTCTAGCTCGCCGAGCTGCTTCTCGGACTGGTAGGCGGCGTTCTCGCCGACGTTGCGGGCCTCGGCCAGCTCGCGCTGGCGGCGGTCCTCGTCGGCATGGGCCTCGGCGTCCTTCACCATCGACTCGATCTCGGAATCGTCGAGGCCGGAGCCCGACTTGATCTCGATGGTCTGCTCCTTGCCGGTGCCGAGGTCCTTGGCGCCGACGTTGAGGATGCCGTTGGCATCGATGTCGAAGCTGACCTCGATCTGCGGCATGCCCCGCGGTGCCGGCGGGATGCCCGTGAGCTGGAACTTGCCCAGGCTCTTGTTGTAGGTGGCCATCTCACGCTCGCCCTGGAGGACGTGGATCTCGACGGACGGCTGGTTGTCGTCGGCAGTCGAGAACGTCTCCGACTTCTTCGTCGGGATCGTCGTGTTGCGCTCGATCAGCTTCGTCATCACTCCGCCCTTGGTCTCGATGCCGAGGGTCAGCGGCGTGACGTCGAGCAGGAGGACGTCCTTGACGTCTCCGGCCAGCACGCCTGCCTGGATCGCGGCGCCGACGGCGACGACCTCATCGGGGTTGACTCCCTGATGGGGGTCCTTGCCGGTCAGGTCCTTGACCTTGTCCCGCACGGCGGGCATCCGGGTCATTCCGCCGACGAGGACCACGTGGTCGATGTCGGGGCTGCCCGCGTCGGCGATCGCCTGCTTGACGGGGTTGACGATCCGCTCGAGGAGCGGCGCGGCGAGCTCGTTCATCTTGGCGCGGCTGAGCTTCACGTCGAGATGCTTCGGCTGACCCTCGACCGCGGTGATGAACGGGATGTTGATCTGCGTCTCCTGGGTCGAGGAGAGCTCGATCTTCGCCTTCTCCGCCTGCTCGTAGAGACGCTGCAGGGAGTTTTTGTCCTGCGCCAGGTCGACCCCCTGGTCGCGCTTGAATTCGGCGACGAGCCACTCGACGATCGACTTGTCGAAGTCGTCGCCTCCCAAGTGGTTGTCGCCGGCGGTCGACTCGACCTTGAAGACGCCGTCGCCGATCTCGAGGATCGAGACGTCGAATGTGCCGCCTCCGAGGTCGAAGACGAGGATCGTCTGATCCTCGGTCTCCTTATCGAGCCCATAGGCCAGAGCGGCCGCAGTCGGCTCGTTGATGATGCGCTTGACGTCGAGGCCGGCGATCTTCCCGGCGTCGGTCGTGGCCTGCCGCTGGTCGTCGTTGAAGTAGGCGGGTACGGTGATGACTGCAGCGTCAACCGTCTCCCCGAGCTTCGCCTCGGCATCGGCCTTCAGCTTCTGAAGGATCATCGCCGAGATCTCCGGCGGCGAGTACTGCTTGCCGCGGGAGTCCACCCGCACGTCGCCGTTCTCGCCGGCAACGACCTTGTAGGGGACGATCGTCTCCTCCTCCTTCACCTCGGCCTCCTTGCGCCCCATGAACCGCTTGATCGAGAACACGGTGTTCTCGGGGTTCATCACCGCCTGGCGCTTGGCGACCGTTCCGACGAGGCGCTCATCCTTGTCGTTGAAGGCGACTACGGACGGGGTCGTCCGGCCACCTTCGGAGTTCTCGAGAACACTCGGCTCGCCGCCTTCGAGGACGGCGACACACGAGTTGGTTGTCCCGAGGTCGATACCTATCGTCTTGCCCATGCTTGCATCTCCGGTTCGTTTGCTTCGTTAGGACTGCCCAAGAAATCTAAGTGCGAGTATGGCAGATCACCCGGGAGCGCACAAGGGCCCGGCCTCAGGACGGGGGGCGGGACCGGCACCTCCCCCTCCGCTACAACTGCCACAGAGGGAGCCGCTACGGGGCGGGAGGTCACCGGCCCCACCGCCGCCTCCCGGCCTGACACGAGTCCCCCGTGCGATCGGCCATACCCGTTAGCAAAAGGATGGCCGTGAGATTGGGACCTCAACGGCCCCTCTGAGGGCGTCAACGTCCTAATCGACCCGGAACCGGCCTGTTAGCGGCGGGGGCGTCTATCCGCCCTCCGTAACGCTCGTCTCAGCCGCGCCCCGCCACGTTGGCCACGAACTCGGCCACTTGGTCGGCCTGTTGCCCGGAGAGGATCCCCTGCGGCATGCGGCCGGTCGTGGTGGTGGTGTCGACGCCGTTGTTGATGGCGCTGAGAACGCGTGCCTTTGTGGACTTGATCGTCGATGCGGCGGAGTCCGGCGACGGTGGGCCGGTGGGAGCCAGGAGGAGGTCGAGGTTCGGGCCGAAGTTCCCGTCGGTGCCAGCCACGTAGAGGGTGTGGCAGGTCCCGCAGTTGATCTGAAAGAGCATCTTGCCCTTGTCCAGATCCGGCGGGATCGCGCGGCCTCCCGCCTGCTCCTCTCCGTTGCCCGCGAACACGTACACGGGAATGACCACCGCGAGGATGGCGGCGAAGATTCCGAAGATGACGAACGGTCGCTTGCTCATGGGTGTGGTTGGCCGCTCCGGGAGCCCCGGCCGCAGCGGCGCGGATACTACCTACCGGGGCCCCTCGCCCGGCGTGGCTTCGCCGGTTCCACGAGGTCCTTGCGAAATGCGGGGCACATTCGGCGCAGAGCGCACTCGTCGCAGCGCGGCGCCGGCCGGCAGAGCTCGCGCCCGTGACGGATCAGGTTCATGTGGAACTCGTAGGAGTCCTCCGGGGGCGTCAGGGCAAGCATCTCGTCGTGCGCCTCCTCGAAGGGCGCGTTCATGCGGAAGAGCCCGAGCCGCCCACCGACCCGGTGGACGTGGACGTCGACTGGGATCTCCGGCAGACCCCAGGTGAAGATCTGTACGCAGGCGGCGGTCTTGCGGCCCACGCCGGGCAGCGCTGTGAGGAAGCCGAGCGCCTCGTCGCGCGGCGCCGTCTCGAGCCAGTTGAGGTCGAGCTCGTCGCCCACCCCACGCAGGACCGCCTGGATCCGTGGCGTCTTCTGCTTCGAGAGGCCGCCCGGGCGGATCGCCTCCTCAACCTCGGCCTCCGGTGCATCGCGCACCGCCTCCCAGCTCGGGAAGCGCTCGACGAGCCGGCCGAAGGCGCGGTCGCGGTTGGCGTCGCTTGTCGCCTGCGAGAGGACGGTGCGAACCAACTCGTCGAGCGGTTTCCGGTGGGGGACCGAGAGCGGCTCGCCGTACATCTCGCGAAGGCGTTTGCGTATCGCGAGGACTCGGCGGCGCGGCGGGCGCTTCCAGCCGGCGCGCCCGGGTGAGGGCTTCGGTGAGCGCCCGGGGTTCGGCGCGGGGCCCGCGGGCGTCACGCTTGCGCGCTCCAGCCCGAGCAGGCCCTGGCGCCGGCTTCGAGAGCGACCGGCAGAGCCTCAGCGGCCCGTGCCGCATCCCAGCCGACGCCGGCGAGGCCCGCGGCGAACGCCCCGATGAACGCGTCGCCCGCACCGAGCGGCGCGACGACCTCGACGTCGACGGCCGGCAGCTCGGCGCTCGCGGCACCGCGCATCACCACCCCGCCCGCTCCACGGGTCACGACCCCGAGCCGGGCTCCGAGCGAGCACAGTCCCGCGGCCGCGCTCGACGCGTCGTCGCGCCCAGTCAGAAGCTGCGCCTCCTCCAGGTTCGACTTCACCGCGAAGGCGCCGTCGCACAGTTCACGGCAGAAGCCGGCGGCGCGGTCGAGGTCCTTCCAGCCGTTCGGCCGGAGGTTCGGGTCGAAGAGTATCGGCAAGCCCGAGTCGAGCGCAAGTCGCCGCGCGCGCATCGTCAGCGCTCTCTCAACCTCGCCGACGAGCGTGTTCGATCCGAAGATCAGCGCGCTCGCCCCGGCCATCGCCTCCTCGAGGTAGGGCCCGGCCGCGCCCATCGTCGCGGCGATCCCCTCTCCATATACGGAGAAGGTCGGCTCGCGCTCGGGCCCGAAGGTCACCATCGCGATCGGCGTCGGCGCGGCCCCGGTCGTCGCCAGCCAGCCGAGGTGGACGCCCTCGGCGCGCAGCCGGTCCCCGAGCCACCGGCCCCACGGCTCGTCACCGACTCCGCCCAGGATCGCCGCTTCGCCTCCGGCCCGGCTCGCGGCCACGGCGACGTTCGCCAGGGCCCCGCCGGGATGGGGGACGAACGAGTCGGCGTCCTCAGGGCGCTCGAGGGGGCGCTCGCAGACCAGGTCGATGATCGCTTCGCCGAGGCAGAGGATCGTCATCGGGCGCCTCCCGGGATCCATCGAGGTCGGAAGGTCAAAGTGAGTGCCGGTTACGCGTCGGGGGCATGCAGGGTCGAATGTATTCGTCCTGACCTCCGGCTTGCCGGGGGTTGAGATATAGGGGCATGGCTTCGTACAATGGCGGGATGCACCGCCGCGTCTCGTCAGTGGGAGCAAGGCTCCCTCACGGCTGGGGCGATCTGTTTCGCCAGATCGGCCTGATCGTCTTCGCGGACCTCTGTTACGAGACGGTCCGCGGCATCGCCGATGGTGAGCGCGCCGAGGCGATCGCGCACGGCCAGCAGGTGATCGACTTCGAGCGCTCCACCCACACG
>JBBSQE010000126.1:0-9460 GCA_038258095.1 Solirubrobacterales bacterium | reverse complement strand
CGGGCCGCTGCTCCTCGGTGCCCTGGCGCTCGCGGCCTTCGGTGTGATCGAGACCCGCGTCGAGAACCCGATGATCGAGTTCCGGCTCTTTCGCCACCTCAACTTCCTCGCGGCGAACATCTCCCAATTCCTCGCCGGGATGATCGAGTTGGGCCTCGGCTTCCTGCTGCCGTTCTACCTCCTCCTCGTGGTCGGCATCCCGCCGGCGGCGGCGGGCCTGGCGCTGATTCCGGCGACACTGCCGATCATTCTCGCGGGCCCCGGGGCGGGCAAGACATTCGACCGGGTCGGCGGCAGGATGCCCCTGGCGGTCGGTTTCGGCGTGTTGGCCGCGTCCGGGATCGCTCTCTCGATCGCGGCCTCCGACGCGAAGGTGGTGAGCCTGATCCCGGGTCTCGTCCTCCAGGGGATCGGTCTCGGCCTGGTGCTGACGACCAATGACCCGACCGGCCTCGACTCGGTCCCCGAGGACGACCAGGGCGTCGCGGCGGGGATGATCAACACGACCGAGCAGCTCGGCGGCGCGGTCGGGATCGCCGCCCTCGTCGCCTTCGAGTACGGCCGCTACATCAACCTCGTCAAGGACAAACTCGCCGAGCGGGGGATCAAATACACGCCCGGCCAATTCGAGCACTACAAGGAGGTGATCATCCAAGGCGAGCAGCGGGGCCTGAATGCGGAGCGGACCAACTCCAACGTCGACAAGATCCTCGACATCACGATCCACGCCCACATCGAGGTGTTCCAGCTCGTCTTCCTGCTCACGGCGGCGATCGCCTTCCTGGGGATGGTCTCGAGCCTGATCCTGGTTCGTCAATCAGACCGCGTCCGCGAGCAGCCGATCTTCGGGCGCCGCTCGCGATGGATCCTCGGCAACGCCGGAACGACGCCGGGGCTGACGCGGCACCCGCCGCCGCCCGAGGACCCGGACCCGGACCCCTGAGCGAAAGGCCGGCCGGATCGCTCTTCCTCGCGCCCGGGACCCCCGCGGCGTCCCGGGCGCAGCAGAGCACCGGCGCGGGGCGATGGGAGGCCCCGGTACCCTTCAAATCGTCAGGTGGGGTCGCTTACGAGGTGAAAGGGAGTTGCGGATGCGGGTATCGAGGCCGAAGTGCGCCTTTCTCCTTGTGGGGCTGCTCATCGCCCTCGCGGTCCCGTGCTCGGCGCAGGCGAGCCGCAACCTCTACGTCGCCCACAACAACTCGGCGGACCTGACCGCGTTCGGCATCGAGGCAGACGGCTCGCTGACGCAGCAGGCGACGACGCCGCTCGCCCGCAACATGTCGACCCAGGTGGCGCTCACGCCGGACGGCCGCTACCTCTACGCGGCGCAGAACGGCGCGAGCTCGGGCTTTTCGGTCTCCTCGACCGGTGCCCTGACGCCTCTGGCGGGATCGTCGTTCACCGGGGACTACGGCGTCACGGTCACCCTCGACGGACAGCACCTGTACGCGGCGGACTCGGCCACGGGCGTCGTAAACGGCTACCTGATCGGCGCATCGGGAGCGCTGACCCCCGTGCCCGGAGCCTCGCCGGCCCTGTCGGGTAAGCCGGCCGGAATCGCCACCACACCCGGCTCCAAATTTCTCTACGTCACCGACTACCAGGATGGCGGTATCACCGGGTTCTCGATCGGCCGCAACGGCGCCCTCACCTCATTTGGATCGACCGGCACGGGGTCGCAGCCCTCCTGGACCTCGGTGACGCCCGACGGGCGCTACCTCTACGTCGGCAACTACGGGAGCGCGAGCATCTCGGCGTACTCGATCGCCCCGAGCGGCGCGCTGACCGAGCTCCCCGACTCGCCGTATGCAGTCAGCAACGGGCCCTTCGGGGCCGCGCCGATCTCCCCCGACGGCGCCCACATATACGTGACCGATTACGACGGCGCGACGATCAGCACCCTGGGGATCGGCGGCGACGGCAGCCTGACCACGCTCGGCTCACCGCAGCCCGCGGGCATGAACCCAACCGGCGCCGCGGTCACACCCGACGGTAAGCGGGTCTTCTCCGCGACCGAGACCGCGGACTCCCTCTACTCCTTCACTCCCGGATCCCTCGGTGTCCTCTCCCCCGTGCCGGGCTTCCCGGTGCCGAGCGGCGGGACGGGCGCTGATTTCGGGTCGGTGGCGATCTCGCCGGATCAGCCGCCGACCGCGTCGTTCACGGCCACCTCGGCCCTGCTCCCATTCCCGGTCGCGACTTTCGACGCCGGCGCGTCGACCGATCCCGACGGCTCCGTCGAATCCTACGTCTGGGACTTCGGCGACGGCACGACGGACACCACGATTGGGCCGAGGCCGCTGCACCGGTACGCGTCGACCGGCACCTATCGCGTTTCCCTGCGGGTGATCGACAAGGAGGGCTGCTCGACGACGCAGATCTACACGGGTCAGAACACCCTCTGCAACGGGTCGGGTCATGCTGAGATGAAACGCGATGTGACCGTCGAGATCACTCATGAGATGCGTGGCGTACGGGCCGTGGCGAACAGGCTGCAGTGGCAGGGCCGCCGGAGCGTCGTCGTGACCTTGCGGGCGGGCGCGGCCGAGGCGACCTCGACGCTCGCGACCGGGCGCATCAGGGTTCGGGGGCTGAAGGCTTCGGTCGGGCTCGAGCCGCAGAGGGCCAGGGCCGGAGCCGGACACACGGCAACCTTCCATCTCCGTCCCGCCCTGAAGCGGGATGCGAGGCGAATCGTCTGCCTGCTCGCTGCCGGGAGGACCGCCACGGTCAAGCTTCAGATCAGGCTGGACGGAACCAACTCGGTCGCACTCAAGAGACTCACGGTGAAGCTGCGCAGGCGCTGAGGCTGACGACGCCGTCACGGTCGACGGGTTGGACGCTACGGCCTGTGGCTTGGGCCGATCGCCCGCGCTCGCAGCGCCGCGAGCAGGGCGGGACGCCTCGCGGGGGTGAGGCGCTGCGGCCCGAACCCGCGCCTGTCGGTTCGCTCGCCACGCTCGATCAATCCGATGGCCTCGGCTGGACGGAGGAAGTAGGCAATTGCCCAGGAGACATCGCGGACGTCGGGGGGATCATCACCCGCGCGCCAGCCGTCGGCGGCGATCGCCGGCTGCACCCGCTCCGCAAGGCCGTCCCCGTACTCGATCGCCGCACCGTCGATGACGAGGGCGACGGCGAACTCGGCGCAGGCGGCATCGAAGCTCTCACCGGCCAGCAGCTCGACCGTCAGAACCCGCAGCAGGGTCGGCGGGTCGGCCACCAACCCCCTGGCCCGCTTGGTCGCGAAGATCCGTCGCCCGCGCCGGCGAAGCAACCGCGTCGCTCGCAGTAGGTCGTCGAGCTCGCTCAACAGTGTCACGTCGGTCTCACGATGGGGAGGGCCGAACAGCTCCGCGTCCCACCAGTGCGGATAGCGCTCCGCGACCTCGCGGACGAAGGCGCGGCTGAGAGCGTTCTTCTGGGTCAGCGCGATGCCCTCCTCAGCGCGCCCAAGCAGCCAGAGAGTCGGGCCGAGCGCCGCCCGGGCATCCTCGGGATCGAGCGCAGGAGGCTCGAGGCCGATCAGCGGCGCAACCGGGTCGATGATCGCGCTGCGTTCCTCGCGACCGAACGCGGCGCCGCGGGCGCGCCAGCGCTCGAGGCGCTCCATGAGGATGGCGTCGAGGCGGCTCGGGTTCTCGCGCTCGGGGCAGTCGGCATCGAGGCCATCATCCTCGGCGGGACCCATCTCCTGCCAGTCCGACGGGGCGAGCAGCGCCTCCTCGGTGACCTTCACCTGCCGGCGACGGAAGCCCGGAGTGTCGGGGGTGAGTCGGCCGGCCTCGATCTCTCGCTCCAGCACGGTCGCGAGCTGGTCACGTGCGGTCGCCTCCTCGACCCCCATGGCGAAGCCCCAGGCGAGGAGCGCGGTGTCGGGAGGCTCCAGCCCGGAGCCGTCCATCAGGTCGCGGTAGCGCCGCGGGGCGGACTCGTCCTCGTCCTCCCAGGCGCGGATCATCTCCCCGGTCTCGGGCGCCCGGCACACCTCGGCGTACTCCGCGGCCCTGCCGCCGAGCCGCTCGAGCAGGGTCGCGAGCGCCCCCGCGCCGGCAAGCTTGTCCTCCAGCGAGGCCAAGAACTTGCGCGGCAGGGTCGCCCATACGAACACCTGCACGTCGTAGCGGCGAAGGACCAAACCTCCCTCCGTCTCACCTCGCTCGCCATCCCATCCCATCCACTCCAGCGCGGACTGCGCGATCCCGCCCCCGCCCTGGGTCCCACTCGCCGAGGACGGCCAGGGCGTCGCGAATCTCGAGCTCGTTCAGCGCTACCGGCATGTCGCTGTCGATTCCATCGGCTCCAGGAGGTTCGAGGTCGAAGTCCCATGATCCCAGTCTCGCGCGGAGAAACGCTCGCCCCAACAAACTAGGTTACAACATACTATGTCGTGATACAGTTACTAAATGGACTTCATCAACCGCCGCGACGAACTTGATGCGCTGGAGGAACGCTGGGCCTCGGACCGGGCCGAGTACTTCGTGCTGTTCGGGCGCCGTCGCATCGGGAAGAGCCAGCTCCTCCTCCACTTCGGCGAGGATCGGCGGCTTCTCTACTTCGAAGCGACCTCGGGGACGAGACAGGATCACCTCGACGATCTCTCCTCTGAGATCGCAGCCCTCTCCCCCCGCTCGATCTACGCGGAGCAGCCGCTGACGAGCTGGCGGCCTGCCTTCACCGCCTTCGGCGAGCTGCTCGAGGACGGGCCGCTGATGATCGTGCTGGACGAGTTTCAGTTCATCGCGCGGCAGGAGCCCGAGATCGGCTCGCTTCTCAACCGCTTCATTCGCGAGAACGCATCCAACCCAGGGCTCCTTCTCTGCATCGCGGGGTCCGACGTCAGCTTCTTCGAACGGGAGATGGGCTACGGATCGACCACCTACGGCCGGCGGACGGGGTCCCTGAAACTGGCGCCGTTCGGATGGCGCGAGGCGGGCGACTTCGTCCCCGGGTGGTCCATCGAGGACCGCGTCCGGGCGTGGTCGGTCTTCGGCGGCGTCCCCTACTACCTGGCGGAGATCGACTCGGGCGCCGGCATCAGCGACGCGATCCTGCGTTCCGTCCTCTACCCGGACGGCCTGCTGCGCAACGAGCCGCTGTTCCTCCTGGCGCAGGAAAGCCGGATCCGCGACACCGACAACTACATGTCCTGCATGCGAGCGATCGCCGGCGGGAAGACGCGGCTGAACGAGATCGCGCAACGCATCGGGAAGGCACGCGCCGAGGAGGCGCGCCCATTCCTGGAGGTCCTTGAGGAGATGGAGGTGATCGAGCGGCGGTTCCCGGTCACGCTGGGTGCCGGGAAGAAGGTGCGGTACGCGATCTCGGACCCCTTCCTGCGTTTCTGGTTCCGATTCGTCTCGACGAGCGAGAGCCGCCTGCAGACCAGGGAGGGCGCGAGGCGCTATCTGGACCAGACGGTCCTCCCCGAGCTCGACAAGTTCGTCTCCGAGGACGGCTTCGAGCGGATCTGTCAGCAGTGGACGCTCGAGCACGTCGACGACGCCGTCGAGGTGGGGCGCTGGTGGGGCTCGATTCGCAGCAGAGAAGCCGGGAAGGCGATCAGCCGAAGCTATGAAGCCGACATCGCGGCGGTCGACCAATCGGGCAATGTGGTCGCGCTTGGCTCATGCAAATGGGCGGACGCCGCCAACGCGGACCACGAGCACTCCGCGGCTGAGCTCGACAAGCTCGAAACGATCCGCGATGAGCTGGAGGCGCCCGACGCCCGACTCCTGTTCTTCGATCGGGTGGGGTTCAGCGATCGCCTCGAGGAGTTGGAGCGGGAACGAAGCGACGTGGAGCTGGTGCCAGTCGCGAGCATGGACCGCTAGCAGGCAGCCGGCCTCGGATCGCGAGTCGGCGATGCGCTCCTCCCCGGATCGGGGGCACCAAACGTGGCCGGTCTCTCAACAAGACCCCAAAATGCGCGAACATCCCCGGCCCTCGTCGCCCCCGGATCATTAGGTTCTGGTCGATGAGCAAGCGACGCCGCAGCGGCTCGAGAGGCTCGCGAAGCGGGGCCAAGCGTCCGCGCCGGGGGCCGGATCTCGAGCCGAGCCCCGAGAGACTGGCCCAGAACCTGGCACGCGACCTCGCAGGGGAGGCCAGGCGGGCGTTTGATGAGGTCGAATGCTCGCTGGCGGCCGAGATGTCCGCCTCTTCGCTCATCTCGACCTGGAACCTGGGGCCCGGCACGTTGATCGACGAGGACCCCGACGAGATCTTCGGCCTGCCGTTCGTGACCTTCCTCGAACGCGCGGGAGACAAACGGGCGCTTGCGGCTCTGCGGGCGATAGCGGCGGTCGCCTCGGAGCGAATAGGCCTCGCGGCGGGAAAGGCGGCTGACGGTCTGGCCGGCAAGGGGGTCGCCGAGCCGGCTTGGGGGCAGGATCTCGGCGGCGAACGCGCGATCCGCGCGATGGAGATCCGCGACGCAGTCTTCGACGACTCGGCCAACATCTTCATCGAGTTCGAGCGCGCCGACGAAGCGGAGCCCTACGCCATCGGGATGCTGATCGACCACAACCTCGGAGGCTTCGCGAAGGAGCTGCTGGTCGGGCCGTCCCTCGAGCAGGTCCGCGAAACGATGGAGCGGGTACCGCAGAAGGTGGCGGGAACCGGCGAGCTCCAGTTCCGCGACATCAGCCTTGCCGAGGCCGCGGCACGCTGTGGGGAGGCCCTGTGGCGCACCGAGCACACGCTCAATCCTCCCGTCGGGGAGGACTTCAGGGATCAGCTCGCGGGGGTCGCGGCCCATCTGAGGGGCCTGCCGGAGACAGACGTGGTCTTCGAGCCCGAGGAGGTGTCGCAGGCCGAGCGCGCGGCTGCCGTGGTGGGCTTTCTCGCCACCCCGGCCGCAAAGGCGTTCCACGATCCCGGCGCGGCCGCGGATCTGGCCGAACTGGCCGTCGGTTACTGCGCCGACCACCTCGAGGGCGAGGGCCGGCCGCTGCGCTGGTCGGCCACCGTGTGCGAGCTCTTCTGCCTCTACTTCCTCCCGCGCAAGGTGGTTCGGGATCCGAGCTTCTTCGAGAGAACAGTGCCGGCGCTGCTGCCCGAATTCGTCCGCTACGCCGGCGAGGCGCGCGGGATCCCCGAAGCGGCGATCACGGAGGCGGTCGCCGCCGCCGAGGAGTTCACCGACGAGATGGTCGCGACGGTCGCCGACGAGGCGAACTGGGGCCCGGCCAAGGCTCTCGCGATGGAGGCCATGGAGGCCGGCGTTGACATCGGTGACGAGGCCGAGATGCAGTCGTTCATCGATTCCTGCAACCGGCGCGACGCAGCCTGAGCACCCGCGCCCGGCCTCAACCGATCTGACCCTGGGCGAAGGCCGCGAACGCGCCCAGGTCATCGAGACGATCAAGGGCCGCCCAGACGACCTCGTCGTCGACATCGAGGTCGCCGTGGACGAGGATGTTGCGCATCCCGGCGGCGTCGGTCAGCCGGGTCGCGAGCTGGGCGTCGAGGCCGGCGGGGCGCAGGCCGGCGAAGACACCGCGATAGTCGGAGGGCGTTTCGAGCCCGAGCTCGGCGATCAGGTGCGCGCCGACGTCGATACAGATCTGGACGGCGAGTTGAATCGCGTGCTCGGCGGCGAGGCGGCTTCGGAACTCGTTCGTGTAGGCGTTCTCGCCGGCGGACCGGATCGCCTCCATCTCCTCGAGGAGCGGGGTGAGGCGATCGAGCCGGGTTGTGACGCTCTCAGCGTCGACCAAAGCGGTTCTCTTCCAGCCGGTGGCGCAGGCCACGGGCCATCTCGGCTCGGAGCGGCGCCGTGTCGAGATACTCGATGATCGCCCTCGCCTCGAGGCGCACGCGGGCCTTTCTATCGCGCTCGACGAGACGGTGGGCATCACGAACCGCTCGGTGCCGCATCAGCGGCGTCGCGTTGTTCAGCATCACGATGTCCACCTCCTCGGTGGCGAGCGCCGCGGTGACGGCTCGGTCGAGGGCCAGCCGCAACTCGAGGCGCGAGGCCGAGTCGAGATCCGGCTCGTACCAAACGCCGACATCGATGTCGGACAGCGGCCCGGCGTTTCCTCGCGCCTGCGATCCGATCAGCATCGCCGCAACCACGCCGTCACGGTCGAGCGCGACGGTAAGCCGCCCGAGCGCCTGGGCGTCGAGAGCCGGCACGGAGGCGTGCTGATCGACGATTCCCATGCCCGCATCGTCGCGGATCGGGCGGACCGAGTCCACACCCGTGTCGCCGGGTGCGGACTTCACGGGCGTTGAAAGTCCCTACCCGGACGGGTCCATCACCGTCAGGTCCGCGAAGTAGGACCGGTAGAAGCCACGGTCACGAGTGAGCAGGCGGTCGGCGGCCACCTCAGCGTGGGAGCCGACCAGGAAGTCTGGAATGACCCGCTCGCGCGTGCCTCCCCGGCGGCGATGGTCCCGCCATTTCTCCCCCGCAGCCATGGCGGCCCCTTGCTCGACGGGAACAAAGCGAACACCCAGATCGGCCATGGCCCCCGCCACCGCTTCATTGTCCTCGAAAGCACCGGCAACCTCCGCGTAGACGACATCGCAGGCGATCAGGCCTCCCTCGCGGAGGGCGAGGGCAATGGCGTCACGTGATCTCTGGCCGTGGACCGGGTCTGCGGCGAACAGGTCGAGGAGGACGCTCGTGTCGAGAGCCGTGATCAGGACGAGAGCCCGTCGGCTGCGCCGCGCAGGCGGTGGATCGCCTCGTCGGTCCCGCCATCCAGCTCGAGGATGCCGTAGAGCGCATCCACCGGAGAGCGCTGGCTGCGCTTCCGGCCGACGAGCTGCCCATCCTGGGCCGCGAACTCGAGCTCGGTTCCCGGCTCGAGGCCAAGTCGGTCCCGAACGGCTTTCGGAATCGTCACCTGTCCCCGCTCCGACACGCGCGTACTCATAAAGTCAGAATACATACTTTCTTGGTACGTATGCGATCACGCATGGCCAGAGCGTCGCCTTGATCGTGTGCACGATCAAGACCAAGTGCAACAACTTCGCTCCCTGCGCGGCGCTCCTCGGTGTGACGCCACTCAGGGCAAGATCTCGAAGCGTTCGACGTGCTTCGGCCTGACGACGCCGAAGTGGCGTCGATCGAGAGTTGCGACCGTGGTCAGCCCGAGCCGTTCGGCCGCGGCGATGATCGAGGCGTCGACTGCTCCAAGCGGCAGGTCTCGGTAGGCGCTGACGAGCTCGGCGATTCGTAGCCAGTCGGCCTCGTGCACCGGCTCGGGGATGAGGTGGCCCGTCGCGAGATCGGCGAGCAGCGTGGTTTCAGCCTTCGACCCCAGCCGCGATTCGACGAGTTGACAGGCCTCGGTGATCACGAGCATCGGGACCTGAAGTGGCCCCGGGTGGGTCGCGAGCAACTCCCGGCACGCCTCATGCGCACCATCTGCCACATCCGCGTTGGCATAGATCGGGCCGGTGTCTAGGAGGAGCGGAATTCCGGAGGCTCCGCTCGGAGGAT
>JBBSQE010000125.1:0-9513 GCA_038258095.1 Solirubrobacterales bacterium | reverse complement strand
CGTGCATCATCTTCATGGACGAGATCGACGCAGTCGGCCGCCACCGCGGCGCCGGCATGGGCGGCGGGCACGACGAGCGCGAGCAGACGCTGAACCAGCTCCTCGTCGAGATGGACGGCTTCGAGATGAAGGACAACATCATCCTCATCGCCGCCACCAACCGCCCCGACATCCTCGACCCCGCCCTGCTGCGGCCCGGCCGATTCGACCGCCAGGTCGTCGTCGACCGTCCCGACCGCAAGGGCCGCAAGCACATCCTCGAGGTCCACACGCGCGGCAAGCCGCTGGCGAAGGTCATCGATCTCGACGTCCTCGCCGGCCAGACCCCCGGCTTCACGGGTGCCGACCTCGCCAACCTGATCAACGAGTCCGCCCTCCTGACCGCCCGCCAGGGCAAGCGCGAAATCTCGATGAAGGAGCTCGAGGAGGGGATCATGCGCGTGATCGCCGGCCCCGAGAAGAAGACCCGCGTCATGTCGGAGAAGGAGCGCCTGATCACCGCGTTCCACGAGATGGGCCACGCGATCGTCGGTCACATCCTCCCCAACACCGACCCGGTCCACAAGATCTCCGTGATCAGCCGTGGGCAGGCTCTCGGCTACACGATCTCCCTGCCGACCGAGGACAAGTTCCTCACCACCAGGGCGGAGCTGACCGACACGATGGCGATGACGCTCGGCGGGCGTGCCGCGGAGGAGATCGTCTTCGGCGAGATCACCACCGGCGCCTCGAACGACCTCGAGAAGGTCACCGAGACCGCCAAGCAGATGGTCATGCGCTTCGGCATGTCCGAGCGCCTCGGCCCGCGCGTGTTCGGCCACGACCGCGGCCAGCCCTTCCTCGGCCGCGAGTTCTCCTCGGAGCCCGACTACTCGGACGAGATCGCCCGCGAGATCGACGACGAGATCCGCCGCATCGTCGAGGACGCCCACCAGTCCGCCAAGGACATCCTCACCGACAAGCGCGAGGCCCTCGACCGCATCTCAAACATCCTGCTCGAGTACGAGACGATCGACGCCGAACAGTTCGTCGCGCTGCTGGATGGCGCCGCCGTCGAGGACGTTTTCACCGAGGACTCAGAGGAGCCGAACACCGGCCCCGCGGCGCCCGAGCCCGAGCCGGCCCACCGCGAGAGCCCGAGGCCGATCACCCACCCGCGTCCCGGCCTGGCCGCCGAGATGCGCACCGACGACTGAGGCTCGCGGCCAAGCTGGCGCGGGAGTGCCGGTTTGTCGTAGCGCCGGTGGGGGTATTCCGATGACTGGCAGCGTGAATGAGTCGCGTGCTGAGGCAACCGATCCGTGTGGAGGTCCCGTGTATCGCAAGCTGTCAATTCTCATCCTGGCCCTGGCGATGCTCGCCGGCTCGCTTTATCCCGCCACCGGCGCGGCGCGGGCCGCCAAGCCCCGGGTCTCGATCGCAGTCGTGAAGTCGCAGGTCGTCCAGGGCTCCACCGTGCGAGTCTTCGGCAAGGTCCGCTTCGCGGGCTCGGTCCTCCCCGGCACTCTGGTGACGATCACCGCTCAGGAGTTTCCGTACAAGCGGGCCGCCCGTGGGGTCAAGACGGTCCGGACCAACGCGGCGGGGAGCTTCTCGGCGAGGGTCAGGCCCCGTCTCAACACCCGCTATCGCGCGATTGCGGGGACGCTCGCGGGGCTCAGCTTCAGTCCGAAGAAGACGGCCTACGTCAACCTCAAGCCGGTCCCGCCGAGGCTCACCGTGCGCGGGCACCGGGCCTTCGTCAGCTTCACTCGCCAGTATCCCTCCGGTTATCCCTTCAAGCTCTCCGGGCGGAGGGTCAGCTGGTACTTCCGCAGGGCGTCAAATCCCATCTATCACCGGGTTGCGACGAGCCGTTCGCGGGAGCCCAAGGCCGACCGGATCGCCGCCGGGGTGTCGTTCAGGTTGCCACGCATCGGGGGCACCTACCGGTTTTTCGTCACCGGCTGCTACACGGTTCCCCGTGCCGGTGCGGATGACGGGTTCGGGCGCACCAGGGCGAAGCGATGCCCAGGGCGCTTCAGGTCCTCCGGGCGCGTGCTCCCGGGTCTCCTACCGGAGCTGAGCGCAGGCGCCTTCAGCCCGCGTTGAGTTCACGACCCTTCCGACGAGGGAGTCCCCGGCCCCGGCTATAGTGGCGCCCGTCCGGGGTCCGCCATCGAGAGGGAATTTGAGCTTGCGCCGTTTCATGATCATGTGTGTCCTCGGAATCGCGCTTCTCGGCGCCGCCCTCGCGCCGGCAGCCGCGCTGGCCCGAGCGCCCGAGACCGTTCTGACCCTCACGAAGCCGGAGATCTCCCAGGGCCAGACGACCTTCCTCGGCGGTGGCCTTCGCGACGGGGGGACCTACGTCCCGGGAACTCCGGTCACGATCACGGCCCAGCCATTTCCGTACCGGAGCGCTCCCGAGGTCCTCGACACCGTGACGACCAACGCCAACGGAGCCTTCAGGGTGTCCGTTCGGCCCCAGCTCAACACGATCTACGCGGCGAGTGCAGCCACGGATTCGGGGGCCGTGGAGAGCAAGAGGGTCAAGGCGTTCGTCGATCTCGTCCCGGTCTCGCCCAAGCTCACGGTCAGGGGGCACCGCGCGATCGTCAGCTTCACGCGGCGCTATCCGTCGGGCTATCCGATCAGGCTCTCCGGGCACCGCGTCTACTGGTACTTCCGCAAGGTCTCGGACCCCGTCTTCCGGCGGATCGCCACGAGCGTGACGCGGGAGCCCCAGCCGTACCGGATCGCCGCCGGCGTGTCGTTCGCGCTTCCGCGCTCGAGGCACGGATACCGGTTCGTGGTGACCGGGTGCTACGGCGTGACCGCCGTCGGCAGGGAGTCCGGCTTCGGCCGGGGCGGCACCAAGCGGTGCCCGGTTCGTTTCAGGAGCTCGTCCGCCCGGGTGCTTCCCGGCCCCGCCACGGGGGACAGCGGTGTGCCCGCTCGGGTGGGAATCAGCCCGGCAGGCGTGCGCCGAGGCTGAGATCGGCGCGGGCCACCAGTTCCTCGGCGCTCATGCCGCTCTCGAGCTGGGCCGCTCCGTAGCGCACCAGGAGCGACTCGCCGTCCGGGCGCTTGCAGGCGACCGCCACGAACTCGCGTAGGCGCTGGCCGAGGCGGTCGGCCCCGGCGTCACGGGTTCCCGGTAGGACAAGGGCGAACTCGTCACCTCCCCAGCGGTAGCAGCGGTCCGGCGCCCGGAGCTGGGACTTGAAGGCCGCAGCCAGTGCCCGCAGGCACTCGTCGCCCTCCAGGTGACCGAACTCGTCGTTCACGCTCTTGAACTGCTCGATGTCGAGCATCGCGACGCTGAGAGGGCTGCCGAGCCGGCGCACGCGGGCGACCTCGTCCCCCAGCGCCTCCTCGAATGCCCGCCGGTTTCCGATGCCGGTCAGATCGTCCAGCCTCGCCTCGACCCTGGCTCGGCTCTCCCCGTCGCGCAGGGAGACCCGCTGCGAGCGAACCCCGCGCATCATCACGTGGGCGACGAAGGCCAGGGCAATCCAGACGATGAGTCCGGCGAGGGACGCCGCGACCGCATCGAGGTCCCAGCGGTCGTAGAGGAACGGCGCGCCCAGCGCCAACGCTGTCATCACCATGAACGCGACGATGCGGCGGGGCGGGTGAATCGCGGCGACGTAGACGACACCGAGCAGCAGCAGCCGCTCATAGGGCGCCCCGACTCCGCCCGCGAGCCACTGCATCACGACGATGGCCACGAGCCCGACGTAGCTGGAGGCCAGGAGCCTCGTGTAGCTCCACTGGATCCGCGGGCTGCGAAGCGCCCAGACCAGGGCGAGAGCCAGCGCAAGCAACAGCCCGCTGAGGGCCCACCCGGCCGAGCCGATCGCCGCCGTCGGCGGGCTCAGGGGCAGCAGGACGACGGTGAGGATGATGCCGAGGGCCCAGATGATTGAGCCCATCCGCAAAGACAGCGCCATATCGGCGCCCAGATAGCCATCGGGTGCGGGTGGGACGGGGTTTGTCTCGGTGTCGGGCAAGGGGCGTTCTCTTCCTTATCGGCAAGCGGCTAGGGTCGGGTTAACCCCCCATGTACGACTCCGCCTGATGGCCAGGATCACTCTCGACGCCGATGTGGTGATCGTCGGCGCTGGTCTCGCCGGTCTCGCCGCCGCTGCGCGCGTCGAGGCGGCCGGTCAGTCAGTGGTCGTTCTCGAAGCTCGCGACCGCGTCGGGGGCCGGGTTCTGAACGAGGAGATCGGCTTCGGCGAGATCGTCGAGATCGGCGGCCAGTGGGTCGGCCCCCAGCAGACCAGGATCCTCGAGCTGATCGCCGAGCTCGGGCTCGAGACCCACAAGAGCTACGACGACGGCGCGAGCCTGTTCGAGCGCCGCGGCAGGCTGCGCAGCTACAGGGGAACGATCCCGAAGGTCAGCCCCCTCGCCCTGGCGGAGACGGGCGCTGCGCTGGCGCGATTGGACCGGATGGCGCGCTCGATCGACCCCGAGCGCCCGTGGGACGCAGACCGTGCCGAGCGCTGGGATGGGCAGACATTCGCGACATGGATGCGACGGGCGGTCCGCACGCCGACCGCCCGTGACCTCCTGCGGCTCGGGATCTGGGCGGTGTGGGCTGCGGAGCCGGAGGATCTCTCGTTGCTCCACGTCCTCTTCTACATCCGCTCGGCGGGCTCGTTCAACACACTGCTCGACACCGCAGGCGGCGCGCAGGACTCCCGTGTCGTCGGCGGCACCCAGCTGATCGCCCTGGGTCTGGCCGAGCGCCTGGACGACCCAGTCCACCTGTCCTCACCGGTTCGTCGCATCGCCGTTCCCGACGCCGGTGGGGTCACGGTGGAGTTCGACGGAGGGAGCGCCCGCGCGCGGCGCGCAATCGTCGCGATGCCTCCTCTCCTGGCCGGGCGCATCGTCTACGAGCCCGCGCTACCCGCGGTCCGGGACGGGCTCACCCAGCGCATGGCCCAGGGGTCCGTCGTCAAGTGCATGGCCATCTACCCAGAGCCATTCTGGCGCGCGGAAGGGCTCTCCGGTCAGGCGACGAGCGCGGACGGGCCGGTCTCCGTCACCTACGACAACTCGCCGCCCGGTGGCTCGCCGGGAGTCATGCTGGCGTTTCTCGAGGCGGGTGCGGCACGCCGCGCCGCCGACCTGCCGCAGGTGGAGCGGCGCGCTCTCGTCCTCGCCTGCCTCGAGCGCTTCTTCGGACCGCGCGCCGCCGATCCCGACCGCTACGTCGACAAGGCGTGGGCGGCCGACCCCTGGTCCCGCGGCTGCTACGGGGGCTTCATGGGTCCCGGCGCCTGGCGGGAGAACGGGATCGCACTGCGCGAGCCGGTTGGCCCGATCCACTGGGCGGGGGCCGAGACCGCGACCATCTGGAACGGGTACATGGAGGGAGCGATCCGCTCGGGCGAGCGTGCGGCAGCCGCCGCATTGGGTAGCGAGGTATGAGCGCGACCCTGATGGGCGTGCTCAACGTCACGCCGGACTCGTTTTCCGATGGCGGCCTGTATCTGGATCCCGAGCGGGCGATCGAGCGGGGCCGGCGGCTGATCGCCGATGGCGCGGATTGGCTCGATGTCGGAGGTGAGTCGACCCGACCGGGGGCCGCCGAGGTGGGGGAGGCCGAGGAGCGCCGCCGCGTGGTCGGCGTCATCGAGGCTCTGGCGGCCGACGGCGCAGCGATCTCGGTCGACACCTCGAAGCTGTCGGTCGCGGAGGCCGCGCTCGACGCCGGCGCCACAATCGTCAACGACGTGACCGCCCTAGGCCGCGGCCTCGGCATCGCCGGCCTCTGCGCGGACCGCCGCGCGGGACTCATCCTCATGCACATGCAGGGCGACCCGCGCACGATGCAGGTGTCACCCCACTACGACGAGGTCGTCTCCGAGGTGAAGGCCTTCCTCGCCGAGCGCCTCGAGCTGGCGGTCGCCGAGGGCGTCCCCGAGGAGAAGATCTGGCTCGATCCGGGGATCGGTTTCGGAAAGACGCTCGAGCACAACGTCGAGCTACTGCGAAGGCTCGGCGAGTTGGCCGAACTCGGCCGCCCACTCGTGGTCGGCACCTCCCGCAAGAGCTTCATCGCGACGATCGACGGTTCCTCCGTCTCCGAGCGTCTGGGCGGGACGATCGCCAGCTCGGTGATGGCGTACCGCAACGGAGCGTCGGTCCTGCGGGTCCACGACGTGGGGGAGATGGCGCAGGCGCTGCGGGTGGCCGACGCGATCCTCTGAACAATGGCTTCGCCCACGGCATCTGCGCGGAGAATCAGATCTAGACGCTTGGTGCCGTAGGCTCGCATCCAGATCTAGACGCTTGGTGCCGTAGGCTCGCATCCACCTTGGAAGGCCATGGCAGCGATACGGAATCGAGCGTCGAGATCGAGCTGCGAGGGCTCTCGATCTACACCCACCACGGCGTCACCGAGGCCGAGCGTGAGATCGGGCAGCGGCTCGAGTTCGACGTCTCCTTCGACGTGCCCGATTGCGACGCGGTCCTCACCGACCGCATCGAGGACACCGTCGATTACGCAGAGGTCTGCGACATCGTCGCCCTCGCCGCCACCGAGCGCAGCTACAGGACGCTTGAGCGCCTCAGCCAGGTCGTCGGCGAACGGCTGATGGAGCGCTACCGCTGCGAGGCGGTCAGGGTCCGGGCGGCGAAGCCCGAGCCGCCGCTCCCCCTCGCGATCGGGGAGGTCGCGGTCGAGGTCACACACACCCGCGAGGACCTCACCGAGGACCTCGCTGAGGACGACGACGAGGACTGACCTGGCGTTGAGCGGCCAGATCGGCTACCTCGGCCTCGGGTCAAACGTCGGGGACCCGGCCGCCCACCTCCGGGCCGCCGTCGCGGCGCTGCCCGGCCGCGACGTCGAGGTTCTCGCCGCCTCCTCCGTCTATGAGACGGAGCCGGTGGGCGAGGTCACGGACCAGGCCGACTTCCTCAACGCCGCCGTGCGCGTGCGGACTGCGCTCGAGCCCGAGGCACTGCTCGACGCCTGCAAGGCGATCGAGGCCGAGGAGGGGCGCACCGCCGGCGGGCCGAGGCACGGCCCCCGCCCGCTCGACGTCGACCTCCTGCTCCTCGGGGACATCGTGCTGAGGACCGAGAGGCTGGAGCTTCCCCACCGCGAGGTGGCGAGCCGCCGGTTCGTCCTCGCCCCACTGCTCGAGCTGGACCCCGGCCTCACGCTCCCCGATGGCACGTCGCTGGCAGCAGCGCTCGAGGGCCTGGGTTCTGGCCAGCGTGTGCGGCGGATCGAGGGCGTCGCGCTCGGCTAGCGACGAGGGCGTGGCGCTCCCTGACCTCGGCGAGCCTCAGGTCGTCCTCCGGCTCGCAGCGGCCCTGGGAACGCTTGCGTGTCTCAGCGACGGCCGGCGATCGACAACCGACCCCAGGTATATCCGGGGGACGGTTGTCGTTCCCTCTCTTCCGAGGGCAGTGACAACCGTTCCCATGTTGGTCCCGCGCTCCGTCCATGCGGGTTCATGCCCCTTCCGGGGCCGGCGCTCAGCCCGAGGTGGTTGCCGTCGTCGAGTCGCCGTTCTCGCAGTTCTTGCTCTCGTAGTCGTCGGCCTTCTGGCTTGCGGTCTGCGGCTGCGGGTTCTCCTTGCCGTACGCCGTGCCCACCTTCTGGAATTCGGAAATCGAGTCGGCGCCCGACACCGCCTCCTCGGCGCCGGTGGCCCAGTCGGCCGTTTCCTTGACGTCGTCGTGAATCTCATCGGGCGAGTTGGAGGCGAGGTCGGACAGTGAACCGGCGAAGTCGCCGAGGGCCTTCTTGCGCTCCTCGAGGGTCCCGTTGCTCGCATTGCTCAGGGCGGTGGTCTTGTCCCTGACGACGAGGTAGCTGGAGCAGAACTCGGCGACCGAGGGCCCGCCGCCCCCGCTGCTCCCGCCGCACGCGGTCAGGGAGAGCGCGAGGCCGGAGGCCAGCGCGACGATCAGTGGAAGGACGAGACGGAGCTTCATGCCGGAGCTGACCCTATCGTTCCCCACGCGCCGTTGCCGAGCCGAGCCACTCCGGGGGGAGAACGGGCGGGAAGTCGCCCGGAAAGTCGGGGACCAGCCGCCCGACGAGTTCCGCACACGGTCGTCCCTCGAACGCTCCTCGCAGGTCCTGCATGGTCATGGCGAGCGCGAGGCTCGGAGCGATCTGAAGGTCAGCCGCATTCGGCTCGGCGCCTCCGATCACGCCGTCCGCGATGTAGGAGTCGACCCGGTCGAGGAGCCCTGGCAGGGCCTCGACATCGCGGCGGACGTTCTCGTCGGTCGCCTCGTTGAAGCGGGCGGACAGGGCGACGATCGGGGCCGCCGTCCTCACCGCGAGGCCGATCGGCACGCCGAGCTTCGCGCCCTCGGAGTAGCTGCGCAACGGCGTGCTGTCGTGGCGCAAAGCCCACCAGAGGATCTGGCGGATCGGATGTTGAAGCTCCTCGTCCCCGAAGCGCTCAGCCTCCTCGACCCTGGAGCGCTCCTCCGGGTCGGCCGGGTAGAGCGGTGGCAGGGGTTGGATGCGCTCGAGCTCGCGGGCGATCACCACCGACCCCTGGACCCGGCGGCCGTCGATCTTCATCGCCGGCACCGTCACATCGCCGAACCGCAGGGCCTTGAGCACGCCCTTCGAGACGACCGGCATCAGGTCGGTCCGCTTGAACGGGAGGCCCTTTCGCTCCAGCATGAGCGCCACCGTGGTGCCCGGATGGGAGCCGGGAATTGTGTAGAGGCGTATCGAAGGCACTCCGGAGACCCTATCCGGGGATAATCGCCCCATGCTTCTCGCAATCGACGTCGGCAACACGCAGACGCACATCGGTGCCTTCGACGGCGACGACCTCGTCGAGCACTGGCGGTTCGCAACCGACGGCGCCGACACGGCCGATGAGCTCGCCGTCCGGCTCTCGAACCTGCTCGGCCTCCACGGCATCGGGTTGGACGCGATCGATGCATCCATCGCCGCCTCGGTCGTGCCGCGGCTCAACCCCGAATACTCGCAGATGTCCGAGAGCCATCTCTCCGGCGCCTGCATGATGGTCGGCCCCGGCGTGCGCACCGGCATGGCTGTTCGGCTCGACAACCCGTACGAGCTCGGCGCCGACCGCCTCGTCAACGCAGTCGCGGCTTACGACCGTGTCGGCGACATCTGCGCCGTCGTCGATTTCGGGACGGCGATCACCTTCGACGCGATCTCGGCCGACGGCGCCTACCTGGGCGGTGTCATCGGCCCGGGCATCCAGATCTCGATGGAGGCGCTCACCGCGCGTGCGGCCCGTCTGCCCAACGTCGACCTCGCCGAACCGAGCGGCGTGATCGGCCGCACCACACAGGCGAGCCTGCAGTCGGGCATGGTCTACGGCTTCGCCGGCGCGATCGACGCCATCGCCTCCCGCATCCAGCGCGAGCTCGGAGAGGACGTCGCCTTCATCGCGACCGGCGGCATGGCAAGCTCTATCACCCAGTTATGCGACATGGTCGACTATGTCGACGACCTCCTGACCCTGACCGGGCTACGTCTCATCTACCAGCTGAATGCCT
>JBBSQE010000124.1:0-9564 GCA_038258095.1 Solirubrobacterales bacterium | reverse complement strand
GATCCATTGAATGACTCCTTTTCTAGTGACTCTCGGCGGTTGCTCCGCCGAGGTAGATCGCTGTGAGCGTGGCAAAGATGAATGCCTGGAGGGTGGCGATCAGGCCGACCTCGAGGCCGAAGAAGGCGAATGCGAGCGGGAAGGTCCCGACGCCGAGCGCGGCGATCCCGAGCAGGACCGCCAGCCCGCCTCCCATGAAGAGCAGGAGGAGGTGGCCGGCGAGGATGTTGGCGAAGAGCCGCACCGACAGCGAGATCAGGCGCGCGAAGTGGGAAATCGCCTCGATCGCGAAGAAGAAGCTCAGCGCGAACCAGCGCACGAGAAAGAACGAGTCGCTGAAATCGAGGCCCGGGGGAAGCCAACTCGCGAGGTACTTGAAGAAACCCTTGGCCCGCACGCCCTCGACGTGGTAGGAGATCCAGACGACGAGCGTCAGCACCAGCGGGATCGAGAGGTTGGCCGTGGCCGCGTAGATCGCAAAGCTCGGGATCGCGACGCCGAATACGTCGACCGTGTGCTCGGTGTTGGTCGGCAACGGGATGAAGCCGATCATGTTCGAGAACCAGATGAAGAAGAAGAGGGCCGCGATGAAGGGGAACCACTTGCGGGCCATCCTCTTGTCGAGGTTGCCGCCGGAGATGTTGTTCTTCACCAGGTCGTAGCCCATCTCCATCGCCGCCTGGGTCTTGTTCGGCTTGTCCTGCATGCGCCGGGCGATCCAGGTCATCGTCCCGATCGTCAGCCCCGAGGCGAGGAGCAGGTAGAGGACCGCCTTGTTGATGCTCAGGTCGACGCCGCCGACCTTGATCGAGACCCAGGGGTCGAGCTTGAACTCGTTCTGGGGCTGGAAGGCATCGTTCTTGCCGTCTGAGCCGAAGATGAAATAGAGCAGCACCATCATCGCGACGTAGATGAAGAGGCCCAGGAGGACCTTCTTCCCGAGGCTCAGACTCTTGAGTGCACTCATGACGGAGCCCCGGCGGTGGGCGGACCCGCCGTCGGGGCGGCTTCGGGCTCGAACATCTTCGAAAGGCCGAGCCCCGTGAAGTAGACGGTCACGAGCACGAGGGTGAGCACCGCGGCCGCAAGGCCATCCTCGCGATCGGCGAGCTTGCCGACGAGGAGGATCGAGAGCGCGACCAGCCAGACTCGGCCCATCGTCGTCGCCGCGACGACGCCCATGGCGTTCTTGCGGTTGCCCTGCTCGAGCAGCCTCTGCGCCCGGCGCTCGGCGACCTCCTGGACCCCGCGCTGCGTGAGCCAGACGGCCGCGCAGACGACATAGCCGGTCATCGGCAGCCCGGCGATCAGAAACACCGGGAGAGCCGCTACCAGGATCAGCACGTCAGCGAACCGCAGAAAGCCTGCGGAGCGGTCAACGGAGTCTTCGATCTGACGGCCTGACAATTGCGGTCGCTCGGGTCACTTTTTGGAGGAGACGGGACGGCACCGATCGCGGTCGGATGACCGGAACGGCACAGGGGCGACTATAGCCAAACGAAACCTGCTGCCGCGCCCCGTCACGGGTGCCGAAAGTCACTTGTGAAGCGGGATCTCCCGCCGGCGCTCAGCCGTCGCTCTGATCGGCCTTGCCGTCATCGATCCCCCCGTCGATGACCGGAAAGCTGCCCGTCTCGAGCTCGGTTGCGACACCACGGTCGACCTCGTCCGCGGCCGGCGCCGGGGCTCCCCGCTCCCGGCGCAGGCCGAGCACCTGCCGCTCTCGAAAGCGGCGCAGCTTGAGGATCTCCAGCACGTACACGAGGTAAACGCTCGCGGCCAGGGCGAGCATCCCGAAGAACAGGATCACGGCGGTCCAGGTGAAGTCGAAGTTTCCGTGGTTGTCGGAGTAGGGAACGAGCCGCAATGCGAGGGCAAGGGCGGCCATCACCGTGGTCCATCCGTACAGGTAGGCGAGCGTGCGCCGCTGCGAGAAGCCGATGTTCGCCATCCGGTGATGGAAGTGCCAGGCGTCGGCCTGGTAGATCGGCTGCTTGTACTTGAGGCGCTTGGCGACCACGAAGGTCATGTCGAGGATCGGCACAGCGAGCACGACCAGGGGAAGGGCCAAGGCGACGACAGCGTTCGTCTTCAACGCCCCCTGCACCGCGGCCGTAGCCAGCAGGTAGCCGAGGAGGTTGGAGCCGGTGTCCCCCATGAAGCTGGAGGCCGGCGGGAAGCCGTGGCGCAGGAAGCCCAGCGAGCCGCCCGCGGTCAGAGCGGCGAGAACGCCGGCGGCGTTGCGGTCGAGCGACAGCGCGATGATCGCGAGGGCCAGCGAAGCGATCGCGCAGACGCCGGCCGCCAGGCCATCCACCCCGTCGACGAAGTTGATCACGTTGACGACCGCGACGATGCTGAGCACGGTCACGGGATAGGCGACCCAGCCGAGCTCGAAGCCGCCGATGAACGGAATCGTCAGGGCGTCGACCCGGACCCCCGCGAGGACAGGGATCAACGACGCCCCGATCTGACCGGCGAGCTTCGGCAGCGCGGGAAGGTCGTAGATGTCATCGATGACGCCGACGCCGGCTATCGCGGCGGCCCCGATCAGGATCGATCGAGTCTCGCCGTCGGAGGGAAGGAAGACCCAGCCTGCCGCTTCGATGCCGATCAGGATCGCGATCCCGGAGAGCTTCGTGGTCGGCACATCGTGCAGCCCGCGCTCTCGCGGGTAGTCGATCGCCCCGAGTCTCTGGGCAAGCGCTTCAGCGATCGGAACCAGCAGCCACGCGATTGCGGCGGCGAGGAGAAAGGCGAGGATGGCGTCGGAGGTCTCAGCCATGTCGTCTGGGCCTGGCCCGAGGTTGGCGCTCCGGCCGGACGGACCGTTTCAGGCTACTCGACCGTGGAGAGGATGCCCTCGACAAGAAGGCCCGGGTCACGCCGGGCACGGGCACCGGCGGAAGCGCTCCGCTTCTCGAACGTGAGGTCGGCCGCGCTCTCGAGCACGCGCAGCCGGCCGGCTGCGATCAGCTCCTCGTCGACCCCGCCCATCCGCCCGGCGAACGTCGTCCACACCGGAGTGCCGAGGGCCACGGCCTCGCGGTTCATCGTCCCCCCCGCCGACACGACGAGATCAGCGAGCGCGATCAGGCTCTGCGCGTCGATCTCCTTCCCGGGGACGGTCAGGTTCGGCTTCGCCATCGCGCGGACGGCCTCGCCCTGGCGCTCGGTCCGAGGAATCACCACGGCCTGGACGTCAGGCTGGGCGCCCAAGCGCGCGAGGACCGCCTCGTGCAGGTCGTTGCGAGCGTGGTACTCGGAGGTCTCCGGAGGCGGGCGAACAACAACGACCACCCGCTCCGGGTCGAGCCCGAGAGATCCGAGGATCGAGGGATCGGGCTCGAAGTCGGCGAGGTAGTACTCCTCCTTCAGGCCCGGGAAGCGCAGGAGCTTCTTCTCGGACGCCCCGATCTTCGCCAATCGCTCGACCGGGATCGAATCGGGGATCATGACCCGGCGGGCGATGCGGAAGCTGATCTTCCGCTGCATCCCGGCGAACTCGTAGTCCTGCATCTGGACCGAGGGAAACCGGTAGGTGGCGCTCACGATGGCGAGGTCGACCGAGCCGTGAGCGACGCCCACGTCCGGCCGCTCGGACCAGATCAGCCTGGCGAGGCGGGCCGATCGCCCACCGAGCGCACGGACCTTGCCGACCTTGGACGCGCCTCCGTGCGAGCCGACCGACGTGTAGGGGATACCGAGACGGTCCAGAACCCCCTCGGTCTGCCCGTACCTGCGCGCGGTGACGAAGACCTCGTGACCCTCAGCCTCGAGGCCCTCGATGACGGGCCGCAGGACCAGCGGGTGCGCCGCCGCGGTGCAGTCGACCCAGACCTTCATGTCGGTTCGCTCAGACCGCGGCCGCGGAGAGCTGCGCGTAGAGCGGGTACGCATCGGCCAGCGTCTTCGCCCGGTCGGAGAGGTGCTGGCGCTCGTCGTCGAACCGGTCAGACAGTGCGGCGCCGATGATGCGGGCGATCTCGCGGATGTCCTGCTCGCGCAGGCCCCTCGTGGTCAATGCGGGGGTGCCGATCCGCAGCCCGGACGGGTTCATCGGCGGGCGCTCGTCAAACGGGATCGCATTGCGGTTGACGGTGATGCCGATCGACTCGAGGCGCTGCTCGGCCATCTTTCCATCGAGTCCGGTCGAGGTGAGGTCAACGAGCACGAGGTGGACGTCGGTGCCACCGGTGAGAACGTCGATGCCGGCGCCGATCAGCCCATCGGCCAGAGCCCTGGCGTTGGCGACGGTCTGGCGCTGACGGTCGCGGAAGGCCTCCGACTGAGCGATCCCGAGCGCCACGGCCTTGGCGGCGATGATGTGCATCAGCGGCCCGCCCTGCTGTCCGGGGAAGATCGAGCGGTCGATGTCCTTTTGGAGCTCCTCGCGGCAGAGGATCATGCCGCTGCGCGGCCCGCAGAGCGTCTTGTGGATCGTCGTCGTGACGACGTCGGCGTGCTCGACCGGGTTCGGGTGCTCACCGGCTGCGACGAGGCCGGCGAAATGGGCCATGTCGACCATCAGCTTCGCGTCGACCGAGTCGGCGATTTCGCGGAAGGCGCCGAAGTCGAGTTGGCGGGGGTAGGCCGACCACCCGGCGATGATCAGCTTCGGGCGATGCTCCTCTGCCAAGCGATTGACCTCGTCCATGTCGACGAGGTAGTCGTCCTTCGAGACCCCGTAGGCGACCGGGTTGTAGAGCTTGCCGGAGACATTCAGCTTCATGCCGTGGCTGAGGTGGCCGCCGTGGTCGAGCGCCATCCCCATGATCGTGTCGCCGGGCTCCAGCAGCGCCATGTACACGGCGTTGTTCGCCTGGGCACCGGCGTGCGGCTGGACGTTGGCGTGCTCGGCGCCGAAGAGCTCCTTCGCACGGTCGATCGCGAGCTGCTCGGCGACGTCGACTTCTTCGCAGCCGCCGTAGTAGCGGCGCCCCGGGTAGCCCTCGGCGTACTTATTGGTCAGCACCGAGCCGGCTGCCTCGAGCACCGCCTGCGGCACGAAGTTCTCGGAGGCGATCATCTCCAGCGTGTCCTGCTGGCGCGAGAGCTCGCGCTCGAGCACCTGGGCGATCTCAGGATCGACCTCGGAAAGCGGGGCGGTCTGGAAGTCGTCGGGGAGGCTCGTCATGGCGTCAGCCGACGATAGCGAGAGCCGCGGCGCTGGGTCAGGACCGGCGGTGCCGCCTGCGCTCGATCCGGAAGACTCGCACCGCAGGCCTCCTGTCGACGTTGCCGGCTCCGTCGATGGCCACGACGCGGAAGACGTGGCGGCCGGGCCTGAGGCGCCGGTAGGTCTTTGGTGAGCGGCACCTCGAGAACCGCTTCTGGCGGTCGAGCCTGCATTTGAAGGTCGAGCCCTTCTCGGTCGAGGCGAAGCGGAACCTGACGGTGCGGGTGCGGACCCGACCCCTCGGGCCGCTGATCAGCCTCGTGTTCGGAGCCTTGGTGTCGCGGGGCTTTACGGGCGGAGGCGTCACCTCGGCGTAGCTGACCGAGGTGGCCGAGCAGTCACTCGTGGAGCCGTTCTGGGTCGCCTGGGCGTGGAAGGTGGTGGTCGAGTTGTCGGCGACGGTGACCGGGATTCCCGGACTCGTGAATTGAGCGCCGGACCCGGTCGCGAGCGGCGCGCCGCTGCAGTCCGCGCTCGCGTAGAGGTTGAGGGTCGCGCTTGCCAGAGCCAAGCCGCCGACCTTGATGGAGCTCAGGCGACGGTCGTTTCGCCGACCAGAGTCCTCCCTCGGGAGTGAAGTAGCAATAGGTACTTCGGCGCGCGACCGGGTTCAGGCCGTCACGGCACGCGTCGCGCCAGAATCGCCTCCGCGTCGGAGTTGCGGAGTCCGCCCTCGCGCAGGACGAACCAGCCTCCGGTCTCGTCGAAGCCCGTGAGGTCGATCACCGTTGAGGAGTTGCCCGTCAGCTCACCGCCGTCGATCGCCAGCTCGACCTCTTCGACGAGCTGCGGATCGACGTCCTCGAAGCGTGACGGTGCCGACTCGCCGCTGCGGTTCGCGCTCGTTTGGAAGATCGGACACATCGCGCCCTCGAGTGCTCCTCGGATCAGCCGGACCCCGAGCCGCTCGGGGTCCTCGCGGCATGCGAGCGGGTAGCGGTGCCCCGGGTTCGCGATCACGAGCGTCACCGGGCCGGGCAAGAGAGCGGCCATCGCCTCGCGCGTCCGAGGGCCGACTTCGCCGAACAGCTCCCGCATCGCGAGCGGCGCGAAGTACATGACCGCCGACGGCTTGCCATCGTCGCGGCACTTCAGATCGTGGATACGCTTGATCGCGATCTCGTTCAGCGGATCGCATGCCAGGCCGTAGAGACCGTCCGCCGGGAATATCGCAACGCCGCCGCCGCGGATGACGCGCTCGAGCGCATTTCGTGCGGCGCCGGCGCCGTCCTCGGTGACGGAGACCCTCTGGCTCATCGCTTGCCCACGATGACCCGGTCGATGCCCGCCAGATCCGGGCGCGCCTCGGTCGACGCGAATCCGGCCGTCTGCAGAAGCGCGGCGACCACGGGAGCCTGCCCTTCCCCAATCTCGAGTGCGACGGCTTCACTGGGGAGGAGGGGGATGACGGCACGGAACGCATCGAGTCCGTCCTCACCAGCAAACAGCGCTTCCGTCGGCTCGAAGCGGGTGATCTCCGGCTCGAGGCCGCTCCGGGCCGCGGTCTCGATGTAGGGCAGATTGGCGACGACCAGATCGAAGGCCTCCCCGGCCGGAACGGTCCCGGCCGCGAAGCGGACCCGGTCGGTGAAGCCGAGCCGCCGCGCGTTCTCCGCCGCGACCTCGAGGGACCCCGGCGCTGTGTCGGTCGCGGTCACCGCGCAGCCGGGCAGCTCGTCGGCGATGGCCAGCGCGACGGCGCCCGAGCCGGTGCCGATGTCGAGAATCTTCTCCGGTGCCAGCTCCAGTGCGATTTCGACGAGCAGCTCGGTCTCGGGCCGCGGGATCAGCACTCGTTGATCGACCGCGAGCTCGATGTGGCGGAAGCCCTTGCGGCCGAGAATGTAGGCGACCGGCTCGCGCCCGACGCGGCGGCGGACGGTCCGCCCGAAGGCCCGGCCCGCGCTCGATGAGACCGGCGCCTCGGGCTCCGCGGCCAGGCGGGCCCGGTCGACCCCCATGGCCTCGGCGAGAAGCAGCTCCGCGTCGAAGCGGGGGTTGTCCACTCCGGCGGCGGCGAGGGCGTCAGTAGCGGAGCCGAGCGCCTCGCGGACGGTTCCGGCAACGGCTGCGACCGTCATCAGACTCCCGCAGCAGCGGCCTCGAGGCGCTCGCGCCTCTCCTCGCCCGAGAGCGCCTCGGTGAACTCGCCGAGCGCCCCGCCGAGGACGCCCTCGAGGTCGTGTGAGGTGTGCTTGATCCGATGGTCGGTGACGCGGCCCTGCGGGTAGTTGTAGGTGCGGATCTTCTCCGAGCGGGTGCCGCTGCCGACCTGCTACTTCCGCTCGGCGGCGATCTCCGCCTGCTGTGCGGCAACCTGCTGCTCGTAGATCCGCGCACGGAGAACCCGCATCGCGCGCTCCTTGTTCTGGAGCTGCGATTTCTCGTCCTGCATCGAGACGACGATGCCGGTCGGCTTGTGGGTGATGCGCACGGCGGAGTCGGTCGTGTTGACCGACTGGCCGCCCGGCCCGGACGAGCGATAGACGTCGATCTGGAGGTCCGACTGCTCGACCGCTACCTCCACATCTTCGGCCTCGGGGAGCACCGCGACCGTTGCGGTCGACGTGTGGATGCGCCCCTGCGACTCGGTCTGGGGGATGCGCTGTACGCGGTGTGTCCCGCCCTCGTACTTGAAGACCGAGTAGGCGCCCTCCCCCCTGATCTCGAAGGTGACTTCCTTGAAGCCGCCGACCTCGGCGACCGATTGGGAGAGGACCGAGGTCGCGAAGCCCTTCTCCTGCGCGTAGCGCGTGAGCATCGTGTAGAGGTCGCCGGCGAAGAGCGCGGCCTCGTCTCCCCCGGTCCCGGCACGGATCTCGACGAGCACGTTCTTCTCGTCGTTCGGATCGCGCTCGACCATCGCGAGGCGGATCTCCTCTTCGATCTCAGCGATCCGAGCGGGCGCGTCGTCCACCACTGCGCGCAGCTCCTCGTCCTCGCCGTCGGACGCCAACAGCTCTCTGGCGCCTTCCAGATCGTCGCGAAGGGTCTGGTACTCGCGGGCCAGCGCCTCGGCCCGCTGCAGATCCCGGTACTCCCGCCCGACCGCGGCATAGCGCTCTCGGTCCCCGATGACCTCGGGGTCGGACATCAGCCGCTCGAGCTCCGCGATGCGGGAGAGGATCTGTTCGACGAGTGCGTCAACCATGGATCTGATTGTGTCGCACTCCGGCGCGAGCGCCGGGCGGATCGCTCAGGCGACGATCTCGATCGCCTGCTCACCCTCGGCGAGCGGGCTCTCCTTCTCGAGCACGGCCTCCAGCGAAGCGATCGCAACCGCGAGCTGATCGAGGTCGGGCTCGCGAGTCGTCAGGTTCTGGAGCATCAGGCCCGGCCACATGACCGCGCGCACCCAGCGCTTTCGGCGGTTGCGGCCCGCCCACTTGATGACCTCATAGGAGAGGCCGGCGATCAGCGGGATGCCGAGGATCCGCGAGGCGAGGAGCCAGTACCAGGCGGGCAGCCCGATCGGCGCGAAGACGAAGATCGCGAGCACCATGACGATCAGCAGGAAGCTCGTGCCGCAGCGTGGGTGCAGCCGTGAGTAGAGCTTGGCGCGTTCGGGAACGAGCACGTCCTCGGCCTCGTAGCACGAGATCGTCTTGTGCTCGGCGCCGTGATACTCAAACACGCGGCGCAGGTCGGGCAAGCGGCTGATCGCGACGATGTAGCCGATGAAGATCGCCGTCCGCAGCAGGCCCTCGACGAGCCAGAAGAGCAGGGACGAGCCGAGCTGATCCTTGATCAGGCTGGTGACGCCGACCGGGATGACAAAGAAGAGCCCGACCGCGAGGAGGAGGCTGAAGAAGATCGTCAGACCCCAGGTGAAGCCGCCGATCTCCTCCTGCTCTGAGGGGTCGAGCTGGGCATTGGCGGAGATCGCCAGTGCGCGGAAGCCGATCTTCATCGACTCGCCGAGCGCTACCACGCCGCGGACGATCGGCACGCGGTAGAGGCGGCTGCGCTTCGCCCACGGGAGCAGGGCTTCCGAGGTGATCTGGATCTCGCCCTCGGGGTCGCGAACGGCGACGGCCCAGTTCGAGACTCCCCGCATCATCACGCCCTCGAGGACCGCCTGGCCGCCGACCGGCGCGTCGCGCTGAGCGACGAGCGCGCCGTCGGGCATGCGGTTCGGATCGAAGCCGTTGCCGGTGGGCATGGCAGGACCGGCGGAATCGGCACCCGCCTCCTGCTGCTCGACTCTGTCCGCTACCGCCGGCCCTCCGATCGGGAGGTCGCGGTGACCGTTCTCCCGGCTCGGTGAGCCCTCGTCGGGGCTCACCCGGCTACTTTCCGGCGCCGGAGCGCTTGGCGGCGCGCCGCTGGAAGCGCTCGACACGGCCACCGGTGTCCACGAGCTTCTGCTTGCCCGTGTAGAAGGG
>JBBSQE010000123.1:0-9706 GCA_038258095.1 Solirubrobacterales bacterium | reverse complement strand
CGATGTCGATTTTTCGACGCGGGAGTGGCCGGGAGTGTTTGAGCCCCTCGCCGATCCGGCGAACTTCGCGAAGGTCCAGGTCAATCCCGAATCGGGGACGATCTCCTGGCCCGGCGATCTCGATATGGCCCCGGAGCCGCTTTACGAAGAAGCCCGGCACCACACCGTCGTGACGCAGTAGCCGCTCGCTTCCGACATTGAGATAGTGGGCCGGGTAGGACTCGAACCTACGCTCCACGGATTATGAGTCCGCTGCTCTAACCAACTGAGCTACCGGCCCTGCTGGGTTGACCCCTGGCGCGAGCGTATCGCGGGCGCGGGGTCGGTGGCGCGGAGGCGAAGCGCGGCGCAGGCTCAATTCATCGGCGCGAACGGTCGATACAAACCTGTGCCTCCAGGGAGCACCAGCACAGCCATGGATGGCGAGTCTGTCGCCGTCGGTGATCTCACGCCTGCAGTCCTCGAGGCGTCGGGCGAGGCCTTCGTTGCGATCGGCTCCGACGGCATCGTCTGTGCCTGGAACCCGGCGGCGGTTGAGATGTTTGGCTGGGAGAAGGACGAGGCCGTCGGGCGGCGCCTCGAGGATCTTGTCGTTCCCGACCGCAACCGCGCGGCCTACCGGGACCGCCTGCGGCAGGGCCTGGCCGGTGGCGCCGCAGGGAGCCCGATCCTCGGCAGGCGCCTCGAGCTGACCGCGATCCGCAGGGACCGAGCCGAGGTTCCCGTCGAATTCACGGTGTCCGAGATCGACCTGCCGGGGGGCGCGGCATTCGGAGCGCTCGTCCGAGATGTCAGCGAGCCTCGGGAAGCCGAGCGCGAGCTCGGGCATCTCGCCGCCCTCATCGAGAGCTCGAGCGACGCGATCATGTCGAGCACGCCCGACGGAATAGTCCTGACCTGGAACGGCGGCGCCGAGACGCTATTCGGCTATCGGGCCGACGAGATCATCGGCAGGCCGATGACGGACCTCATCCCCGAGGAGAGCCAGCCGGCCGCGGAGGAGATTCGCCGGCGGCTGTTGGCGGACGAGCCCATTCACGAGTTCAAGACTCGCATCCGCCACCTCGACGGAACGATCGTCGATGTCACGATCTCGCTGGCCACGGTTCGCGACGACCAGGGCGAGACGACCGGCCTCTCGGCTATCGCCCGCGACATCAGCGAGCGGGTCGCCTCCCGTCGTGCGCTTCACGAACTGCGCAGCCGGCTCGCTGGGGCATTCGAAAACGCGCCGATCGGGATGGCGCTGGTTGCGACGGACGGGCGATTCATCGCCGTCAATCGCACGCTCTGCGAGCTCCTCGAGCGCCCGGCGCCCGACCTGATCGGGACCGAGTTCCAGGCGATCACGCACCCCGAGGACCTCGACGCCGACATGCAACACGTGACCAAGGTGCTCGCCGGCGACGTCCCCTCCTATGAGATGGAGAAGCGCTACCTGCTCCCCGGCGGCGGCCACGTCTGGGGACAGCTGTGCGTGTCGCTGGTCCGCGACGAACAGGGCAACCCCCTCCACTTCGTCTCTCAAATTCAGGACATAACGGCCCGCAAGGAGTCCGAGGCAGACCTGCGGCGCCGTGCCGAGCGCCTCGACGACCTGGCGCTGAAGGACGCACTCACGGGCCTGACCAACTACCACGAGTTCTGCTCGGTGCTGGAGCGCGAGGTGGAGCGCGCCCGGCGCTACCGCCACGACCTCTCCCTGATCCTCCTCGATGTGGACCGCTTCGGTGAGATCAACTCCGAGCTCGGACGGGCCAAGGGCGACGATGTCCTCAGACAGATCGCGGTGACGCTCGCCGAGGTCCCCCGGCTGCCGGACCTGGCGGCGCGGATCGCCGACGATGAGTTCGCCCTCCTTCTCCCCCATACCGACCAGGCCGGCGCCCGTGTTGTTGCCGACCGCATCACCGCCGAGGCCGCTTCGATCGAAGAGCTGGGCCTGACGATGTCGGTCGGCCTGTCCAGCTTTCGGCGAAGAGGCGAGGTGGACACCGCACAGGACATCCTCGTCCGCGCGGAGGCCGACCTGCGCGCTGCGAAGTCGGTCAAGTCCCCCGATTCCGAGACACGAGAGGGGGCGCTGCGGCCCCGCGCGCGCACGGCGATCGAGCGGGTGCTGGCCCTGGCCCGGCACCAGCTCGACATGGACCTGGCGCTCCTCAGCGAGTTCGTCGACGGCCAGGCGGTCTACCGTGCCCTGGAAGGCGACTCGAAATCGTTCGGCGTCGATGACGGCGACGCGGTGGAGCTTGCCGATACCTACTGCCAGCGACTTATCGCCGGCGAGAGCGACGGCCTCATCCGCAATGCCGCGACGGAGCGCTCGGTGCGCGATCTCGCGCTAACGACGGAAGCGGGCATCGGATCCTACGCCGGCGTTCCCATCAGGCTCTCCGACGGCAGGGTGTTCGGGACCCTCTGCAGCGTCAGCCACGGGCCGAAACCGGCGCTGGGCGAGCGTGACCGGGAGCTGCTCGCCTTCCTTTCCGAAGTGATCGGCACCACCCTCGAGCAGGACATGGTCGAGGTGACCGAGCGCCAGACCGCGGTCGAGCTGTCCGGGGTGCACGCTCTCGTTGCCGCCCTGGAGGCGCGCGACGAGTACACGAGCGAGCACTCGAAGACGGTCGTCGCCCTCGCGGTCGAGGTGGCCTGTCTCCTCGAGCTCACACCGGAGCAGATCCTCGAGGTCGAGCAGATCGCGATTCTCCACGACATCGGCAAGGTCGGGATCCCGGACTCGGTGCTGCAGAAGCCTGGGCCGTTGTCAGCGGACGAGTGGGCTCTGATGCGCCAGCACCCGGCGATCGGAGAGCGCGTCATCGCCGCGACCCAGAGCCTCGCCCACCTCGCGCCGGCGATCCGTGCCGAGCATGAGCGCTTCGATGGCGACGGCTACCCGGACGGCCTCCGCGGGCCAGCCATACCCGTCGCCAGCCGCATCACCCTCGCCTGCGACGCCTACCACGCGATGCGCAGCGATCGTCCCTACCGAGCCGCGATGTCCATGGAGGACGCGAGGGCCGAACTCGTTCGCTGCTCCGGATCCCAGTTCGACCCGAACGTGATCGACACGCTGCTGGCCGTGATCGACCGGCAGGGCACGGCGGCAGAATCCGGCCGGGCCCCGGGCGCCTGAAGGCTCGAACGGCGTCGCTCAGACGCTGAAGAGTTGAGCCAGCGAGCGGCCGACGTCGGGCGGCTCCTCGGTGCCGTCGGCAGCCGCGGCGGCCCCCTCGGCGAGGGCCTTGGCCGCATCGGAGATCTGGTCGGCGCGATTGGGACGTAGATCGCGGTTTTTGACCGCCTCCGCCAGATCGGACTCCATCAGACCGGCAAGCTCGGCGAGCCGCTGGAGTCCGACGACCCCCGCGGTTCCACGCAGGGCATGTGCCTCGGCGCGCAGGGTCTCGAAATCACGGGTGCCGGTCGACAGGCCCGCCGTGAGCACGTCGCAGCGCCGACGGGCTTCATCGGCGAACGACGCGAGCAGCTCCGGGCTCGCCTTCTCGGCCTTGTCGGTCTTCGGCTTTGCGTCAGCCATCAGCCGCTCACTTCCTTCACAGCCTTCTCCAACTCTCCCACGCTGAACGCTCCCTCCAGGGCGGTTCGGACGATTCCGTTGCGGTCGATGACAAAGAGCCACGGCTCGCTCGGCAGGTTGAAGGCGCGCACCTGGGGGCGCACCCCCTTGCCTGGATCGTTGTCCTTGTAGATCTCCATGTGGATGAACTTGACGTCGTCGGGCGCCTGCTCCCGGACCTGCTCGGCGATGTCGAGGACGGGGCCGCACACCCGACTCTGGCAGAACTGTGGGGTCGAGAACAAGAGGACAATCGGATCCTTGCCCAGAGCGTCATAGAAGTCGACCTGATTCTCGGATTCAGGCGGCACGCGGGTAGTCAGCTTCGTAAGGTCGCCGCCCACATCCTCGGGCGTCGGCGTGTGGATCCGCGGCGGACGGTCTCCCACGCGCGGGATCCCTGAGTATTCGCCGACGACGGCGCTGGGAAGGAGGGATGCGGACAGCTTGTCTCCGTCGCGGATGACTGCCGCGATCCGCCACTCGCCGTTCTGGGGGAAGTTGACGTTCGTGGTGTAGATGGTCGTGGCCGCGTCGGGATCCGATGTGGTGGTCTCGGCGCGGAACGCCGGCTTCGTCTCGAGGCTGGCAACCGCGGCGGGGAACGGCCCCTTCGCCGGCTGGTCGAGTGCGTTGGTCAGCGCCTGCTTGCCCGTTTTCTCGGGAGGCGGTGAGGCGGAACCGGACTTGCCGGCGGCCGCCCCCGCCCCCTTCGGGATGGTCGACGCGCCTGACCCGGGCACACGGGCGAAGTAGAGGGCGACGTCGGCGTCCGAGATCTGCGAGCGGTCGGTGTGAAAGACGCCGAACGAGTACCGGTTCTCCCCCTTGTAGAAGACCTGCGAGGCGGGAGCGATGACGATGTTGGCGCTTGTCGCAGGGGCGCAGGCGCGATTCTGACGGGGAGGGGGATAGCAGTTGTTGAGGACATCTCCCAGCGTCTTGCCCTTCGCGCTGGGGACGTCCGCCTTCGGCGGGGCGGGACGCTCGGTGCCGTCGGTCCCATTACTCGACCCTCCGCACCCCGCGATCAGGGCGAAGGCGACAAGGGCGAAGATCAGGGCTGCGGCGTTTCGAAAGATGCGCATCAGACAAGCTTATTGAGCATGCGGGGGCGAGCAGCCGGTCCCTCCCCCGACCGGGTGGCGGCGGGGGCCCGGCCTCGGTCGTAATAGGGTGCCCCTCACCCACAGACGACCTGAAGGAGAGACCGTTGGCGAAGCGGGCAGCATTGATCACCGGGGCATCGAGCGGCATCGGCTTGGCGATAGCGCGTGCCCTCGGCGAGGACGGATACGCGCTGACGGTTTCAGCCAGGCGCTCGGAGAAGCTCGAGGCGGCGGCCGAGGGGCTTCGGGAGGATGGCCTCGAGGTGACGAGCGTCCCGGCGAACATGGCCGACGAGGCTGACCTAGTCGCCGTCTTCGAGCGCCACCGCGAGGCCTATGGCCGGCTCGACGTCCTCGTGAACAACGCCGGGGTCGGGATCGGCGGGGCGATGGAGGAGATCCAGACGAAGCACATCGACATGCAGCTCGCCGTCAATCTGCGCGCGCTGATCATCGGGACCCGGGAGGGACTGCCCATGCTGAAGGAGGCCGGCGCCGAGCACGGCAAGGCGATGATCATCAACACTGCCTCGATCGCGGGCAAGTCCGGGCAGGCGTGGCTTTCGGTGTACGGAGCGACGAAGGGCGCGGTCATCAACTTCAGCGTCGCCACGCAGAAGGAGCTCGGCGCCGACTCGGGGATCCAGTGCACCGCGCTCGCACCGGCGTTCGTGGCGACGCCGATGACGGAGTTCGTCCAGGGTCAGGTCGACGCGGATGAGATGATTCAGCCTGAGGATCTGGCGGAGGCGGTTCGCTTCCTGCTGCGGACGTCCACCAACTGCCTCGTGCCGGAGATCGTTTTCATGCGACCGGGCGACTCCGTCGACGCTGCACCGTAGACAGGACGTCGCGCTCCTGCGCCGCGGTTGCCTCGATGACGTCGAGGGGCCGGGTCCTGCACTTCGGGGCCGCCGGTTGAGCCGGGTCGGCCCAGGCGGCGCGTTCGGCCGCGCGGCGCCGGTTGCGCCGGACGTCTTCGACGACAGCGGCGAGGGGGCCGGTCGGGAGGAACCCTTCCGCCCCGGTCGTCTTGTGATAGCTGCGTCGGGTGCGGATCTCGCGCCGGGTGGCGCGACGGGGCCGCTTAGCGCCCGTGTAGGCGTCCCAGGCGCGCGCGAAGGAGGCGAAGTCGGTGCGGCCCCCATTGCGATGAGCCGCGAGCATCGGGCAGATGCCACCCTCGCCGTCGGTGTAGGCGCCGACGATGATCTCGTTCGCGTCGATGCCGCGAAGCATGGCCTCACGGGTGGGGCCGGGGAGCATCTCGATGGTCCGGCGAAGGCGCTGGGCGTGGTTTCGTCGCCTCACGGGGTGAGGGATAGCGGCTCGGCGCGCAGGCACCCGACTCGGGGCCGCCGCGGGCGAGGTTTTGCAGGCGGAAGCGCCCGTGGCTGAGAGGAGGCTGCGGCTGCTGGTTGCGGCGTTCGGTGATCCGGGGCACGCCTTTCCCGCCATGGGGCTTGGGTGTGAGCTGGCGTCTCGGGGGCACGAGGTCGTGATCGAGACGTGGGAGCGATGGCGGGGCCCGGTCGAGGACCTCGGTCTCAGGTTTGCGGGGGCCGAGGAGTACGTGGTGTTTCCCCCACCGGCCGAGGGCGAGGGGACGGCCGGTCCGGCGGAGGCGGCAAGGGCACTGCGGCCGCTGCTCGAGGACCTGCAGCCGCATGTGGTGGTGACCGACATCCTGACGTTGGCGCCCGCCTTGGCGGCCGAGGTGGCCGGGATCCCGCGAGCGACGCTGATTCCGCACCTGTACCCCGTGCACGAGCCGGGAATGCCATTCTTCGCCGTCGGGGTGCAGCCACCACGCACTCCGTTCGGACGCGTGGGTTGGCGGATGGGGCAGCCTGTGCTGGAGACCGGGCTTCGGCGCGGCCGCGGGGAGATGAACGAGCAGCGTGAGCGGCTCGGTCTGCCGTCGCTCCGCCGTTTCCACGGGGGCATCAGCGCGAGCCTCGCGTTGGTCGGAACGTTCCCGCAACTCGAGTATCCGCGGAGCTGGCTGCCGGGGGTCGAGGTGACGGGCCCGATCGAGTTCGAGCTACCGTTCCAGGACATCGAAGTGCCGGAGGGTGACGATCCACTGATCCTGGTTGCGCCGAGCACCGCGCAGGACCGCGACGGGAAGATGGTGCGGGTCGCGCTGGAGGCGCTGGCGAATGAGCCGGTGCGGGTGGTGGCGACGACGAACCGGGTCGAGCCGGCGACACGGATCGAGGTGCCGCCCAACGCCGTCCTGGTGGATTGGCTGAGCTACAGCCAGATGATGCCGCTCGCCTCGCTGGTCATCTGCCACGGTGGCCACGGGACCGTGGCGCGAGCGCTCGCCGCGGGGGTGCCGGTCCTGGCCTCGCCCGCCGGCGGCGACATGTTCGAGAACGGGGCGCGGATCGACTGGGCCGGCGTGGGCCTCTCGGTTCCGGGACGCTTGTGGAGTCCGGCGGCGGGGCGCTGGGCGGTGCGGCGGATCCTGGGCGATTCGTCGTTCGGCGCCCGGGCGGGTGAGATCGCGGCCTGGGCGGCTGAGAATGACGGTGCGGCCCGGGCGGCCGATCTGGTCGAGGAACTGGGCCTGGGCGGGCACTCCGGGGGTGGGACTTGAACCCACAACCTCTCGATTAACAGTCGAGCGCTTCTACCAAATTGAGCTACCCCGGATCGGCAGTCTGAACTACCTCGAAAACACCTCTCAACTTCCGAGCCAGTTGGACTACGGCATTCACTTTACCGACACCTCGGATTCCAACGTGGCGAAGCCGACTTCCACTTCCGCATGACAATTCGCGCAGAGGAGGACACAGGATTCGGCTTCGCGTCGAAGCTGATCGATCCCGCGCGTGATGCCACCGTGTCCGAGCGAGAAGTTCTTCGCGGCCGGAGCGAGATGGTGAAACTGAAGTGCAGCGTGGCACCGATCGTATCCGCAGATGCGACAGGATCCACCCGCTTCCGCCACGAGTTTCCTCTTCACGACCCGGCGGCGTCTCGACACGGCCTCCGAGCTGCACCGAGAGCAGGCGAACACACCGTTGGTCCGCCGGACGTGCTTTGTCTCGCCATGGCGGGGGCAGATTCCCGTCGCTTCTCGAAGACCGAGCCGGCGTGCCTCGTCGAACCGCCCCCGCCGGGCCATTCGCTCAGTGCGGAGGCCCAATCGGTTCAGGTTGCGCCGCACCGTCGATTCACTGACCCCGAGCTGTTCGGCAATCACCCTGACGCTTGCCCCGGCGCTCAGCAGAGCCTCAAATCGCTTCCTGTCCATGAAACGAGCGTGACAGCCGGACCGAACGGCAAAACACGAACATGTGTTCGTTGCGCAACTCACGCGGAACTCGTATGGGTCAGCGCGTATTCCGTGACTAAGACACCGCGTGCTGCGCCTCGGCCAATCGTCGCAGCAGGCTGTTGCGCTCGCGGCTCAGCTCAGCTCGGCGGGCGTCGTCGCCGCCCCTCCCGGCCGCGGAGATCTCCGATTCCAGGCGACGCTGCTCGAGCTGGAGGAAGTTGACCTCCATCGATTCCGGGGACGCCGGCTGGCTGCGCGCGAGAAGGACCAGCTCTGACATGAGGCCGGTCAGGGTGCCCTCGCTCGGAAGCCCCTTCGTCGGTTCGTCGAGATGGACGCGGAGCCACCGCAAGCCCTCCGCGCCGGATTCGGACAGGTGCTCCTCGGACAACCGGCGCAGCACCTCCGCCCCCTCCTTCGGCCTCGCGATGCACATCGCCAGCAGCGCTCGTTCGCGCCGCTCGCGCGATGTCAGCGGTGCCGACCGAGGGGCCGGACCCTCCCCCATCTCGCGTCCCCCCCGCTCCCCCGCCTCAGCACGGCCGCCATCCTCCGGAACGCTGGCCATCTTTCGCATCACCATGGCCGGATCCACATCGAGCCGGTCCGCCACCCGCCTCACCAGCTCGTTTTGCGCCGCCGACTCTTCCATCGCCGCGAGCACCGGCGCCGCCTCCAGAAGCGCCCGATCCCGCTCCCCGGGAGACGTGTCCGCCATCCTGTCCAGCACCATCGAAATCCGGAACTCGGGCAGATCAACCGCCCCTTCCACCAGCCCGCGAAACCGCTCCGCCCCACCCTCCGCAGCGAGCATCTCCGCCGGATCCTCCCCGGCCGGCATCGCCGCGACCCTCAGCCGCATCCGGCGCCCCGCCGCGACCCTTTGGGCCCGCAGCATCGCCTCCTGACCCGCCGAGTCCGCATCGAGCGCCAACACCACCTCCTCGACCATCCCCGACAGCACGGCGACCTGGTCCTCCGTGATCGCCGTCCCCATCACGCCGACCGCCTCCTCGATCCCGCCCCCATGCAGCGCGATCACATCCGTATACCCCTCGACGACCACAGCCCGTCGCGCCTTCGCGATCGCCGCCTTCGCTTTGTCGAGCCCATAGAGCATGCGGCTCTTCCTGAACAGGTCGGTCTCCGCCGTGTTGATGTACTTCGCGCCCTGCTCGGAGCTCATCGCCCGTGCCCCGAAGCCGACCACCCGGCCCCTCCGGTCGGAGATCGGAAACATGATCCGCGTCCGGAACCGGTCGTACTCCCCGCCCGACCGGCCCTTCGTAACCAGGCCCGCGCCCCGCATCTCATCGACGCTGAATCCCGCCCGCTGCCCCCGCACGAGCACCTTGTCCCAGGCACTCGGCGCATACCCGACCCCGAACTCGCGCAGCGTCTCCTCCCGAAGCCCGCGCTCGAGCAGATACTTGCGCGCCGCGCGCGCCTCATCCGCATCCCACAGGAAGGCCGAGTAAAACACCCCCGTGCGGGAAAGCAAATGCCCCACCCGCTCCCGCTGCTTTCGCCGCGCCTCCGCCTGCGGATCCTCCTGCTCGCGCTCCAGCTCCACCCCGTAGCGCTCCGCCAGCGCCTCGACCGCCTCCGCGAACCCGAGGTCCTCCTTCTCCCGCACGAACTGGAAGATGTCCCCGCCCACCCCGCACCCGAAGCAGTGGTACACCTTGTCCGACGGATCGACGGAGAACGATGGCGTCCTCT
>JBBSQE010000122.1:0-9877 GCA_038258095.1 Solirubrobacterales bacterium | reverse complement strand
GCGCACTCGAGCGCTCCCAGGCACAGGCCCGGGCAGAGGCAGTCGAGTCCGTCGAGGGCGAGGTAGTCACCGACAAGCGCTCCTAGCCTGAAGCTGGAGCGCTGAGCCGCCATGTCTCCCACCGTGGCTCGCGCCAGGACCCTCTCCCATGAGGACCGCCTCACTCTCGTCGAGCATCTCGACGAGCTGCGAACCCGGATCATCATCTGCATCGGCACGCTCGTCGTCGCGATGTCGATCTGCTTCTGGCAGAACAATCTCCTTCTCGACATCGCCGACCACCCGGTCCCGAACTCGATTCTCGACAACGGTGGCCTGCTGACGCTCGGCCCCGCGGAGGCCTTCACGACGACGTTGACGCTGAGCGGTTATTTCGCGCTGGTCCTGTCGCTGCCGATCATCCTTTACCAGCTCTACGCCTACATCCTGCCGGCGTTCTCCGACGCCGAGCGCCGCAAAATCACGCCGCTGCTCTTCCTTGCGCCCGTGCTCTTCATCGCCGGAGTCCTCTTCGCCTACTTCGTGGTGATGCCGCCGGCACTGCAGTTCCTCACCAACTTCAACTCCGGCAGCTTCAACAACCAGCTCCGCGCCAAGGACTACTACAGCTTCTTCGCGACCATGCTGATCGTGATGGGCCTGATCTTCGAGGTCCCCATCTTCATCCTCGCGATCTGCCGGGTCGGCATCGTCACACCCGATCAGCTCGCTGAAAACAGGCGCTTCGCGATCGTCGGCATCGCGATCGTCGCCGCACTTCTGCCGACGCTCGATCCCGTCACGCTGATCCTGGAGATGATTCCGATCCTCCTGCTCTACGAGTTGAGTATCGTCCTCGCAAGGGCCTTCGTGCCCGATCCAGAGGACGACGAGGAGTTCTCCGAACCCTCCTCCGAGTAGGCACCTACCGAGGGACCCATGGCAGACAGCGGCGAACATCGAATGGTCTTTGACGTGCGGGGACGGCGTAAGAACGTCGTCAAGGTCGTCTACGCGATCCTCGCCATCCTCATGGGCGCCAGCCTCTTCCTGACGGTCGGCCCACTCAGCATCAGCGATCTGTTCAGCGGTAACTCCGGCGTCAGTGTCGACGGCGCCCTAACCAAGCAGGCCGACGAGCTCGATGCCAAGCTCGCCGCGGACCCGCAGAACGAGGCACTCAAGCTCGCCGTTGTCCGGGCCCGCTACGCGGCCGGCAACAGCGCCGTGAGCGTCGACCCCAATACCGGCGCCCAGAACGTCACTCAGGATGCGATCGACCAGTACGAGCTCGCGGGCTCTGCCTGGAAGAGCTATCTGGCCCAGAAACCCCCGGAGCCGAACCCGCAGGTCGCGCAGCTCGCATCCAACGCGTTCTTCACCCTCGCGCAATCGGCAACGAGCGGGACCGAGGCCACGGCGAAGCTCGCCGACGCCGCGCAGGCACAGGGGGTGGTCGCCAAGGCGCGGCCCAACCCAGGGACGCTGGGCACATATGCCTACTACTCCTTCTTCGCCGGCAACTTCAAGGCCGGGGACAAGGCCGCAGCGCAGGCCATCGCCTCCGGCCCGAAGGGCCGGCGCAAGAGCACCAAGACCCAGCTCGACCAGGCCCGCAAACAGGCGAAGCAGTTCGTGAAGCAGCAGGCCGCTCTGGCCAAGCAGCAGGGCGGCAAACCCGGCGAGCAGCTCCAGAACCCGCTCGGAGGCCTCTCGGGCGGCGGTGCCGGAGCGACGCCGACCACGCCCTAGCCGGGCGACACCGCACCCTCGCCCCGCGCGATTCCTATAATGCCCGATCGGCCCCGGCCCATCCCGGGGTCTTCGCAACACCGAGGGCCGTTAGCTCAGCTGGTAGAGCAGGAGACTCTTAATCTCAAGGTCGCTGGTTCGATCCCAGCACGGCCCACTCACTCACTCACTCACTCGGGCGATTGGCCAATTGACTGCCCGAATGGTCTTGGATCTGCAGGTGAGATTGATCATCTCAACGATGTCGTAGGTTCCGCGGTGGTCCGGCAATGGGCCGGTGGCTACAGGTGCGCCTGCCTATGTTGGGCGGCGGATTCTCAGTACGTCGCTGAGCTGACGGCCTGGTCGATCAGGTACCGCACAACCTGTCGATGGCCCGGCACGATTCCAGCCCAAGCGGCGCGGGCCGCGAGGTTCTCGTGGCTCAGGAATGCGCCAAATAGGAGGGCGTTCTGCTGGCGCTCGAAGAGCAGTTCTGCGGGCATGCCGAAGTGGGAGGAGGCTCCGAGGAGCACCACGTCCGGAGTTCTGAGCCGTATCTCCCAGCCGTGAACGGAGCCGAGGGATCCAGTCGGCGTGTGCCGGAGCCCGAGGGCCCGCCAACCCCAGGGGAGAGCGCTGCGCAAGATGGCCGGAGCGCCTTCCAGGGTCGCCCTGGCCCATTCCTCGCCGGTTCGCTCCCGGGCTGAGTCTGTCTCCGCCACGAACGCCTCTTCGTAGTCGATCACCGCAAGCGTGCTCAGCTCGTGTGCCGCCCGCGGGACCGCCACCCGGCGCACCCTGCTTTGCACGAACGGCGTGACCCGGATCAGCCCGATCGCCGCCTCCCCGTACATCGGCCTATGCGTCGACGGGCATCGGCCCGTCGACGGCCGCTTCCCAGCTCCGCCCGATCTGGCGAAGCATCGCCGGGTAGACGATCAGGTGCCGGAACGGCTTGATCGCAGCCATGTAAGCGCTCCCCATCGGTCCGTTCGGCTTCACGAGGATGGCCATCTGGCCTCGGTAGCCGCCGTTTCCGTACGGCACCCAGCCGATGTGCATCACCCCGTGCATCGTCTGGTTGGCGATCTCCGCTGCCCACTCGTTCTCGAGTAGGTAGAGGGATTCGAAGGGAACCTTTCCCAGGGTTGGGCCGGGTGGGGCCGCCTGAAGGTCTGCGGGGAAACGGTCGCGCAGTGTCGGCACCCTGGAGCCGACTCCGTCGTCCGCGTCGTCCCAACCCAGACGCTCACCGACCTTCCAGCGGATCGCGAAGAGTGCGCGTGACGCCCTAGAGGACCCGGAAGCCTGGCTTCCCGCGGCCATCAGTGCCATCAACTTCGGAAAGTCGTCCGGGCCGCCCGGAGTCGGCAGGGCCCAGACGTCCTCGAGCCGGAAGTCGCCGGCGATGCTGTGGATGCGCCAGGGCTGGGAGGTGTGTGCGGCGTCGGGGAGTCTCGCTTCCATGACGTGGTAGCATACATACAGACATGAATGTATCTGCGACATCCGTCACGGAGGCACCGCAAGCCAGTAGGGGGACCGGCCCGAACCAGCGCTCCACCCAGGCCGAGCGAAGCGCTCGTACCCGCTCGGCGCTGCTCGAGTCAGCCGCGCGAGGCCTCTCCCGCTACGGCTACGGAAACCTGGTCCTCGAGCAGGTTGCACGCGACGCCGGCTACACCCGCGGCGCGCTCTACCACCAGTTCCGAGACAAGGAGGACCTCTCGCTCGCAGTGATCGACTGGGTCGACGAGACCTGGCGGAGCGAGGTCGGGGTCCTGATAGGCCGGGATCAGGACCCGGTGCGGGCTCTGGTGACCCTCGCCCGCGGCCACGCCGTCTACTGCCGGCGCGACGTCTCACGTGTGGCGATGGCCCTGCGGCTCGAGTTCGGCGGGCGGGACCACCCCGTCGGTCGTCGCCTCGAGCGGATCACGGAATCGCTCGTCGAGCGCTGCGCGCGCCTGATCAACGCGGGCCGAGCTGACGGGTCGATCCCGCCGGGTCCCCCAGCGACGACGGTAGCCCGAGCGTTCGTCGGCGCCCTCGAAGGCGCGGTGATCGAGCTCGCCGGGCAGGCACCCCACGACGAGCTGCTGGCGCCCCGCGCTGCCACTGGTGTCCTCGGCCTTGCGCAGCCCGTTGTCTAGGACCGCACCGCCCGGGCCGAGCCCGGGCGCGGCCTTCCGCACGCCCCCTCAGTCCTCGTATCCGGCCAGTTTCCTCAGCGACGCGTGGAGCTGCGCGAGCTCCTCCGCATTCAGCCGCTCAAAGCTCTCCTCCCCGGCCCGAGTGGCCGCGGCCCGGGCGCACTTCAACTTGGCCCTCCCCGCGGTCGTCAGGTGGATGGTGTGCTTGCGCCGGTCCGTGGGGTGCGGCTTGCGCTCGGCCAGTCCGGCCTCCGCCAGGGAGTCGAGGGTCTGGACCATCGTGCTCGGGTCGATGTGGGTCTCGCCGACGAGCTCCTGCTGGGTGAGGCCGGGCTGGTCAGCGACGACGTTCAGCAGCGCGAAGTCGTGGCGGCGCAGGCCAACATCCTCGAGCACGGTGTCGAAGCGCCTGCGTGAACCCGCGGCGACCCAGTTGAGCAAGAAGCCCGTGTATTGCCCGAGCGCCTCCGGCGGCCGGTCCTCCCCGAAGTCCATGTCTCGATCATACGCGCCCTACATCATTTGTACTACAAACGATCTATGGAACCTCTGACCCGCTGGGTACTCGCCCACCGCAAGCTCGTCGCCGGCTTTTGGCTTGCGATCACCCTCGTCGGCATCGGGACGGCCGGCGCCGCGTCGAAGGCGATGGACCAGAAGTTCTCCGTCCCCGGCCGGGAGGGATGGGACACGAACGTCGCGATTGCCGAGGACTACATTGGCACCGGCGGCAACGCCGCTCCGATCGTCCCCGTCGTCACCCTGCCCAAGGGCGCCAACGCCTCTGAACCCAAGATCAAGGCAGAGCTCAAGGGCATGGAGGACAAGCTCGCGAGGGCTCTCCCAGGCGCCCGGATCGCTGGCTACGGATCGACCGGGTCCACCGCGTTCATCTCCAAGGACGACCGGACGGCGTTCGCGATCGCCTACCCGACCCCCGACCCCGACCAGCCCTTCGGCGACAACCCAAAGGCCGCAAAGGCCGCCTCCGCTGCGCTCGATGGCACGACCGTCGCCGGGGCCCTCGTGTATGTCTCCGGCTACGACGCCCTCAACAACCAGGCGGGTGACACCAACGGCCCAGGCGTCCTGATCGAGGCTCTCGTCGGCGGCTTCGGAGCGCTCCTCGTGCTCGCCTTCGTCTTCGCCTCGTTCCTCGCGCTGGTGCCGCTGATGATGGCGCTCCCGGCGATCATGACCTCGTTCCTCGTCGTTTACGGGATCACCGTCTTTACTGACGTCTCTCCGATCGTCCAGTTCCTGATCGCGCTGATCGGGCTGGGAGTGGCGATTGACTACGCGCTGATCGTCGTGGTCCGCTGGCGCGAGGAGATCGCCCACGGCTACGAGAGGGACGAGGCCATCGTCAGGTCGATGGCGACTGCGGGACGCGCCGTCGTCTTCAGCGGCACGACCGTCGCCGTCGGCCTGCTGGCGCTGATCGCCCTGCCGCTTCCCTTCCTGCGCAGCGTCGGCTACGGCGGGGTCGTGATCCCGCTGATCAGCGTCGCGGTCGCCCTCACGCTTCTTCCGGTCGTGCTTCACACGTTCGGTCGCCGCCTCGACTGGCCGCACCGCCGCACCGACGACAAGGCCTCCCGCCGCTGGACGGGCTGGGCAGAGGGAATCGTTCATCACCGCGCGCTCGCAGCCGGTGTCGCGGTGCTCATCCTCGGCGGCTTGGTCTTCGCCGCAAGCGGCATCCATTTCGGCGTCTCCGATGTGAACACCCTCGCCCACCAGGGCGACGCCAAGACCGGTCTGACGCAGCTCGAGGATTCCGGCATCGGCTCCGGTTCACTGGTCCCGGACGAGATCCTCGTCGGTGCTCAGACCAATCCGGACAAGGTCGCTTCAGCCGTCTCTGGCATCGACGGGATGCAGGGCGCGGTCGCGCCGAGCGCTCCGAACTGGAGCGGCAACGGCACATCCCTAGTCGCGGCCTTCCCGACGCCGGATGCCTCGACCCAGCAGGCCCGCGACCTGATCGACGAGGTCCGCGACGTGGCCCACGCGCAGGGGCCGAACGTGACGGTCGGCGGCCTGGGCGCCCAGAATCAGGACTTCATCCATGCCGTCTACGGGAACTTCCCGATGATGATCGGTCTGATCGCTCTGATCACGTTCGTCCTTCTCACCCGCGCCTTCCGCTCCCTGCTGTTGCCGGCAAAGGCCGTTGTCCTCAACATCATCAGCGTCGTCGCGGCCTGGGGCGTCATGACGATCATCTGGCAGGGCGGCCTGGGAACCGAGGCGATCTGGGGAATCGGCGCTACCGGATCGATAACGGCATGGATTCCGGTGATGGTCTTCGCCTTCCTGTTCGGTCTCTCGATGGACTACGAGGTCTTCATCCTCGCCCGGATGCGGGAGGAGTACGACGACACGGGCAACACGAACGAGGCCGTCGTCCGCGGCATCGGCCGCACCGGGCGCCTCGTGACGAGCGCCGCGCTGATTCTCTTCCTCGCCTTCATGTCGATGGCTTCGGGGCCGCAAACCGACGTCAAGGTCCTCGCGACCGGCCTGGCGGCGGGCATCCTGATCGACGCGACAATCATCCGCGCGCTCCTGGTGCCCGCGGTCGTATCCCTGTTCGGGCGCTGGAACTGGGTGTTGCCGAAGCTGCCGGCGCGCTTGCTGCGAGTCGAGCCCTCGCTGCCGCCTGCTGTGGAGCCCGAGCGAGCTTAACCGCGGGAGCGCCGGCGCAGCAGACGCCCGAGCGAATTTACCCTCCCTTCACGCTCGGCTCCCCTAACATGTCCTGAGCCGAAGGCGCCCTCACCGAGCGAAACAGCTCCCAAGCCCTCGAGCCCTCCCTAGACCGGCGCTCCGCGTCGCCCCCAGCGCTCGTTTATATGGCAAAGAAAGAACCCACCCGACTGCACCATCTGGACGCCATCCGCGTATCGGCGATCCTCCTCCTGATCCCCTACCACGGGGCGAGGTTCCTGCAGAAGGGAAGCAGCGATTCCCGGCTCGTCGACGGCTGGATCTGGTTCCTGCACTCGTGGCATCTGCCGCTCTTCTTCGCGATCTCCGGCTTTCTGGCGGCGAGCGCACTGGGCCGCTCCACGCCGACCAGCCAGGCCAAGGCGAGGCTGAAGCGGCTCGGCGTTCCCCTCGCGGTGGGAATGGTCACCATCCTCCCGCTCACCAACGTGGTCCTAGCCGTCAGCGCCACGCTTCGAGGGAAGGCGGGGGCCGGCCACAAATTCGCCCTCGACAAGATCTTCGAGCTGCACCCGCATCACCTCTGGTTTATCGACTACCTGCTGGTCCTCAGCCTGATTGCGGTGGCTGTTTGGGTTGTTGCAAAGCGCATTCCGAATTTCACCGGCATGATCGCCGACCGGCTGGGATGGATCATCGCGTCCCCGGTGTCGGCGTTTCCGCTGGCCTTCGTCGGCGCGACCGTGCTGATCACAAAGAACGGCTGGGAGACCGGGGGTCAGCAGGCGGCCTCGCTGATCCCCGAACCGACGTCCCTCATGTATTACGCCCTCTTCTTCGGGGCGGGCTGGCTGCTCTCCCGCCGCGAGGCGTTCCTGGCCGAGCTTCAGAAGGGCTGGTGGTTTCGTCTCGGGCTGGCGGCGGTGGTGGCCATCCCGTTCTTCGCTCTGTTCTACGACAGCTCGTTGTTCACCGGACCGACGGGTTGGAGCGGCAGCCTGGTGGACCAATCCAACCTGCGCTTCCTCGGCCTGTTCTGCTTCGGGCTGCTCGGCTGGTCCGTGGTGCTCGGAATCTGGGGTTTCCTCGCCTCGCGCGTCCACGCTCCCTCACCCGCGCTCCGGTACCTATCCGACGCGAGCTTCTGGATCTACCTGATCCACATCCCGTTCCTGGCCGGCAGCCAGACTGGTTTTGCGGCGATCGGATGGCCCGCGGAGATTCGCTATCCCCTCACGATCATCGTGACCCTGGCCCTGTCCGTCGCGAGCTACGCGATCTTCGTGCGACGGACGCCGATCGGGACGTTCCTGCACGGGCCGCGTCCAAAGGCACCCCGGACCGCCGCCAAGAAGCAGGCGCCGGCGCCGGTCACGGGCTGAACGAGCGCTTCGGGAATCGCTTTGCGGGGGCGGAGGCTGGTTGGTTAGAGCTCGTGCCGGGAGCCCGCCGAGTGGTACCCGAGGTACCGAGCGAGATGGCGAACGGCGCTGTAGCCGGCGATCGCGGGGGTCAGCAGGCGCTTCACGAACACCATTCTATGTAATCGTCGCCTTGGATCGGCGGTTCTGTACCCCTATTTGCGGGAATCCGAACCGGCCCGCCTAGACTGGACCGCATGAAGGTCGGAATCATCGGCCTCGGCTACGTCGGCCTTCCGCTTGCGGTCGCCTTCGCCGAAGCCGGGCACGAGGTAGTCGGGCTCGACGTGGACCCCAGCAAGGTCTCGAGCCTCGTTTCCGGGCGCAGCTATGTCGAGGATGTCTCTGACGATGCCCTCGCAGCGGCAGGGGGTAGCCTGCAGGCGACCGAGGACGTCGCCGACCTCTCACCTTGCGACGCGGTGATCATCTGTGTCCCGACGCCGCTGACGGGGTCGCGCGAGCCGGACCTGACGTATCTGCTCGGATCGGCGAAATCCCTGGCCACCGTGCTCCGCGCCGGGCAGCTCGTGGTCCTCGAGTCGACGACCTATCCCGGCACGACCCGCGAGCGTCTTCAGCCGATCCTCGAGGAGGGCGGCATGAAGGTCGGAGTCGACTTCCATCTCGCCTTCTCTCCGGAGCGGATCGACCCGGGCCGGACCGACTTCACCGTCAGGACGACACCGAAACTCGTCGGCGGTATCACGGAGGCCTGCACCGAACGTGCGCGGGCCCTCTACTCGGAGGTGTGCGACGAGGTGGTCGTCCTCTCCACCCCCGAGGCGGCCGAGACGGCGAAGCTGCTCGAGAACATCTTCCGCTCGGTCAATATCGCCCTGGTCAACGAGATGGCCCAGCTCTGCGACCGGCTCGGGATCGACATCTGGGAGGTGGTCGACGCAGCGGCGACGAAGCCGTTCGGCTACATGCGCTTCGAGCCGGGGCCCGGGATGGGCGGCCACTGCCTCCCGGTCGACCCGTTCTACCTCGCCTTCAAGGCACGCGAGCACGACTTCTACCCGGAGTTCATCGAGCTCGCCGGGAAGATCAATCAGTCCCAGCCCCACTTCTGCATCGAGCGCATCGAGCGGGCGCTCAACACGGCGGGTAAGCCCGTCAACGGCTCGCGGATCCTGGTGCTCGGCGCGAGCTACAAGGCCGGGGTCGGCGACACCCGAGAGGCGCCGTCGCTGAAGATCATCCAGCGGCTCCAGGCGCTCGGCGGCGATGTCGTCTACCACGACCCACACGTCCCGGACCTCCCGCAGGCCGGCCTCTCTTCGGTCCCGGTAGAGGACGAGATCGCCTCGGCCGACCTGATCGCCATCGTCACGGCCCACCCCGAGATCGATTACGAGGACGTCGTGGCACGCGGGCAGCTCGTCATCGACTTTCGCGGCGTGACACGGTCGATCACGGCGGACAACCAGGTCCGCCTTTGAGGGTCCCGGCCCGCCTCCGTAAGCCGCAGTCCTCCCGGCGAGCCGACACAGTCACCGTCGCGCTCGCGGCGACCGCGCTGGCGACCGCCGGCACGGTCCTGGTGGGTCAGTACAGCCGCATGCTCCTTCGCCGTTCCCACGAGCGCGCGGAGTCCAAGGGTGACCTCGACATCCCGACCGCGCCCGCAGCGGCGCTCGACACTGTGGGCGTCGCCGTCGAGGGCTATGCGGCGACCCCGCGCTCGGAGACGGTGCTTCTCAACATCCTCACCGGGTTTCTCGGCGCGTTCGCGGTGGTGCGCCTGTCGACCTGGGGCATCCGCGACAGCTGGTGGCCGTTCGGAAACGTGAAGATCGGCAAGCGCCACATCCACCACTTCGTGCCGGGAATCCTGATCGCTTTCGGGTCGGGGACGGCGGCGCTGATGACGGACGGGACGAAGCTCGAGGACCGGCTCGCGGTCCCGATGGG
>JBBSQE010000121.1:0-9878 GCA_038258095.1 Solirubrobacterales bacterium | reverse complement strand
GTGCGAGAACCGTTCTACGGCGGCGAAGCTGCTTGCGATACATGGTTCAGATCTGAGCTCATCGCTCGGGTTGGAAGTGTTTTCTCGGGCATCGAAGGTCTTGGTCAGGCGGCGTCGCGGCTGGAGGGTCCGGTTCCGGCACCGGCGCGGTCTGAGGCCTCGAACTCCACGAAGGAGGCTCCGGCGCCAACCGCGACGCACGTGAGAGGGGACTTTGCCACCTGAACCGGCATCCGGCACTCGTCACGGAGGCGTTGCGCCAGTCCTTGCAGCAGCGATCCGCCCCCTACAAGCGTGACCGGAAAGTCCATGATGTCACCCCGAAGGGACGGGGGCGCGGCTTCGGCCGTCTCGGTGATGGCCGTGGCGATCCGACGGATCGGCTCCTCAAGGGCGCTGCGGACCTCGGTCGCGGACAGCGTGGCCGTCCTGGACGACCCCGATGCGGCATCGGTTCCGCTCACCTCGAGCACGAGACCCCCGGCCGGGTCCACCCCGGCTCCCGACGTGATCTTCAGCTCTTCGGCGGTGAGGGGGTCGATCGTCAGCCCGTGTGCCCGCCCGCAGTGATCGGCGATCGCCCGGTCGAGCTCGTCTCCACCGGATCGAATCGAGCAGGAGACGGCGACGGCGCCCAGCGTGATCACCGCTACCTCCGTCCCCGAGGCGCCGATGTCGGCGACCATCGAGCCGCGGCGCTCCCCGACGGACAGGCCGGCGCCGATCGCCGCGGCGATCGGTCGCTCGATCACCCGGGCCTCGCTCGCGCCGGCCGCGAGGCAGGCGTCCTCGACGACGCGGTCGGCGGCCGCCTCGCCGGGTGGAAGGCATACGACGACACGAGGGTGGGCGAACTGCGCCTGATGCACCCGGGCGATGAACTGCCCGAGCATCTGCGCCGTCAGCTCCGCGTTGTCGTCAACGCCCTCGCGGAGCGGCCGGACCCCGACGAGGGTCCCGGGGTCACCGGCGAGCAGCTCCAAAGCCTCGAGGCCGGCCGCGCGGACGCGCCCCGTGACAGGGTCGGCCGCCACCACCGTGGGCTCCGAAAGGACGACCCCGCGCCCGCGCACGTACACGACCGTGTTCGCGCTGCCGAGGTCAACCGCCAGATCGCGGCCTCCGAGGCCTGTCAAGTAGCTGAGAACGCCCATCAGCGGGTCAGTGTTGCGGCGAAGATCGAGCTTCCTTTCGATCCGGCGAGCGGCGGCTTCGCCTGCCTGGCACGGATCGCCGGAGTTTGCAGTTCGAGAGGCGAAGCGCTGCCATCGATCCTAGCGAACGACCCACTGACGCTTGCTAATCACCGCAAAATGCGGGAATCCTGGTGCCTTCTGTCACATACGCCCGCCACCGGAGAGGACCGACGTAACGTTCGCCGTGACTGTAAGGTGAAACGTACGTCGGTCAAACTTTCGAGAGACCTCAGGGGCGAAGCTCCGGAGCGAGGTCCAGCAGCAGCCCGAGCGGGAGGCCGATCACATTCGTCAGGTCGCCCTCGATTCGCTCCTCGAGGGTCGCCCCGACACCCTGGACCGCGTAACCGCCGGCGCGGTCTCGCCACTCGCCGGTCGCGACGTACGTCTCGACGTCCTCGTCGGTGAGGGTCCTGAAGGTGACGGAGGTGCGAGCGACCCCGGTCCGCTCCAGCCCCTGCCCCGGCCCGAGCAGACAGAGCCCGCTGAGGACCTCGTGGGTGGTGCCGGACATCGCCCGCAGGTGCCCGCGGGCGGCGTCCTCGTCCGCCGGCTTGCCAAGCAACATGTTCCCGAGCGCGACGTCGGTGTCGCAACCGATCGTCAGCGCACCGGGCTCGGCCACGCCCCGGGCCTTCATCCGAGCGTTCTCGAGCACGACCTCGGCCGGATCGCCCTCGCTTCGCTCGTCGACGTCGGAGGGACGCACGTCGAAGTCGACGCCAAGCGAGCCGAGCAGCTCTCGCCGTTGAGGCGACCTGGAGGCCAGGACTATCCGCACGTGGGGACTACTGGGAGAGCTCGGGGAACCAGATCCCGATCTCCCGCTCGGCCGACTCATCGGAGTCCGACCCGTGGACCATGTTCGTGGTCACCTCGAGCGCGAAGTCGCCGCGAATCGACCCCGGGGCGGCTTCGACGGGATTCGTGGAGCCGATCAGCTGCCGCGCGGCCGGAACCGCCTCGCTGCCCTCGAGGACCGCGGCGACGAGCAGGCCGCCGGTGATGAAGTCGACAAGCTCACCGAAGAAGGGCTTGTCGCGGTGCTCGGCATAGTGCGCGTGCGCGATCGCCTCGTCGGCGGTGAGGAGCTTGAGGGCCTTGATCTGAAGGCCCTTGCGCTCGAAGCGCGCGAGAACCTCGCCCGTCAGGTCGCGGGAAAAAGCATCTGGCTTGATGAGGATCAGTGTCCGGCTCACGGCGCGGAAACCTAGCGGTTACGAGCGCTCGGGGGAATCCGGTGAACCGCTGCCGCCGCGCCCGCCGCCCGAATCCTTGTCACGCCCGGATGAGGACCGGGAGCGGGACGTTTGCTCGGCGGACCGGCGAGAGCCGCCCTCGGAGCGCTTCTCGTCACCGTCGGACGTCTTCGGCCGCGAGCGGCGCTTCGGCGCGGCCTTATTCGCTGCGCTGCCTTCGCCCGAGGCGCGTCCGGCGTCGCCGGCCGGGCTTCGCTTCGGCCCGCCCTGCGACCGCGCGGGGCCACGCGCCGGTCTCGGCTCGCGGCGCTCGTCAGGGGACGGCCCGGACCTGCCCTGCCGCGAGCGCCCCGGCAACGAGGTCTCGCAGTACGGGCACAGCGCCCAGCGGGGGTCGACCGGCTTGCCACAATGGTGGCAGGGGTCCTTGAGGCGGCGTTGACAGTTCGGGCAACGCAGGTAGTTCTTCTCCACCGGGAAGTTGCAGTTGGGGCAGGCGAGCTCGGCGAGCTGGCGGACCCGGAGCTCCGCAGCCTGGATCTCGAGTCCGCGCTCACGGGCATCCTCGAGGTACTCGGGCGGCCGCAGGATCGCGTAGACGGCGGTGCCGATGAAAGGGATCAGCGACCCGACGGTCGCGACGGCGACGAGCACCGGGTCATCGACGCGGCGGCGTGCGTCGAAAAAGGTGTAGACGACCAGCGCGACGTAGAGGGCGACCAGCATCAGGAGGATGAGGCTGGCGGCCAAGTTCAGGCCATCGTTTGTTATGCCGAATATGGCGAAGGGCATTGGTCAGAGGTCCTCGAAGGCGGAAATCCCTGGTAGCGGGCGGGAAAGCTTACTTCCTGTCAGATGGGCACGCCCGCGCCGAGTCCCGCGCGCAACGGTTCGATCAGAGGAACAGACGCCCGAAAAGGTAGCCCACGCCGAAGAAGACGAGGATCACGACGGCGACCACGGCAGCGACTAGGCCCATCATCGACAGCAACTCTGAGCGCGCCTCGCGGTCCATCGCGTGAATCATCACACAAGCGCGGCGACCTCAGCCCCCTCGATCGGCTCCCGCCTGCCCGTCGGCCAAACCGAGCAGGTAGTGAGACCCGGTGAGGAGCGCGACTCCCCCCTCGGCGGCGGCCCTGGCCCGCGTCGCGGCGATGGCGCGGGCCGAGTCCGGAACAGCCGTCACGGGGACTCCGAGCTCTTCACAGATCCCCGCGAGCCGGGCCGCCGGATGGAAGCTCGCGCCCGGACGGCCTCTCCCCCGCAGCGCCCCGGGCGGCAACTCCGTCGTCGTCACGTGTGCCACCTCCGGCGCCAGCGCGCGGAGAATGCCCTCGGCATCCTTCTCCGCGAGGACCCCGATGCAGGCCATGACCGGCCGGCCTCCCGACGCCTCCGGGAGCGCCTCCGCCAGCGCCGCGGCGCCGTCGGGGTTGTGCGCGGCGTCGAGAAGCGTCGGAGGGTCACCCGGCAGGCGCTCGAGCCGAGCCGGCACGACCACGTCCGCCGCGACCGCCCGCACCTTCCCGGGGTCGAGTGGGCCGTGGAAAGCGGCGGCGGCAGCGGCGGCAAGCGCGAAGTTGCGCCGCTGAAACTCACCGGGCGCGCGGAGCCTGATCGGCGTCCCGTCCGGTGAGGGTTCGAGGACGCGTGCCCCGTGCCGGTCAGCCGCACGGAACGCGATCTCGCGAACCGGCGCCGCCACGTCGCCGAGGACCAGCGTCGACCCGTCGCGCAGCACCGCGAGCTTCTCGGCCGCGATCTCCTCGACCGTACCGCCCAGCCATTCGGTGTGATCCAGGCCGATCGAGGTCAGGACCGTGACCTTCGAGGGGATGACGTTGGTTGCGTCGAGCCGGCCGCCGAGCCCGGCCTCGATGACACCGGCCTGCACGCGGGCCGCGGCCAGGGCGACGAAGGCGGCCGCCGTCGCGACCTCGAACTGGGTGACGTTCTCGCCGTCCTCGAGCGTGCGGTCCACCGTGCCGGCGGCTTCGGCGGTCCGCTCCACGGCTGCGGCAAAGGCGCCCGGCTCGATCTCGGCCCCGTCGATTAAAATCCGCTCCGCCCACCAGTGCAGGTGCGGGGAGACACATGCGCCGGTCCTCAGGCCATGCGCTCCGAGCAGAGCCATCGTCATCCGCGCCACCGAGGACTTGCCGTTCGTGCCGACGACGTGGATCGACGCGAACCGGTGCTGAGGCATGCCGAGCAGCGTCGTCAGCCTGTGCATCCGCTCGAGGCCGAGCTTCCACCCGACGGGCTCGAGCGACGCGAGGTAGTCCTCCGCGTCTCGAGCCTCCCAGGTGCTCCCACGCAACCCGGCGGCTACGAGATCTCCTCCAGCTCCCTGCGGTACCCATCGAGCTTCGCTCGCTCCACCGCGACGACCTCGGCGGGCGCGCCCTCGACGAAGCCGGCGTTGGCGAGCTTGCTCTCACCGCGCTTCACCTCGGCCCGCAGCTCCTCGCGGCGCGCCTCGATGCGGGATGCGACGGCGTCCGCATCGAGTCCCTCCGAGGCAAGGACCTGAACCGGCCCGACCGTGGCCAGCACCTCGCCCTCCCCGGTGCCGAAGTCGAAGCGCGCGAGACGGCCGACGAACTCCGGCGGCTCGGACCCGTCGAACCGCGCCGAGATCACGCTCGCGACGGGGACGCCGGCTAGGTCGCGCCAGGCCCGCAGCCGGCCGGTGAACTCGATCGCCTCGCGGGTCTCACCCTCTGCATCGGCATCGACCCGGCTCTCATCGGGCTCGGGGAAGGCGTGGACCACGAGTGGGCCGTCGTTGGCGGGATGATGGGCCCAGATCGCCTCGCTCACGAACGGCATGACCGGGTGGACGAGGGCGAGGAAGCGCTCGAGCGCGCGCAGCAGGACCGCCGAGACCGTGGGGTCGCCGTCATACAACCGGGGCTTCGCGATCTCCAGATACCAGTCGCAGAGCTCTGACCAGAAGAACCGGTAGAGCTCGGGCGCAGCCCGTGCGAAGTCGTAGGTCTCGAGGCTCTCGGTCACCTCGGCGATCGTCCGCTCGAGGCGCGAGAGAATCCAACGGTCTTCCGGCCTCTCCGCCTCTTCTGCGGCCGGACCTCCCGGTTCCCCCACGTTCAACAGGATCAGCCGGCTCGCGTTCCACATCTTGTTCGCGAGGTCGCGGCCCTGCTGGACCTTGGCATCGGAGTAGCGAACGTCCTGCGTCGAGGACATCGCGAGGAGGCCGAAGCGCAGGGCATCGGCACCGTGCTCGGCGATCTCGTCCAGCGGGTCGATCCCGTTGCCGAGGCTTTTCGACATGCGCCGCCCGTCGCGGGCCTGGATCACCGAATGCACGTAGACATCGCGAAACGGCACGTCCCCGGCGAACTCGACGCCGGTCATGATCATCCGCGCGACCCAGAGGAAGAGGATCTCTCGGGCGGTCGTGAGGAACGAGGTCGGGTAGAAGGCGCGGAGGTCGGCGGTGTCATCAGGCCAGCCGAGCGTCGCGAAGGGCCAGAGCGCGGACGAGAACCAGGTGTCGAGGACATCCTCGTCCTGGCGGAGGTCACCGTCGCAGGACTCGCAGCGCTCCGGGGTCGTCTCGGAAACGGCGGTCTCCTCGCAGGCATCGCAGTACCAGACCGGGATCCGGTGTCCCCACCAGAGCTGGCGGGAGACGCACCAGGGCCTGATGTTCTCCATCCAGTCGAGATAGACGCGCTTCCACTGCCCGGGGGCGATCCGCACATCACCGTTCTCGACGGCGTCGATCGCGGGCCGCGCGAGCTCATCCATCCGGCAGAACCACTGAAGGCTGACGAGCGGCTCGATCCGCTCTCCCGAGCGGTGGGAGAACGGGACGGAGTGCGCGTAGGGCTCCTCGGCCGAGAGCTTCCCTTCCTCGCGGAGCGCCTCGACGACGGCATCCCGCGCCTCCGCGGCGGTCAGCCCCTCGAAGCGCTCACCGGCCGCGTCGTTCATGCGCCCGTCCTCGCCGATCACGGTCAGCTCCTCGAGCCCGTTGGCCCGGCCGATCTCGAAGTCATTGGGATCGTGACCGGGGGTGATCTTCAGAGCCCCGGTGCCGAACTCAGGGTCGACGTGGTCATCGGCGATGACCGGGATCAGCCTTCCGACCAGGGGCAGCTCGCACCGCTCGCCGATCAGGTCTGCGTAGCGGTCGTCTGCCGGGTTGACCGCCACGGCGGAGTCGCCGAGCATCGTCTCGGGGCGCACCGTGGCGACGGTGAGGACCCGGTCCGTGCCGGCGACGGGATAGTCGATCGAGTAGATGTGGTCTGAGACCTCGCGGTTCTCGACCTCCAGGTCGGAGATCGCCGAGCGCGAGCCGGGGTCCCAGTTGACCATGTAGTTGTCGCGATAAATGAAGCCCTTGTCGTAGAGCGTCTTGAACGCTCGGCGGACCGCGCGGACGTAGTTCTCGTCGAGCGTGAAGCGCTCGCGGTCGTAATCACAGGAGGCGCCGAGGCTCTTGTATTGCTCGACGATCCGCGACCCGTACTCGGCCTTCCACTCCCAGACACGCTCGGTGAAGGCCTCGCGGCCGATCTCGCGCCGGTCGACACCCTCCTTGCGCAGCTCGCGCTCGACGACCGACTGTGTCGCGATCCCGGCATGGTCCGTGCCGAGGATCCAGAGGGTGTTCCGCCCGCGCATCCGGTTCATCCGCACCAATGCGTCCTGCATCGAGCCGTTGAGGGCATGGCCCATGTGCAGTGCACCGGTGACGTTCGGCGGTGGGATCGCCACCGAGAAGTTCTCATCCGCCGTGCCCTCAGCTTCGGGGTGGAAGTAGCCACCCCGGATCCAGGAGTCAAAGATCGGCCGCTCGACAGCGCCCGGGTCATAGCGGGTGGTCTCCTCGAGGGCTTTTCGGTCGGGCTGCGTCAAGGTGCGCGAGTCTAGTCCGGGCGAGGAAGCCGCCCTCGGGACGCTCGTCAACGCCGGTCGCGGTCTTGATGAAGGGATCGGAATCGGTCATCTAGCATCGCGGTCCATGGAGGAAGGCCGGGGCAGGGGACTACGGGCGGATGAGCTGCGGAAAGCCATCGAGGGAGGAGATCTCGATCTCTACTTCCAGCCGATCGTCTCCCTGGCCGATCGGTCGGCAACGATGCTCGAGGCCCTGCCCCGCTGGTCGCATCCGGAGCGTGGAATCCTCGCGCCGGGGGACTTCATCGAGCTCGCCGAGGCAAACGACCTCCTGGTGCCCCTCGAGAGATGGGCGATCGACCGGGCGGTCCGACAGCTCGAGCGTTGGCGGACCGGAACGGCCTCCGAGCTCGAGATCTCGATCAATCTCTCCGAGGCCCACGTCTACGAGGCCGATCTGGCCGAGTCCGTGGCCGCCGCCGACCCGGCCGGGGGTCTCGGCCCCAGGCTCGGCTTCGAGATTTCCGAGTCCGCGTTGACCGAGGCGGGCGGCAGGACGGTCCAGAAGCTCCAGGCACTGGCCGATCTCGGCGTCTCCCTGATGGTCGACGACTTCTTCGGCGTCGTCGAGGCGCCACTCCTGCGCGATCTGCCGACGACGGCGCTGAAGATCAGCCGCTCGATCGTCGCAGGCATCCCCGACCGAACCCACGACGTCGAAAATGCGGCCGAGGCGATCAGCCTCGGACGGGAGCTCGGCCTGGCGACCATCGCCAGTGGCGTCGAGGGGCCAGGCCAGCTCGCAGGCCTGCGGGAGCTCGGTTGCCAGTATGCACAGGGCTTCTTTTTCAGCGTCCCCATGCCCGCCGAGGTGCTGGAGGAGCGAATGGTCGTCCGCTGAGGGCGTGCGCCTATTGTTGGTGAGAGGTGCTGGGGCGCGGCCGGCGCGGCTGGCACGAGACCACCGCAAGGAGATGACCATGGGCAAGATCCTCTACACAGCCGAAGCAACGGTGACCGGAGGCCGCATCGCAGGCCACGGCAAAAGCAGCGACGGGGACCTCGAGGTGGACATCCGTATCCCGAAGGAGCTCGGTGGCGAGGGGGGCGGTACGAATCCCGAACAGCTATTCGCGGTGGGCTACGCGGCCTGCTTCGAAAGCGCACTCCAACGCGTGGCACGGAGGATGAAGCTCGAAGCCGAAGACGTCTCGGTGGACTCCAAGGTCTCGCTGGCGCCGAACGACAACAAGGGCTTCGACCTGAGCGTTGAGCTTGCGGTGACACTGCCGTCCATTTCAGACTCCGCCGAGGCAGTCGAGGCCGTCAAGGCCGCCCACGAGGTCTGCCCCTATTCGAACGCCACTCGCGGCAACATCGACGTCGTCCTGACGGCCAACGGGCAAGACGTCGAGTGACGGCCAACGGCGCAACCGTGGAGTTGACGCGGGGACCCGGGCACAACCACTCCGCGAGCACAGTCTCGCTCGCGGCTCCACCCGGCCCCCGCCCCACGCGCAGTGAAGCATCGCCGGACCGTCAATCGGCGCTAGGAGATCTGCTCAAGAACCCCGAGTAGGTCGGTCACGCGGCAGACGAGCAGGCGCTCTTCGTCGACCTCGACCCATGCTCCGGCCACGGCCGGGAAGACCACGTGGTCGCCGGGGGATACCGGCATCGAGACGCCTGCCTGCTCCCACCAGTCGAGCCCCGGCCCGACCGCGAGAACGATCCCCTGCTGAGGCGGAGGTTCGTGGGTCCCCTCGGGAACGACCAGGCCCGACCGTCGGACACGGTCTGAATCGAGCTCCTTGATCACCACCCGGTCGAAGATCGGGCGGAGCTGGTGGCGCAGCGAGGATTCGAGCGCTGAGGCCTCTGACTTCATCTCCGCGGATTCTAGGTCGCCCGAAACCCGAGTGGCCGGACTTCGTTGCCGGATGACGGGTGCCATGGCACCGTCGAACCGGCAACGAATGCGCCGAAAGAGGGCCCGCGGAACGGTCGGGCTAAGCGGATTCCTCGATGATTTCCTCGGGCCCGATGTCCTGCGGCTGTGCCTCGGTCACCAGGGTCGGCGGGCGGCCGTGGAGGATCGTCTCCCGCGTGATCACGCACTTAGTTACGTCGCCGCGCGAGGGCAGGTCGAACTGGACCTCCTGAAGGGTCTGCTCGAGGATCGAGCGCAGGCCGCGGGCGCCGGTCTCGCGCGCAATCGCCTTGTCGGCGATCGCCTCGAGGCTGTCCTCGGCGAAGACGAGCTCGATGTCGTCGAACTCGAAGAAGCGCTGGAACTGGCGGGTGAGCGCGTTTCGAGGCTCGGTGAGGATCGTGATCAGGTCATCGCGGCTGAGCGGCTGGAGCGACGAGACGACCGGCAGGCGCCCGATGAACTCCGGGATCAGGCCGTACTCAATGAGGTCCTCGGGGAGCACCTCGGCGAAGAGCTGGCCGAGGTCCTTCTTCTCGGTGGACTCCATCGCCGCACCGAACCCCATCCCGTGGTTGCCGATCCGCTTCTCGACCACCTTGTCGAGCTCGGCGAAGGAACCGCCGCAGATGAAGAGGATGTTCTTCGTGTCGATCGTGAGGAACTCCTGGTGGG
>JBBSQE010000120.1:0-9940 GCA_038258095.1 Solirubrobacterales bacterium | reverse complement strand
GAAGATGATTCCGGCCGTCGATCCAAGCGCCTCGAGCGCGACGGCGAGCGGGATCAGAGGTGCCAGCAGGTACGGCCAGCCGTGCGGTCCGAGAAAGAACCGGCCATCGATCTTCGGCATGCCGTGGGTCGGGCCAGGCCCTCCGTCACTCATCCGTGCACGGAGGGTCGCAGCCCTCTACTGCCCGATGCAGTTCGACAAATCCGCGGCGGTCTTTGCCGTCTGTAGGCACTGGAGCTGCTCCTGGGTTGGGGCGGCAGCGGTGCCGCCGCTGCCGCCGGCCGAGCCGCCGCTCAGGCCGGCGCCGCCGAGGATGCCGCTCAGGCCACCCGGCCCGACGAGGTCGCTCAACGGCTTCGCGTTGTCCGGGGCCGAGACATCGAGGGACTCGTTGACCTTGTCGAGCGTGAGGTCGAACTCGATCGTCGCGGTGTCACTCGACGCCGGATCGTCGAGATCGATCGTCGCGGTCAGCTTGCGGAGGACGTGATCGTCGGCGCCGGCGTAGACGTCGAATGTCGCGCTCTTGATGAGCTGCGTGACCTGATCGAGCTCGGCCGGGCTCGGGATGCTCGTTCCCGGAGCGACCGTCCCGAGGGACTGGGCCTGCTCTGCGAGCGGGCGAATCGCGTCCACCAGCTTCTTTACGTCCACGTCCCCGGAGACCTCGACCGTCTCGGTCCCCTCCACGTCCGTGGTCCCCTCGTTCTTCAGGTTCGTGAGGACGTTCTTGAAAGCCTGGAGGCTGCCGGTCTGCCCGGTCTGCTGCTTCGAGGAGGCCTGGAATGCCTGCTTGATATAGCTCGCCGTGGCTGCGTCCAGCTCATACGAGTTGCCCCCGTAGGAGACGTAGAACGCATCGCCGGTCGACGTCGCGCCCCCCTCGAAGTTGAAGTTCTGACCCGAGCCGGAGCCATCAGCCTTGGCCGTGAGGTCGAACTTCGGGACATCCCCGCCGCCGCCCTCCACGGGACCGGTCAGGCTGGCCGAGAAGTTCGCCTCGGAGGAGCCCTTCGCCGCGAAATCTAGTGAGAGGTCGATGTCAGCGCTCTTGATCGCCGCATCGGCGCTGAACGCCTGGTTGAGGACCGTCTGGGGATTCTCGGAGCTGGCGCCTGTGTCGCCGCCCCCGGTACCGGAATCGCTGGATCCGCCGCAGGCGGCGAGGGTCGCGATCATCGCGAAGACGGCCAGGAAGATGCTGAACAAGCGCAATCTGCTCAAGAGTTCCTCACAGGTTCGGGGTTCGAGGCGCCAACGGTACCGGAGATTCACGGGTAGGCTCACACCCGTCAAGGCGGCCAGGACCATTCTCTACACAGGCAAGGGCGGCGTGGGTAAGACCAGCATCGCCGCCGCGACGGCGCGCCGCTGCGCCGCCGCCGGATTGCGGACGGTCGTCCTGTCGACCGACCCCGCCCACAGCCTCTCGGACTCGCTCGAAACCGGTCTCGGCCCGGAGCCGACGCCGGCCGGCGAGTGCCTCGGGGGGCAGGAGGTTCGCGCTCAGAGCCAGATGGAGGAGAGCTGGGGTGCCGTGCGGCGATGGCTCGCAACGCTCCTGGCCGGCCGTGGGATCGAGCGCATACGCGCCGAGGAGCTGACGGTCCCGCCCGGGATGGACGAGCTCTTCAGCCTCCTGCAGATCAAGCGCCACCACACCTCGGGGGAGTTCGACGCCGTGATCGTCGACTGCGCGCCGACCGGCGAGACATTGCGGCTGCTCGGCTTCCCCGACATCGCCCGCTGGTGGCTCGAGAAGGTCTTCCCCTGGGAGAAGCGCCTCACCGGAGCGGCACGCCCGATCGCCCGCAGCCTCGACCTCGAGCTGCCCGGCCCGGAGGTGCTCGCCGAGGTCCGAGTGCTCGTCCGCAACCTGATCGAGATGAACGCGATCCTTCGCGACGGCCGGACCTGCTCGATCAGGCTCGTCACCAACCCAGACCGGATGGTCATCCGCGAGACGCAGCGGACCTACACGTACCTGAACCTGTACGGCTACCTGACCGATGCCGTGGTCGTCAACCGGGTATTCCCCGCCGATGTCGACGGGGGCTACTTCGAAGCCTGGCGGGCCCGCCAGCAGGAGAGCCTGGAGGCGATTCACGAGGGCTTCGCTCCCCTGCCGATCCTCCAGGCGCGGTTCTTCGACGAAGAGGTGGGGGGCGCCCGGATGCTCGACCGCCTCGGTGACGAGGTGTTCGGGGACATCGAGGCAGATGCCCTCCTTCATCCCGAGCTCGCCCGCGAGATGGAGATGGAAGGAGACTCCGCCGTTTTGCGTGTGCACATCCCCTTCGCGGAACGCTCGGAGATCGACCTGAAGCGCGTCGGCGACGAGCTGATCGTCTCAGTCGGCGGTGAGCGGCGGACTATCATCCTCCCCACCGCGCTGGCCAGGCATAGGCCCTCGGCCGCGAGCTTCACTGACGGCAAGCTGGAGGTGACCTTCGAGGATGTCAAAGCCGGTTGACCAGATCTCCGATCACGGCCCCGGGCGCTTCTGGGAGCTCTACGGGACGGCCGGGACCGACCGTGACCGCCCCCGAGCCGCTCCGGACGCCGGCGATACGCCGCCGCAGGAGGGCGATCCGCCCCCGCAGGGCGATACGCCCCCCGGGTCGGGCCTCGGTCCTCATCCGCCCGATGGTCACGCCTGTCTCGAGTGGTGCCCGATCTGCCGCGGCGCCGAGGTACTCCGCTCGGGCGCTCCGCCGGAGATCCGCGGCCAGCTCCAGGCCGTCCAGCGCGACTCCCTGATGATGCTGCGAGCCCTGATCGACGGCTACCTCCAGCGGCCGCCGGGCGAGCAGCCAAGCGAGGCGGACGGCGTCGAGGACATACCCATACGCTGACCTGATGAAGACCTGGATCCTCACCGGCTCACCCGACAATTTCCGCGTCAACGTCGAGCGCGGCTTCGACGTCATCGGCTTCAAGGAGCGACGCCGGAACCAGGCGGAGCAGATGGAGGTCGGCGACGAGATCGTCTTCTACCTCACCCAGGTTCAGGAGTTCGGCGCAATCGCTCGGGTCACCTCGGAGATGTTCGAGGACAGGACGCCGGTCTGGCCCGGCAACCCGAAGAAGCCCGACGCCTACCCCTGGCGGGTCGACGCCGAGCCCGTCGTAGTGCTCGACGAGGAGGACTTCGTCCCGGCCATCGAGATGGTCGGTCGGCTGGAGCACATCGCGAAGTGGCCGGCCGAGCACTGGCATCTCGCCTTCCAGGGCCAGCTTCGCATCGTCGGCGAGCGGGATGCGCAGCTCCTCGGAGAGCGGATCCGCGACGCAGCCGCCACCCCGGCCGGCAATTGAGCGAGGGGGTGCGCCACTACACCCGGGAGGAGGCGAACGCCTCCCTGCCCACGCTGCGCCCGCTCCTGCAGCGCCTGCGCGACGCGCGCGACCTGCTGACCGATGCCGAGGCCCACACCGTCCTCTCGGACGCCGCTCCGCAGAACGGAGGCGGTGAGGCCGGAACCCAGGTCGGCGAGTCGTTCCTCGAGGTCCGCCGGCTGCTGACGAGCCTCTCGAAGGCGGGCATCCTCGTGCGCGACATCGAACGCGGGCTGATCGACTTCCCGACGGTCATCGACGGCCGGGAGGCCTTCTACTGCTGGCAGCTCTCAGACGACGCCGTCGACTTCTGGCACGGACCCGAAACGGGCTTCGATGGACGCAAACCACTCGACTGAGCGCGCGCCAATGCACTGGCCGGGCCGCTTCGAGCAGCTCGCCGCGCTCGGCATCCTCATCTGCCTCGGCGGTCTGCCGCTGCCGTGGTACCGAGTCCGCTTCGACCCTCACCGGGTCCAGAGCGGCCTCGGGTCGTTCGGGTTCGGACAGGGCGCTCTCCTCCTCACCCTCGTGGCCGCCGGTCTCCTGCTCTACCGCGGCACCACCGGCCGCCGGCCCCCCGCTCCCCTGCACTCGGGAACCCTGCTCGCCGTCGCCGGCGGCTGGTCCGCAGCGCTCGTCGCGATCCTGACCCTCGACCGCCCCACCACGACCATCGAGGGACTGCGGATCGACTATGGCCTCACCTACGGGGCGCTCGTGTCGTTCGTCGGAGCGGTGATCCTGATCGTCGCCGGTCTGCGGCTGCGGCGGGACGAGCTCAGGGCCAAGGGTTCTAGGGGTCCTCGGGCGGCTCGAGGCCCCAGCGCCGCATCCCCTCCTCGATCCTCAGGTTGACCGTCTCGACGACGGCGACCCGCGCGAAGCGCTTCGAGTCGGCGGGGATCAGCTCCCAGTGCGCGAGGGGTGTGTCGGTGCGGGCGACCATGTCCTCCGTGGCCTCGAGGTAGGCGGGACGCTTGGCGCGGTTTCGCCAATCCTCATCGGTCAGCTTCCAGGCCTTGAGCGGGTCGGACTCACGGCGCTTGAATCGCTTCAGCTGCTCCTCCTCGGAGACGTGGAGCCAGAACTTGATCAGGATCGTGCCTTCGTCGGCGAGCGTGCGCTCGAAGCCGTTGATCTCGTCATAGGCTCGCAGCCACTGCTCGCGCTCCGCGAAGCCCTCAACCCGCTCGACCAGGACGCGCCCGTACCAGGAGCGGTCGAAGATGCTCATCCCGCCCCAGCCGGGAAGGGCGGGCCAAAAGCGCCCGAGGAAGTGGTGTCGCTTCTCGTCGGACGTGGGGGTGGCGAACTGGACGACACGGACGTGGCGGGGGTCCAGGTCCGCGGTGAGACGCTTGATCGCTCCTCCCTTGCCGCCGGCGTCCCAACCTTCGAAGACGACGCAGACGGGCGGGCCGAGCTCGCCGGAACCGATCAGGCCGCCGAGCGTCAGCCGTAGGCGGGTGAGGCGCGCACGTGCCGCGTCAAGGCGCTCCGCCTCCTCGGCGGAGGAGAGCTTCTGTGAAAGGTCGAGTGCGTCGAGCCGCGACTGCGCCATCGGCCTGATCCTCGCATGCCTGGTCAGCCCTTGCCGCGCCATGCGTAGGTGTGCCGGCCCGGTCCCTGGCGAAGGCTGACGTAGGAACCGTCCCTTCTCGCACCGGAACCGTTGGCCGCATGGCCCCTCTCCCAGACGATCCGCCCGTTCCTCGCGATCGTTCTCTGGGTGCCGAGCAGGGGCACGGACACGGTTCCCCTGGTGCCCCGGGGAGCTTCGACGGTCATGCGGAAGTCGCCCTGGCGGCGGTGGACCTCCCACCGCGACGCGAGCGAGCCGCGCGGGGTGCCGACCCGCCCCTGGGCGAAGGTGAGCCCGAGGGTCTGCGGGGCCACTTTCCACCTCGCCCACCCGGGCGCCGCCGGGCGCATCCCGGCGACATAGCCGGACAGGGCGACCACCGGTGCCGCCGCCCATCCGTGCGCGAGCGAGGTCCGACCGCGGTAGAGCCTGCCGTTTCCGAACGAGACCGGATCGCCATGGACATCCATCGCCTCCCACAGGGTCGATTTCGGGCTCTGGCTGACCATGCGGCCCCAGAGCGTCTTCAGCAGGCGCTTCGAGCCCCGCTCGTCCCCGGCCGCCAGGCGCGCGATCAGCTCCCAGCCGGTCATGAACGGCGAGATGTAGCGCGACACGTAGGGATCCGTCCTGACATCGCCGTTCACCGGGCCGAACTTCGTCCAGAGGCGCTTGCGGAGCGCACCCAGCGCCGCCCGGGCCGGCTTGCCCTGCAGGACGCCCGAGAGCAGGGCCTCGACCGTTCCGTCCTGCGAGTGGCTTCTGACCGGGTCGAGCGTGTTCGTCAGGAAAAGCTTCGCCTTGCCGTCATAGAGAACCTTGATCAGGTCCTTGCTGAGGCGGTCGGCCATCGCCCGGTCGGCCCTGGCCCGCTTCGGGTCGCCGATCTGGTCCTCGACGAGCGCAAGGCGGCGCATCGCGCGGACCCACAGGGCGTTCGTGTTGCCGTCCTCTCCGGCCGTGAGGTCGAAGGCTCGCCAGTTGATCGCGTCCTCGGGGGTCACGAAGAGGCCGTCGGGAGCCTGCTTTGACCTGAAATACCTGAGCGTCCTGCGCATGACCGGGAGCAGCGCGGAGGTCGCGGTCACGTCACCGGTGAACTGGTAGTGGTCGCAGACCGCCACCACGAACCAGGGGGTGTAGCTGGGCAGGCGGTCGGGCCGGATGAGCGTCGGATAGCTCTTCGAGGTGGAAGGAGGTGGCCCGTCGGCCGGGCCCGGCTTCCCGGGACACTCGACGACCAGGTCGGAGGCCATTGGGATGTACCCGCCGGGCTCCTGCTGGCAGCCGAAGCTTCGCAGCGAGCTATCGATGATGCCCGGCATCTGGCGGACGGTGTAGCTCCCGACGAGGCTCTGCATCGCCAGGTCTCCGAGCCAGATCACTCGGTCGCGCTTGGAGCCGTCGACCAGCTTGAACGGCAGCGGCGACTTGGACTTGCGCCGATCGTGGACCGCGTTGATGTCGAGCGTGTAGGCGCCCGCGAACCAGATCCGGTTGAGCAGCTTGCTGGAGGAAAGGAAGTGGCCGGTGTAGTCGGCGGCGGACGGCCGCAGATGGGTGATCGTGACCCGCACGAAGTCGATTGCGAACTCGCCGGGGGTGTCCAGGGAGAGGAGCATGTAGCGCTCGGCGCCGCGAATGCCCGGGCTCTTGTAGAGGCCCGTGCCGCCGACGATGTCGAAGCGCCCATTCGGATCGTCGTTCGTCCCGATCGAGCCGGTGTTCTGGGTATCGCCGATCGGCGACAGGTACCGGCGGCTCTCGCTGTAGGCGACGCGCAGGGGCCCACCGCTCGCGCTCGTCACCGACACGTCGACCGTTCCGCCCACGTTGAGGCCGAGGTCGACGACGATCGCGGCCCCGGCCCGCAGCGTCGTGACGCCCCCACCGGGCGCCAGCAGTCCCTCCGGATTCGTGATGGCCGCCGAGTCGCCGAGAACCTCGACGCGCTTCGGATAAGCGTCGGGGGTCGGACTGTCGAGCACGTAAGGCTTCCACCTGCCCGATTCCTTGATCGGCTTCAGGGACAGGGGCTGAGCGGGGTCGGAGAACCGGGGCTGGCTCGGCCGCGCCGGCCCGGAAGCCGGAGGCATGAGCGCCGCCAACAGGCAGGCGGCCACGAGAGCGCGAAACGGACGACTCATATATCGAAGCGCTTGGCTTCGGGCGGTCGCTCGCTCGTGGTCAGGTTCAGGGCGAGAGGAAAGAGAAAGGCTGCAAGGAAGATCAGGATGATCCCGACAGCGACGAGCCATCGTGACCGCGTCATGTGGCCGAGGACCCCGACGCCGAAACCGACGAACATCAGCGAGACATAGGGGCCGAGGGAGCGCGGAAGGATCTCCGCCAGAGGCGGGAGGAACTGGAGCACGCACGCATTATCCGCTGCTACGGTCGCCTCATGTCGAGGTTGAGAGGGGCGAGAGCGGCTGCGGGGGTCATTTGCATGGCCTCGGCGCTGTTCGCGGGCATCGCCTCCACTCCCGCGCCGGCATCCGCATCCGGCGACGAGGAGACCATCTTCGACCCGGGTACGGCGATCCTCGCCGAGGGCGTCGATGCTCGGGTCCGCGACCTTCTGGAGATGAACGCGATCGGCGCCGACGTCGTCCGCGTGGTCGTGCCCTGGCGCAGCATCGCCCCCACCCCGAACGCGCACAACCGCCCGCAGGACTTCGACGCGAGCGATCCTGCCGACTATCCCGACGGGGCCTTCGCGGGCCTCGACCAGACAGTGCGGGGCGCCCGCGTACTCGGCATGGGCGTCCTGATGACTCCCTCCGCCCCGATTCCGGATTGGGCCGGCGCCACGGGCAACAGCACCGTCGACGAACCGATCCCGAGCGAGTACCAGGCGTTCGTCGAAGCGCTCGGGCGCCGCTACAGCGGGTCCTACGGCAGGGACGCGACTCACTTCCCGGGCTGTCCTCTGCTGCTCTGCCCGTCCCCCTCAGACCACAGCCCGATCCCCCGCGTCAACCGCTGGGCGATGTGGAACGAGCCGAACATCGGAGTCTTCCTCGGCCCGCAGTTCAAGAACGGCCACCCCTACTCGCCGATCCTGTACCGGCGCCTCTACCTCGCCGGACGTGACGGCCTGGCCGACTCCGGCCACCGCTCTGATCAGGTCCTGATCGGCGAGACCGCGACGAGCGGCGGCAGGACGGGGATCAACCCGCTCGACTTCGCCCGTGGGCTGTTCTGCATGGACTCCAGGTTCGGCCCGGACCACCCCTGCGACCCCCTTCAGGCCTCCGGGTTCGCCCACCACCCCTACGGCTACTCGACCCCGCCCCAGTTGCTGTCTCCGAATCGCAATCTCATCGACCTCGCGAATCTGAGCCGGCTCAACAGGCTCATGGCCAGGGCCTACGAGGTCGGGGCGACCAGCAGCATGCTCGATGTCTACATCACCGAGTTCGGCGTCCTCAGCCGACCCCACCCGGTCGGCTTCTCGCCGATCCGTCAGGCGACCGACATGGCGGCGGCCGAATACCTCGCCTGGCGCAATCCGGACGTCGCCGCGTTCGGCCAATACCTCCTTCGCGATGACCCGCCGCAGAACGCAATCGTCTTCACCTCGGGGCTGCGCTACGCCGACAACTCACCGAAGCCGTTGCGCCGGTCGTTCCCCCTGACCCTGCTCGTGCGCCGCATCAGCCGCGGCTCGGTTCATCTCTGGGGCCATGCTCGTCCGGCGGGCGGCCGTGTCCACGCCTCGGTCTGGATCAAGCGCACAGGCCGGTCCCCGGTGTTTCTGCGAGCCGTCCGGACCGACTCGCAGGGCTACTTCGAGTTCGATGCGCCGTTCCGCCGCGGCCTCCGCTGGGGGGCACGATCGCTGCTCGACGACGGGCGCACCCTGCAGGGACCGTTCCTGCCCTCGATTCGCTTTCGGCTGCCCCACTGACGGCCCGCCGCGGCGTCGGGCTTCTATCATCGCCTGATGCCCGTCTCCTCCGAGCCGCAGTCGGTCGCCGAGGTCCGCGACGGCCTCGCCGACGCCGGCTACCTTGCCGGCGAGTCCGCGGCACTCGTGTCGTTCCTCGCTCAGCGCCTCGGCAAGCCGGTCCTGGTCGAGGGGCCCGCGGGCGTGGGAAAGACCGAGCTCGCGAAGGCTCTCTCCCGCGCCACCGGGCGTGAGCTGATCCGCCTGCAGTGCTACGAGGGCCTCGACGAGGCCAAGGCGCTCTACGAGTGGAACTACCGCAAGCAGCTCCTGCGCATCCAGGCCGGCGGCCAAGGCGAGGAAGGCTGGTCCGGAGTGCAGGACGACATCTTCGCGGCCGAGTTCCTGCTCGAGCGCCCGCTCATGCAGGCGATCGCGAGCCCCGATCCCGTCGTCCTGCTGATCGACGAGATCGACAAGACCGACCAGGAGTTCGAGGCGATGTTGCTCGAGCTGCTCTCCGACTTCCAGATCACCGTGCCCGAGCTCGGTCAGGTGTCGGCCTCGACGATGCCGATCGTCGTCCTGACCTCAAATAACTCGCGCGAGTTGACCGAGGCGCTCACGCGCCGCTGCCTGTACCTCTGGCTCGACTATCCCGACCCCGAGCGCGAGATCGAGATCGTCCGCCTGCACACGCCGGAGCTCGACGAGAAGCTCGCCCGCCGCCTCGTCGAGGTCGTGGACATGGTCCGCGCCCTCGACCTCAAGAAGCCTCCCTCGATCGCCGAGTCGATCGACTGGGCGCGAACGCTGCTCCTGCTCGGAGCCGACGACATCGACCGTGAGGTCTTCGAGCAATCGATCTCGATCATCGTCAAGCACCGCACCGACATCGACCTCGTTGCGGAACGGGTCGGGGTCAAGCTGGCCTCGCCAAGCGCTCCGTGAGCAGTCCCTACGGCCCGCGCGCCGACGCGGGACCCCCCGGGATCGCCCCGCGGCTGCTCGGCTTCTGCGACGAGCTCCGTTCCGAGGGCGTCGCGATCGGGACCTCCGAGATCCTCGATGCCTTCGAGGCCCTCGACGAGATCGAGTGGACCGACCGAGAGGACTTCCGCGAG
>JBBSQE010000119.1:0-10021 GCA_038258095.1 Solirubrobacterales bacterium | reverse complement strand
GTGATGTACGAAAACGTCCTTCGAGCCGTCATCGGGCGTGATGAACCCGTAGCCCTTCTCGTCTGAGAACCACTTCACTGTTCCTGTAGGCATTTTGCCTCCGCTTCATGTGCTGCGAACGCGGAGTGATGCCAAAAGGACCACGTTCCTGCGAGCGCTAAACACGACTTGCCGGATCTCATGACCCGACCTAACTTGCGGGACGCTATCAGGGCAGGCGGCACGGGGAGGGCCGCAACCGTCACGGTTTCCGCCTGAACGTCCAGACGGTGGATACCGGGCGGAAGCCCATCCGCTCATACATCGCTCGCGGCCAGTCATCCGCGAGCGCGGTGATGAAGGTGAGATCGTCGCTTCGGCTACGTGAGAACTGCGCGGCGGCGGCTGTGACCGCGCCGCCGAGCCCCTTCTCGCGGGCCGCCCGCACCGTGCCGACCTCCTCGATCTGACCGACCCCGCCGCCGCCGAGAAGGCGACAGGAGGACGCGAGGGACCCGTCCTCGCCGCGGGCCGCGAACCAGAGGTCGCCGCCGGCGCGCCCGAGGCGGTGGCCCCACTCGAGCAGCTGGGCGACCATCGTCTCGCCCTTCGTCGAGTCGAGGTGTTCGAGGTCGCCGCGGATCAGGCTCCGGCGGAGGCCCTCGATGTCGTCCTGGCGCTCCCGCGTGATCTCGAGGTCGCTCCGGGCGGCGCCTGGCTCACCCTCGAGGACCATGTCGACGGTCCGGCCCACCTCCCAGCCGAGCCGCTCGATCTCGGCGGCAATCGCCGCTCCGGCCTCCACGTCGAAGAAGTCGACGGAGCGGTGGCTCATCCCGGCATCGCCGAGGATCTCGTCGGCCAGCGAGACGATCTCCGCGGCGCCGAGACCCGGGTCCGTGACGTGGAGGTGGTTCGCGTCCCAGACGAGTGGGATCGACGGATTGAGGATTGAGAACCCCCAGGGGTGCTCGGCTGCCGCCTCGGAGGCCTCGACCGAGAGGTCGATGGCGAAACGGGCGCAGCGGGCGGCGAGCTCTTCGTCGTCAGCCGTCATCGGACCGTTGGTTCTACCGGGCCGGAGCGTTCGTCAGCTGATCAGCCGGCCGACAGCAGCCCGACGGGGTGGCGCACCCGGAAGCCCCGGGTCGACCGCATCTGATCCGACCAGCCGGGGCCGGTGCGGTCGCCGTCGGTGATGTAGGTGGGGACCCAGCGCAGGCCCGCGATGACCATGAAGACATGGCCGCGGCTCGCGTAGAAACCGACCCACGAGCCCGGGCCGCCGCGCCCGTAGCGCATGAAGCCGGTCGAGTCGAGCGCGTAGTCGAGGAGGCCGGCCTCGTGGAGGACGTAGGAGACGGAGCCCGAGCAGTCATAGGGAATCGGCCCGGGCGCCGGGCACCTTGAGGGCACTGGACTTCCGTCCAGGCGGAAGTTCATTCAGGCGCGCTTGTGCCTGGGCCGGCGTTTCACGAGCGTGAAGCTGCGCCCGAAGGAATAGGAGCTGTTGCCGCCGACCGGGTCCAGATACAGCGCGATCCTGACCCTGGCTCGGCCGGTCCGGCTCAATGCGCGTTTCGCTGCCCCACGGGCTCGAACGGGAACGATCACGGTGCCTGGTCCTCCCACTCGCCTCGTGTGGACGACCGACCGGCTCTTGAGCTCGACGCTCGTGCGTGCCGAAACACGGAGGTAGAGCCTCGCGGTCCCGGCCCTCGCGTGGCGAACGATCCTCAGGATCCTGTAGGTGAGGTCGGGGTCGGGGCCGGGATCGACGGGTGGAGGCGTGGGCGGTGTGCATGGGGGCGCGAGTGTCCCCGTCTCGCCGAAGCGCCGCACCTGCGCGACGCCGGGCTCGGCGACCCAGAGGGCGCCGCGGCAATCCGCCTCGATGGCGCTGGGCGCAGAGACCGGGCCGAAGGAGTCCAAGGGCAGGCGGGCCACGGAGAGGCGGTTGATCGACGCGTTGGCGCTGTCGGCGATCGCGATCTTCCCGTCGCTCGTGAAGGCGACTCCGCTCGGCTGGTCGAACTGGCCGAGGCCGGTGCCGGGGGTCCCGGCCTGGCATCCGCCCGTGGGGGCCGAGCAAACCCCGAAGGAGCCCGGCGGGTCGGCGGGGTCGACGTTCCAGCCGTAAGCCTCGAAGGCGGTCGGCTCACCCCCCGACCCGGTTGAGAACCGCGCGAGGCGCGAGTTGCCGGTGTCGGCCACCCAGAGGTTCGTCCCGTCGAGGTCGACCCCCTCCGGACTGTCGAGTACCCCGGCCGCGCCGGCCGCGCCCGGATCGCCGAAGGTGCCGGTGTAGAGATCGATCGGGCTGAAGAGGTGGATCAGACCACTACCGCGGTTGGCGACGTAGATGCGCCCGAGGGGGTCAGTGTCGATCCCGGTGGGTTGATCGAGTTGGCCGGGCTGGCTTCCGGGCACGCCGGTCTGGCACTCGAAGGCGCAGACCTCGAGCTCGCCGCCACCGATCACTGCATCGACGTCGAACCCGAGCGTCGCGATGAAGCCCCCGGTCGGGCGAAAGTTGCTCACGCGGGCGTCGTTCACCTGGGTCACGAAGATGTTCCCCTGGGCGTTCTGGGCGATCCCATAGGGCGCGCCGAGCTCGCCCCCGGCGCCCCCGGCCGTCCCGGCCTTGCAGGTCGTGGCCGCGGTGCAAGCCTCGAGCCCGGTGCCGCCGCCCGGGATCACATCGAACCCGAAGGCCCGGATGAACGTGCCGCTCGGCGTGAACTGGGAGATGCGGTTGTTGGCCGTGTCAGCGACCGAGACGTTGCCGGTAACCGGGTCGACCGAAACATCGTGCGGAGAGGAGAGCTGGCCGGCTCCTGAGCCGGGGCCTCCCAGAGTGACGAGCCCGACCGGTGCGGCCGTCGCGGCGGCCGGAACCGCCGCTACGGCGAGGAGTGAGGCACAGAGCAGCCGGGCGGCGCGGATCATCGCCCTATACCCTCCCGCATCGCGGCCGAGGCCGTTCAGACAACGCGGCGCAGCCGCGCAGACAACTTAATTCCCGGAGGTTTCAGAGAGAGTGTTCGTTTCCAAGGCCGCAGTAGTTGGTGGAGGCACGATGGGTGGAGAGATCGCGCAGGCGATCGCCTCGTCTGACATCCCCGTCGTCGTCAAGGACGTCAAGCAGGAGTTCGTCGACGCCGCCGTCGCGAAGTCCCGCGAGGTCACGGAGGGCCAGCTCGGTCGCCTGGTCAAGAAGGAGAAGCTGACCCAGGAGCAGGCCGACGCCCGCCTGGCCGAGGTGATGGGGCTGATCACCGGCACGACCACCTACGAGGAGTTCTCCGATGTCGACTTCGTGATCGAGGCGGTCCCCGAGAAGATGGAGATCAAGCAGGCGGTCTTCCGCGAGCTCGACGAGGCCACCCCCGGCCACGCGATCATCTCCTCCAACACCTCGTCGCTCTCGATCACCGAGATGGCCGAGTCGACGCTGCGGCCCGACAAGGTCGTCGGCTTCCACTTCTTCTACCCGGCCTCGGTGATGCCGCTGGTCGAGGTCATCTACGGCGCCGACACGTCGCCGGAGACCGCGACGGCCGCCTACAACTTCGCGCAGGCGATCAAGAAGCAGCCGATCACCTGCGGCGAGGTCCCGGGCTTCGTCGTCAACCGCATCCTCAACTCCGCCGTCGGCGAGGTTTGGCGCCAGCAGGAGGAGAAGGGGCTCTCGATCAAGGCGATCGACGCCGGCGTCGCGGAGGCGAACGTCGCGCCGATGGGCCCGTTCATTCTCGGCGACATGCTCGGCCTGGACACGATCCTCCACGTGGCCGAGTACCTGCGGGAGTCCTACGGGGACTCGTTCTTCGTCCACAAGGGCATGCAGGAGAAGGTCGCCGAGGGCAAGCTGGGCATGAAGTCTGGCGGCGAGGGCTTCTACCGCGACGGTGAGCCGCAGCTCGAGGGCGACGCCGAGCCCGACCCCCAGGAGCTGGCCGACCTCTTCACCTGCAAGGCCCTGATCGAGGCGTGCCTGATCCTCGAGGAGGGCGTCTGCTCCGTCCGCGACATCGACGTCGGCATGATGGCCGGCGCCGGGCTCGACCCGCGCCGAGGCCTCTTCCCGCCGTTCTGGAAGGCCGATCTCGAGGGGCTCGACACCTACCTGGAGAAGATCGAGCGCCTTCAGGAGACCTACGGCGAGCGGTTCACGCCCCCCGTGACGCTGAAGCGGCTCGTCGCACAGGGCCGCCTGGGCCTCAAGTCCGGTCAGGGCTTCTACCCCTATCCGCAGGCCGACGAGGGCGATCAGCCCGAGAAGGTCAAGCTGGAGACGCGTGACGATGTCGCCATCGCCTGGCTCCTCAACCCGCCGATGAACGCGGTGTCGCCCGACGTGATCCGGGACCTGAAGACCGTCTGGGACAAGGTCAAGGCATCAGACGAGGTCCACGCGATGATCATCTGCTCGTCGATCCCGGTGGTCTTCAGTGCGGGCGCCGATATCAAGGCGTTCACGAAGATGGACGAGGCCGGTGGCGAGGAGCTGATCCACACCGGCCACGCGCTGCTGCGCGAGTTCGGGACGGAGGAGATCGTCACGATCGCCGCGGTCAACGCGCTGGCGTTCGGTGGCGGCTGCGAGGTCGCGATGGCCTGCGACTTCCGGATCGCGGCCGACGCCGCGGTCTTCGGCCAGCCCGAGGTGAAGCTCGGGATCATCCCCGGCTTCGGCGGCACGCAGCGGCTCCCGCGCCTCGTCGGCGACAACAAGGCTCTCGAGATGAACCTGATCGGCGACGCCATCTCCGCGGGCGAGGCGCTCGAGGAGGGCCTGGTCACCCGGGTCGTCCCCGACCACGAGCTCTTCGACACGGCGATCATGTGGGCCCGCAAGCTCGCCGGCCAGGCGCCGAAGGCCGTCGGCCTGATCAAGTCGGTCTCCCACAAGGCCGACCTGGACGACGGCATCGAGGCCGAGAAGGGCGGCTTCGTAGCGGCGTTCCAGACCGAGGACGCGAAGGAGGGCATCTCGGCGTTCCTCGGCAAGCGGACGCCGAAGTGGAGCGGTAAGTAGGGGGGAGCGCCGGGCGCCGACGACGTCTGCGGCCGTCTCTCCTCCGCTACGACTGCCACAGCTTTAAGCCGCTCCGGAGAGACGACCACAGCCGCCGCCGGCGCGGGGTCCCCCCTCCTCGTCGCTCCTTGGGCGTAGATGGGGGATGGCTCGGGGGGTGCCTGAGGTCCCGCTCGTGCGGGAGCGGCCGGTGGCCGGTTGTCGTCTGGGTCGCACTATGCGCGACTAGGGCGACAGTTCGGCCCGCTGAGTCAATCGGCCGGCCAACGGGGCTCCGGCGACGCCCCGGCCAACCGCCCCTACAGTGGATACCCCTTCTGATGCCCTTCGACCCTCCAAACCTCCGCAGCAAGGCGTCGCCTTGAGCGACCGGCCCACCGTCGCCATCGTCGGTGGCGGCGCGAGCGGGTCGCTCCTGGCGGCCCAGCTGAGCAGGCGCCTTCATCCGGACGGTCTGCGCGTGGTGCTGATCGAGCGCCGTCCGGAGCCGGGCCGGGGCCTCGCGTACTCGACCCCGTGGGACTTCCATCGGCTCAACGTCCCCGTTGAGCAGATGGGCGCCTTTCCTCGCGACCCCGCTCATTTCCTGCGCTGGTCGCAGCGAGCGGTTCCCGACGTCGCTCCGGGCCAGTTCATGCCGCGCGGTCTCTACGGCGACTACCTGCAGGGCATCCTCCGGGGCGCCGTGTCGGGTTCGCGCCCGGGGGTCGAGCTCGAGTTCGTCACCGACGAGGCGATCGCCGCCGAGGTCGAGTGCGACGGCCCGCGGCCGATCGCGTCCGTCAGCCTCCGCGGTGGCGGGACGGTGCGGGCCGACAGGCTCGTCCTCGCATTCGGCAACCTGCCGCCGGCCCTGCCGCCGGGAGCCGCCCCCGGCCTTGCGGCGTCGGACTGCTTCCACGGCGACCCGTGGGACCCGGCGCTCGCCGAGCGGGCCCGCGGCGAGGACTCGGTGCTCCTGATCGGGACCGGTCTGACGATGGTCGACGTGGCGCTCATCCTCAGCGGAGACGACGGCCCGCGCTCGATCCGCGCGATCTCCCGCAACGGCCTGTTGCCCCGCGCGCACAGCGCCGATGTGGTCCGCCCCGAGAGCTTCTTCGAGCTGCCGAAGGGGGGGTTCACGCTCGACGAGCTGATCGCCGACGTCGACCGCCGCGTCACCGCCATCGAGGCCGCCGGGGGCGACTGGCGCGAGGTCATCGACTCGCTGCGGCCGGTCACCAACCGGATCTGGGGACGCCTTCCGGCGTCTGACCGCGAGCGCTTCGTCCACGACGTCTCCCGTCACTGGGAGGTGCGCCGCCACCGCATGGCGCCCGAGGTCGCCGCGATGCTCGAGCGCCTCGAGGGCACCGGCAGGCTCGATGTCCATGGAGCGAGCATCCAGTCCCTGCGTCCCGTCGAGGAAGGCATCGAGGTCTCGCTCGGCCCATACGACGGACGCGTCTCCGAGACGTTCACCGTCGACCGCGTCGTCAACTGCACCGGCCCCTCGTTGCGCGTCGGGATTGCCGGCGAGCCGGTCCTGGCCTCGCTCCTGGACTCGGGCGAGGTGCGCCCAGGACCCTTCAACCTCGGCCTCGACCATGACTCGCGCGGGGCGATGATGACGGTCGAGGGCGCGCCGTCAACCCTGATCTATGGGATCGGACCGGTCCGCAAGGGCCGCCTCTGGGAGACCACCGCCATCCCCGAGATCCGCACGCAGTCCTTCGAGCTGGCGGACCTGCTCACGGCCCAGCTCACCAGCCGGTCGGCCCGGTCGGGCCGGCTCTCCTCGGCCGGGGCGTAGCAAGCCCGGGCTGCGCATTCCCCCGCACACGTCGATTAGGAAGGCGCGGCGAGCCGCGGCGGGCGGCGGCGGGCGGCTCATAGAACCGCGGCAACCTGGGAACGCTTGCGTGTCTCCGAGACCTGAGAGCAACGACAATCGAACACCCCCTATGGCATGGGAACGGTTGTCGATCGCAGGCACTCCCGGACACCGACAAGCGTTCCCAGGTCACCGGTTGCCCGAGCCGTCACCTCGTCGCCCTGATCCCATACGCGTGGCACCCGGATCGACGCTCTGAATGCTGACCCGCCGACCGGCCCAGCTAGCCTGAGCGGCCGATGGCTGACGGAGACAAGCGAGGCCCGACCCGCGGCCGGGCCGCCCGCACCGCGCGCCTCGGCAAGGTCGCCGCCGGGGGAGCGACACGCTGGGCGGGAGACCGCCTCGACCGCTTCGGGTCCGAGGACGAGCGGCAGCGCCGTCGCGGGGACCGGATCGTCGCCACCATGGACTCGCTCGTCGACCAGCTGGGGAAAATGCGGGGGGCGGCGATGAAGGCGGGCCAGGTCCTCTCGACCATCGAGTTCCCGGGACGCGACGAGGAGCAGGCCGCGCACCTCCAGCAGCGCCTCGCCTCGCTCCGCGACGACGTCCCGCCGGTCTCCTGGAAGCAGATGACCAAGGTCCTGGAGGAGGAGTGGGGCGAGAAACCCGACAAGGTGCTCGCCTCGATCGAGCCGGAGCCGGCGGCCGCCGCGAGCATCGGTCAGGTCTACCGCGGTCGGCGCCACGACGGCGCGGAGGTCGCGATCAAGATCCAGTACCCCTCGATCGGCGCCGCCGTGGAGACCGACATGCGCAACCTCCGCCTGCTCGCACCCCTCTTTCGCCAGCTCCTCCCGGGTCTCGACGTCCGCGACCTGCTGGAGGAGCTGTCGGAGCGGATCATCGAGGAGTGCGACTACGAGCTCGAGGCCGCCAATCACCGCCGGGTCAGCCGCTTCTGGCGCGACCACCCGTTCATCCTCGTGCCCGAGGTCGACACGGAGCTCAGCCGCCGCCGCGTCCTCGTCACCGATTGGGTTGACGGCATGGGCTTCCGCGACGTCGCGAAGGAGCCCGAGGAGGTCCGGGACCGCTACGCGGAGATCGTCTACCGCTTCTTCTACGGGACGGCGCTCAACCTGGAGATGGCGCTGGGCGACCCGCACCCCGGCAACTACCTGCTGTGCCCCGACGGCCACGTGGCCTTCTTCGACTTCGGGATGGTCCGCCGTCTGCCGGCCGAGTACATCCGCGAGGAGGCGAAGGTGATCCGGGCCGTTCGCGAGTCAGACGAGGCGGGAATGATCGACCAGCTGCGGGCGCTCGGCTATCTGCCCGCCGATGAGGGCGATGACGATGGCTGGGACAGCGAGCTCCTCCTCGCCTACATGCGCGAGATCTCCTGGTGGCTCTATGCCGAGGAGCCGCTGCGCCTGCGGCCCGACGACCTCTGGCGCAGCACCGAGCGCCTCAAAAAGCAGGGCCTCGACGAGCACTTCGAGCAGCTCCGCCGCATGACCCTGCCCCCGCAGGCCCTGCTGATCCGCCGCATGGAGGGGCTGCTCTTCCAGACCGCCTCGACGCTGCGGGCCGCGGCGCCGTGGGGCGCCCTGCTTCGCGAGCTGGTCGAGGACGACGAGCCGGTCGGCGAGCTCGGCCGCGAGCACGCGGCGTGGCTCGAGGCGCGAGGCTGAGGCCTCTTTGTCGAAGTGCTACAGCTTCGCGATCTCCTCCTGGTAAATGCCCATGGCACGGGCGAGGCCTTCGCCGAGGGAGGCGTTGACGATCCCGTGGTTGTCGACTATCTGGTCGACTTCGGTCGACCGGCGCTCGAACTCCTCGTCGCGGCGCAGCGCGTCCAGTTGCTCTCCGGATCCCCGCAAGAGCGCGAACCCGTCGAGATCACCGCCGTGGGGTGTCAGCAGGACGACCTCGAAGTCCTCGATCTTCCCGTCTGACTGGAGGTTTCCCCAGTACTCGACGCTGCTGTTGAAGACCTCGAGCGCGCGCTGCTCGCGTCCCCGGACAACCTGTCCCCATCCGATGAAAATGCCCTCTTCGGCCATTGCCCACCATGCCCTTCGTGTCGATTGGATCGAATCTATCCCACTGCGATTGCGCGTGCAAGTCGGGCCGCGTCCGCGCCGGTAAGAGCGATCCGGATCGCGGAGGGTGCATGCGATGGAAGGGAGGGTCCGAACTGATCCGGATAGCCCTCGCTATGGGAGGGCTGGATGGAATAGTTCCCGCCTCAGGCGGATTCGATCGGGTGGCCCTGGCGTTTCCAGGTGCTGACGCCGCCCGGTGCGACGTGCAGGAGGTCGCCGAAGCCCTCGCGCTGGAGGATCGACGCCGCCAGGCCGCTGCGCTTGCCGCCCGAGCAGACTGTGGCGATCGGGCGGTCGCGGGGAAGCTCGTCCAGCCTCTCGAGCAGCTTCGGGTAGGGGATCAGCTTCGAGCCGGGGATGTGGCCGCTATCGAACTCGTCCTCGTTGCGGACGTCGAGGACGAGGATGTCACCGCCCTCACCGCCCTCACCGCCCTTGCCGTTGCCTCCGTTGAGGCGCTCGGCCAGCTCGGCCGGGTGGACCATCGGGATCCGCTGCACCGGCCGCTCCTCCGAGCGCCATGCGGTCATCCCGCCCTCCATGAAGCCCCGGACGCGAATACCGATCGACGCCAGGAGTTCCGCGGCCTCGAGTTCATAGCCGTCAGAGGCCGCGACGACGATCACCTCGACATCGTCGGGAATCACCTGCGCCACCTTCGTCGCGAAGCCCGTGTCGTAGGCGGAGGCGCTGATCGCGCCGGGCACGTGCGCCTCGTCGAACTGCTCGTTGGTGCGGGCGTCAACGAGGATCGCGCCCTCGGCGATCGCCACCTCGACGGCCCGGGGGGTGAGCGGGGCCGGCGTCCCCATCTCCTCGATCAGCGGCCCGCGGTTGAGGGCGACGACGGCATCGACGTTCGGGGGAGGGTCCCCGATCGAGCCGAGGGCGTGGGCGACGAATTCCTCCTCGTCGGTGAAGGCGAGCGCCGGATTGTGCGCGCGTTCGAAGCCGAGCGTCGACGAGCTCTTGTTGTCGATGGCGGCGCTGCCGCAGGAGGAGCCGCCGAGGTGGCCGGGCCAAACCTCGACCTCGTCGGGCAGGGTCAGCAGCCGGTCCTGAAGCGAGTGG
>JBBSQE010000118.1:0-10058 GCA_038258095.1 Solirubrobacterales bacterium | reverse complement strand
GAACGCCCGCTCCGAGGACCTCGACGTGAACGCCATCAAGGAGAAGCACCAGACCAACGTCCGGGCCGCCTCGGCCGACCTGCTGGTCCGCCTCGTCCCGGCGACGCGCCTCTCCCTCGAGGGCGCGCTCGAGTTCCTACGCGAGGACGAGGCCGTGGAGGTCACGCCCAAGTCCGTGCGGATGCGCAAGCTCGAGCTCGAGAAGATCGACCGCGTCAAGGCGGCCCGCAAGGTCAAGGCCGCCGCGCGCGAGTCCGAGTAGCCGGCCGGACCGACGGGCCGGGCCGGGGGCCTCGGCGCCGAGGCCGGGTCTGGAGCCGGGGCCTCGGCCCTCGCTATGGTCGTTAGCATGGACGACGAAGAGATTCGCGACGCAGACGAGCCCACGTCCGAAGACGGGACGGACGAGCCGAGCTCCGACGACGATGGCCCCGAAGACGGCCCCGAGAACGAGCCGATGATGCCGCCCGGCGAGGATTCCCAGCATGAGGACTCCGAGGGCATCCCGCTGAAGTCGATCGCCGATGACGTCGACGACACCGAGGAGACCGAGGACATGACGGACGTGGAGCCCGGCGACGCCTGAGCCGGCGTTCGGGCGACGCCCAGCCCCGCGACAGCGGCCTCGTCCACGATCTGTATGGACTTGACCACTGTGGGGGTGGTGAAACCCATAGAGATTGACCGGCCGGGAGAAACGAGCGCCGGCGGGTCTCCGAAGCGTTCCGCCCCGCCCCAGCGCGGCCACGGCGGGACCGACGGCGGATGCGGGGTGAGCCCGACGCGGGCCGCGTCAGGCTTGAGGAGCGCCCTCGTCGGTGATCGTCAGCTCGTCGTGGTCGAAGCAGACGGCACCCTTGGCGGGTAGGGCTGATTCGAGCGGGTCCTCATATGACCAGGCGGCGTCCTCGAGGGTGCCGCTCTCGGACTCGACCGAGTAGTAGGTCGCGTCGCCCTTGTAGGCGCAGATCGCCTGCTTCTCGGAGACGGCCAGGCCCGGGCCGACGTCCTCGCGCGGGATGTAGAAGCGGGTCGGGATGCCGGTCTCGAAGACGGTGATCGGGTTCTCGGTGCGCGCGATCACCTCATCGCCGCGGGTCACGGTGACGCGGCGGCTCGACTGGCGCGCATCGACGCGGTGGTAGGGGTCGCGCAGGTGGCCGCGGACCTCCTCGTCCTCTTCGAACCAGGTGTCCATCGCCTCCCAGTAGACCGACACGAGCCCGCGCAGCCACTCGGCGCCCGCGATCGGCTCCCGGTAGGTCCAGATCGCATTCTCGGCGACCGACTCGCCGGCTCGGACAGTCCAATAGGACGCGTCGCCCTTGAATGGGCAGTGCGTCGAGTGGTCGGTCGGCTCGAGCAGGTCGGCTCGCAGATCCGCCTCGGGGAAGTAGAAGCGGGGCAGGATCGCCGTCTCGTGAAGGAGGGAGCCCCGCGTCGTATCGAAAACCTTCTCGTCCCCGAGATGCGCACGGACCCGGCGCGCGTGCGGGTGCAGGAGGAGCCGGTGCCCCGGCCCGTCGATCGAGTAGTTGACGGACTCCGCCGGGCTCTCGGAGAGAGGCCCGCCGGGGAACGTCAACGTCATGGCGTGGGAACCGCCTTGAGCCGGAGGCTCAGCGGACGGGCTCGGCGATGCCGAGGCGCTTGCGCGCCTTGACGACCGCCGGGACCGACGAGCGGCAGGCGCGTGCGATCTCGCCGTTGCCGCGGAGCGGGTCACGCTTGATCTCGAACTCGATCAGCGCCGCGGAGCGGAGCTTGGCGCGGTTCTCGCGAGTCGTGTCCGAAGGCGCGTCATCCAGTGCGGACTCGGCGGCGAGGGCGCGACGGCAGAGCAGGCAGTGCGTCCCCCGCTTGTTGTCCTCCCAGCCGGTCGGAAGCTTCGGAGCGTCCGAGCCGGGCACCCAGCTGACGTTCACGGCGCAGCGATCGCACGTCCAGGTCTTCGAGCTGTTCGAGTTGCGACGCCTGGTGGTCTTGCGGGGGGTCTTCTCTGCGACGGTCATCGGTTGGCTCCATTCGTGGCGGGGCGGCGGCCGCGATTGCGGCGCCGGCTCCGGTTCGGGTTCTGGTCATTGCCGCGGCCGTTGTTTGAAGACCGCTGCTTGTTGTTGCTGCCGCCGGTGTGCGACGCCTTGACGCCGATCTCACCGACTTCCTTTGAAAGGCCCAGCGAGCCGGCGATCTTGCCGATCTCCTGACGCTGGTCCGCTAATACGAAACTGATGCCGGACCCTGCCTTGCCTGCACGGCCGGTCCGGCCGACGCGATGCACATAAGCATCGCGATCCTCCGGGATATCGAAGTTGATTACCCGGGCGATGTCGGCGACATCGATCCCGCGGGCTGCTACGTCGGTGGCGACGAGCGTGTCGACGTCCCCGCGCTCGAAGCGGGCCAGGGCCCGCTCACGCTGGGATTGCGACTTGTCACCGTGCATGGCGACCGCTGTCACCTGCTTGGCGCCGAGCCGCTTGACGAGCCGGTCGGCGCCGCGCTTGGTGCGCACGAAGACGAGCGTGCGCCCCATGTCGACGTTGCTTCCGTCACCGCGAAGCTCGCCGACCAACGCGCCGAGCTTGGCGCTCTGCGAGTCGACCGCGACGAAGCGGTGGCTGATTGCGGCCTTGGGATCTACCTCGGGGGCGTGCGTGTGGCGGCGTGCGTCCTTGGTGTAGGCCGCAGCGACCTTGCCGATCGCGCCCTCGAGTGTCGCCGAGAAGAAAAGTGTTTGACGGTTGTTGGGAGTCTTTCCGACGATCCGGTCGACGGCGGGCTTGAACCCCATGTCGAGCATCCGGTCGGCCTCGTCGAGGACCAGGATCCGGACCGAGCCGAGCTTCACGTCGCCCCGCTGGATCAGGTCCTCGAGGCGGCCGGGCGTCGCGACGAGGATGTCCGCCTTGCGGGCCCGGGCTATCTGCGGGCCGAAGCCGACCCCGCCGTAGACGGCGGCGATGCTGAGGCCGCGGGCGCCGGTGACCGACGCAAGCTCGTCGACGATCTGACCCGCGAGCTCCCGGGTCGGCGCCAGGACGAGCGCGCCGGGACGGGAGCCCTTCTCGAGCCGATCGGCAATCGGCACGCCGAAGGCGAGCGTCTTGCCGGAGCCGGTGGGCGACTGGACCAATACGTCGCGGCCCTCGAGCACGTCGGCGACGACGAGTCTCTGGACGGCGAAGGGGGTGTGGATGCCGCGCGAGGCGAGTGCCTCGGCAACAGGTTTGGACACGCCGAGATCGGCGAAAGACTGCATGGACATCTGGAGAAACTCCTTTAAGTGGTGTGCGGGGAGATCCAGTAACCCCGAACACGCGCTGCGCGAAGCGAGAAACTGACCTCTCGGGCGGCCGTTAGGGCCAACCCGCTTGAGAGCACCTTAGCAAACCCGTCCCGGAAAGTCGAGGGACATGCTGTCGTCCACTTACAGGTGATATGCGGATTTCCAGGGATTTTACGGATTCGGGACGCATTTGTCACACTCGCGCACAAAGTCGTTTCACCTCCCCGGATACGGTGGATCGATGCCTCCTGACCCGACCCCGATCAAGCGGCCAAGAGAAGGCCGCAAACTGCGGCCACGGCGCCTTCCGATCGCCATCTGGCCCGCCCCCTAGCCTCGTAGCGTGCCTCTCGACGTCCTCATACCCACTGGGCCCTTCAACGGCCAAGTCGAGGTGCGCCATGTGATCTTCACCGCGCCCGACGACGGCTACGCGGTGCTGGAGGTCCTCGATTCGGACTCCGGCGAGGAGGTGATCATGGTTGGGCCGGTCGCCCATCTCGGCGTCGGCGATCGCGCCCAGGTGAGCGCCGAATGGCAGACCCATCCAAAGCACGGGGTGCAGCTCAAGGCAACGGGGGCGCTTCCCCTCGACCCCGTCGGGAGGGAGGGCCAGCTCGCGTACCTGACGACGCTGCGCCACATCGGCCCCGCCCGAGCCGAGCAGCTCATCGACGCCCACGGCTCGAGCGTCCTCGAGGTGATCGCCGCCGATCCAGCCGGCACATTCTCCGGCCTCCGCGGCCTGAGCCCGCGCCAGGCCGCCGCCGCCGCCGAGTCCTGGAACGCAACCCGCGCCGTCCGCGACCTCCACGTCCAGCTCGCGCCCCACGGACTCGCCCACCTGGCGGCCCGCCTCCACGCGCGCCACGGCCCCGACGCCATGCGCGTCCTCCATGAGGACCCCTACTCGCTGACCGAGATCGACGGCGTCGGCTTCCGGCGGGCCGACCTGATCGCTCTGGCGGCCGATGTCCCCCGCGAGTCCGACCGCCGGGCCCAGGCCGCCGCGGTCTTCGCGATCCAGGAGGCCGAGCGCCAGGGCCACCCGCACCTACCCCTGCCCGAGCTGACGAGGCGAACCGCCACGCTGCTCGAGCTCCAGCCAGATCCCGCCGTGCTCGTCGACTCATTCGGCGTCGTCTCTGAAGGCGACCGGATCTACCGGCGCGTCACGCATGACTCGGAGCTCGACGTGGCGCGGACGCTCGCGCAGAGGGCGGCCGCTCTCCCGACCCTCGAGCACGATCCCGGAACCGAGCCGAAGGACAGCCTCACGGAGGAACAGTGGGATGCCGTCCGCGGCGCCTTCGCCTCGCGACTGTCGATCCTCACCGGGGGCCCCGGCGTCGGCAAGACGGTCTGCTTGCGGGCGATCGTCGCCGAGGTGAAGGAGGCCAACCTGCGCGTGGCGCTCTGCGCGCCGACCGGCCGAGCGGCCCGGCGCATGGAGGACGCGACGGGCCACAGCGCCGCGACCATCCACCGCCTCCTCGAGTGGAACATCGCCGGCGAGCCGAAGCACAACGCAGGCCATCCGCTCCCGGCCGACCTCGTGATCGTCGACGAGGCCTCGATGCTGAACCTGCGCCTCGCCGAAGTCCTCCTCGGCGGCATTGCCGAGTCGACCCACGTCGTCTGGGTCGGGGACGCCGATCAGCTCCCCCCGGTCGGTGCCGGCAAGCCGTTCGCGGACCTGATCGCCTCTCAGATCGCGCCCGTGACCCGCCTGACCCGGATCTTCCGCCAGGCCGCACAGTCAATGATCACGACCGCAGCCCACGAGGTGAACCAGGGGCGGCTCCCCCACCTCGAGCCCGCGCCGGGCCAGGAGCACGACTTCTTCTTCGTCGAGCGGCGCACGGCCGAGCGGGCCCTCGACGCCGTGGTCGAGATGGTGTCCGAGCGCGTCGCCGATGGCCTCGGGCTCGACCCGGTCCGCGATGTCCAGGTCCTGGCGCCGATGTACAAGACGGCGGTCGGAATCGACGCGCTGAACGAGCGCCTCCAGGCCAAGCTCAATCCGGACGGGCGCCCGGCGTTGAACGAGCGCTTCCGCCTGGGCGACCGGCTGATCCAGACCCGCAACTCCCACGAGCTGGGCCTGATGAACGGCTCGATCTGCTTCCTCGTGGACGACGAGCCGGACGAGGAGGCGGCGATCATCGAGACGGATGACGGCCAGACGATCGTCGTCCCCTACGACGAAGCCGACGCCCTTCGACTCGCTTACGCGATCTCGGTCCACAAGTCCCAGGGCTGCGAGGTCCCCGTCGTCGTCTGCGTCTGCCACCGCTCCCATGCGCGGATCCTCTCCCGGCCGCTGATCTACACGGCGATCACCCGCGCCAGGCAGACCTGCGTCCTGGTCGGGGAGAAGCCGGCGCTCGAGCTCGCCGTGCGGCGCGACGACGCCGGCGCCCGCCACTCGTTCCTCGCCGAACGGCTGCGCGTTCCGGCCGAGCGGCCGGGAGAGATGTTCTGAGGCGAGCCGGCCGTGGCGAGCCGGCCGGGCACCGGACCTCGGCGAGCCGGCCGGGCCTCGGATAGGGTTGGCGTATGGGAAAGCTCACCGCCACTCGCACCGTCGAGATCGATGCCCCACAAGCCCGCTGCTACGCGATCGTCGCCGACCTTCCGTCGACGCCCGAGTGGCAGCAGTCGATGATCTCCTGTGACGTGCTCGAGGAGGACTCGCGGGGCCGGGCCGAGGTCGTCGAGATCGTCTCAGACGCCAAGGTCAAGCAGGTGAAGACGCGCTTTCGCTTCGCCTTCGACGAGCCGAACGGGATGTCCTGGGAGCAGGAGAAGGGCGACATGAAGTGGTTCATCGGGAGCTGGAAGCTCGAGGCGCTCGACGGTGACCGCACCCGTGCGACCTACGCGATCGAGGGCGATCCGGGCCGGATGCTCGGCATGCTCCTCCGCGGCCCGATCGAGGGCAAGGTCAAGGAGTTCCTGACCAAGGACTCCGCCGAGGGCCTGAAGCAACGCGCCGAATCAACCTGACCGCCGGCCTCAAAGGGGCGGGCGAATGGCTCCCGCGCGGCGGCCCGGCGGCTCGGGCGAACGGCCCCCACGCTGACCGACGTAACGTTCGCCATGACTGTCATGGTGAATCGTACGTCGGTCATGCGCTCAGGGCTCGGCCCACCTCGTGAGGTGCTTGCAATCGACCGCTGGAAACGAAGCTCAGACGCCGAGCGGCAGCGGCTCGCGGCCGCGGACCGGCAGGAGCAGCGCCGAGCCGCAGACCATGCAGAAAGCGAGCACCTGGAGGACGATGCCCGCCGGGCTCGGTGAGAGCGGGTCGCCGAACACGAGGACTCCGCCGGCGATCTGGGTCGCGTTGGCGACCAGGCCCATCAGGCCGATGACCTCGACGGGCTCGCCGCGCTGAAGGGCGGCCGCGGCGGCGAACTGGGCGAGGATGCCGGCCATCAGCGTCATCACGAGCCACGGAGCGAGAACGGCGGCGGTGGTGCCTCCCGCTCCGGTGAGGCCCTTGATCGCAATGCCGCCGAGTGCGAAGAGGATGCCCGCGGTGGCGGCGAGGAGGACGCCGCCACGATGCTCGGCGACCGAATCCGACTTGAGGCCCCAGGTGAGGCCCCCGGCGAGGGCGACGAGACCGCCCTCGAAACCGAGCATCGCGCCGAGGGAGAACTCCGAGTGATTGCCCTGCAGCCTGGGAACGGTGACGACGAGGAGCACGAGGCCGGCTCCGCCGACCGCCAGGCCGACCCACTGGCGCCCGGTCACCTCGTGGCCGAAGATCCGCTGGGCCATCACGGCGAGGAAGACGGCGCCGCCGGCCAGAACCGCCTGGACGAGCGAGATCGGGGCGAGGGAGAGTGCGGCAATGTGGGTGAACCAGCCGAGCGCCGCCAGCATCCACCCGGCCGCGAACCACTTCGACCTTGCGAGGGACTTCGCCGTCTGGACGGGCTGGCGGAGGTTGACCTCGTGGCAGCCCTGGCAGCCGCGGTGCTTGAGTAGCGACGCAGCGTTGGTCATCGCAGCAGCGATCAGGGCCAGGCCGATTCCGATCTGGACACCGACCGTCATCGCTCAGAGGTCCGTGAGCCGGGGCAGGGAGCCGAGGGCGGTCGGTCGGTTGTGGGAGTGGGTGCAGTCAAGGATTCGGGTTCGTGAACACGGCTATGCGTGAGAAGAAGCGTTGACCGGGGTGAAGTCTCCCCCCGGGGAGTGGATCGAGGCGATGGAGCGACAACCCTGCGGCTCCTATCGGCATCCTCTGCGGGCCACCGTAGCAACGGCCTCCTAAACCTTCGTTAAGTGTGCTCTGTTGCGACGTGTGGGCGGCTGCGTCGATAGGGTTCGGACTTCGATGAGGCCGGGGAGAGTCCTGCGGGGCACACTGTTGCTGTTCATGCTGGCGCTTGCGCTGCCCGTCGGCGCCGGCGCGACGCAGCGGATCGTGACCATCCAGGTCCCGAGCAAGTTCGTCGATCCGGCCACTCAGAAGTTCCCCGCGCAGGATCCCGCGATCGACGCGAGCCCACACCCGGGGAGGCTCCAGGCCAACGTCCTCCTCCCCGACGGCTACAACCCGAGGAAGGCCTATCCGCTGCTCCTGCTCCTCCACGGCGCCGGCGAGCGCTGGGACTCGTGGGCGAACCCGCAGGAGGGCGACATCCTCGAGACCGCGAAGGGCCTGAATGCGATCGTCGTCATGCCCGACGGCGCCCTCGGCTTCTACCTCGATTGGTGGAACGACGGCAAGCGCGGGGACCCGTCCTGGGAGCGCTACATCCGCGAGTCCCTGATCCCCCGGATCCAACACCGGTACAAGATCCGCAGGGCGCGCCGCTGGCACGCGATCGCGGGTTTCTCGATGGGCGGCTACGGCACACTTCTCACCGCCACGCAGAACCCCGGCTACTTCGGGACCGCAGTCCCGCTGTCCGCCTTCGCCGACGTACAGGCGCCCGAGAGCGTCACCCTCTTTCCCTACGTCGGGGGAAACCCCTACAGCCAGCTCTTCGGGCCGAGCGACGGCTTCTATGCCGAGGCCCACAACCCGGTCAACCTCGCCGGCAACCTCGCCCACACGCGGATGTACGTGTTCAGCGGCAACGGCGTCCCCGACCCGGCGGTCGGGCCTTCGAAGAGCCCGGTCAGCGGAGTGCTCGAGGCGGGACTGAAGCTCCAGAACGACAAGCTCGTCGAGAACCTGAAGGCCGCCGGATCAGACGTCACCTACACGACCCACCTCGGCACCCACGACTGGCCCTATTGGCGGACCGATCTGAAGACCGCGATCAGGCGCGGGCTGTTCCGGCCCGCCGTCCAGCACCCGCGCAAGTGGAGCTTCGAAACGTCCTCGCAACGCGGCCGGATGTGGGATCTGGGCTACTACTTCACGCGCCCGCCGGAGGGAGTCGAGATCTTCAGGCGAAGCGGCAGGACCCTGTCTGGCCACGGGACCGGCACAGTCGTCATCCACACCCGGCGATGCACCCTCCGGGCAAGCCTTCCGTTCACGCGGAAGTTGCCCGCAAGGCCCTGCCGGCGTCGCTGAGTGCTGCGCCGGGTTCGGTGTATTCCGATCTCGGCGCTCGCGGCGTGCGGGCTCGCGCTGAGCGCCTGCGGAGGCTCGGATGCGCCGTCCTCGGCTCCCGCCGGCCAGTCCTCGGCTCCCACCCGCCCGTCCTCACACCCCACCCGCCCGGCCAACCCCGGCCAGGCTGACGCGCCCCGGCCGCGGGCCGAGGTCACGGCCGATGCCCCACCGTCGCACTGCCCCCCGGAGCTCTCCAACTGCAGCACCGCTTCGGGCCGAATCATCTACATCGAGGCCGTCGATCCCGACGGAGACGGCGATGCCCACTTCATCCTCGCGAGCACCGACAGCATCACGGCGCCCGGGCTGAGCATCATCGACATCTCGAAGGACCTGCGGCCGAACCGGCTGCCGCCACTGGGCACGAGTGTCAGCGCCGCCGGGCCGGTCTACCCCGGCCACCTCGGCCAGCACCAGATCCAGGCCTTCGAGCTGCACATCGCCGGCAGGAAGCCGTAATCGGCCCGCCGGGCTGCGCGAGTAGCGTGGCGTGATGGCTCCGGACGACGAGACACCCCCACCAGCCTCGCCGTCCGGCTCAGGCTTTCCCTGGCTCGGCATCCTCCTCACCCTCGGCGCGTTCGCCGCGATGGTCGTCCTGGTCCTCGTGGTGGACCCACTGCGGGAGACGCTGAGCGCGGCCCTCCACGGCGATACCGAGGAGGTCCGGCGCCGCATCGATGACCTGGGCGTTGCCGGGCCGCCGATCGTCATCGCGCTCTGCCTCATGCACGCGATCCTCTTCTACCCCGCGGAGATCGTCGACGCGGCGGCGGGGTTCGCCTACGGGTTCTGGCTCGGCCTTCCGCTCGTCCTCTTCGGATGGCTCCTGAACGGCCTGGCCGCCTACTTGATCGGCCGCGGCGCCGCCCGCCCCCTGCTCGACCGGCTGGTCGGCCGCGAGCGCTTCGAGCGAGCCGAGAGGACCGTGGAACGAGGGGGAATCACTCTTCTTCTCAGCATCCGCCTCGTCCCCCTGCTGCCGTTCAGCCTGGTCTCCTACGCCGCCGGCGCCGCCCGCGTCCCGCCCTGGAGGTTCGCCTGGACGACCGCTGTCGGGTACCTGCCGATCACTGCCCTCGCGGTCTATCTCGGGACGCGGCTGGAGGACTTCTCCTGGACCGACCCGCTCGTCCTGGTGAGCGTCGCGGCGCTGCTGTCGCTGGTGTTCGCGGCGCACTG
>JBBSQE010000117.1:0-10065 GCA_038258095.1 Solirubrobacterales bacterium | reverse complement strand
GCGCGGCGAGCCCGCGCCTTCATGTTCTGCCAGCGCTTGCCTCCGAGCGCAGAGAGAGTCGGGTCCCCACCGGCCCCCATGTAGCGGGAGAGCTTCGCGAGCTGCTCGCTGGGGACGTAGACGCGATCCTCTCCCCTGTATTCGAGGTACAGGTAGTCCCGGGTGACCCCGCCGACCTCGCGGGTCTCGAAGCCGGCGAAGCGGGCGATGCCGTGATCCTCGTGGACGACGTGGTCGCCTACGCGCAGGTCGGAAAAGGCGAGGCGCCCCCGGCCGGCGCCCGGAGTGTGCTCGGTCGAGGGCCGGCGGCGGTGGACCAGGCGGCGGAACGGGTAGACGGCGATCCGCAACTCCGGAGAGATGACCCCCTCCCGACGGCGCGCCTCGGCACCCGAGAGGCCCGGGTCCGGCCGGAGGGGGCGGTCATCCATGATCTTCGCGTCGACGCGGTCGAGGCTGTAGCGGGCGCGCTCCGCCTCGCCCTGGCCGTCGAAGGCGACGACCGTGCGGTAGCCGGAGCGGATCATCTTGTCGAGCTCGCCCTCGGCCTCAGACATCGAGCGGGCGGGAGACTCGGCACGGGAAGCCCGGAAGGCGTCGCTGTCTTCCTCCCCGACGGTCGTCAGCGAGAGGGAGGCGCGGGCGTTCAGGGGCTCGGCGACGTCGACGTAAAGATGCCGCGCGTCGTCGGCGTGCATCGTCGTGGTCGCGTCATCCCAGTGATCGGCAAGGGCGGGCTCAATCTCGTCGGCACCCACCAGGACGACGGCCGCCGACGCCGGAACGAGGTCGAGGGGCGCCTTGAAGTGCCCGAGGGGAAGGAGCTCGGTGAGGTTCTTCGGCTTCTCGCCATCCTCCGCAGCCTCGAGCTGCGCCATCTCGGCCAGCTCACGATGCTCGAGATCGAGCTCGGCCGCGGGTGCGAGCTCGACCCGCTCGGCGTCGCCGAGCGAGCGCTGCGTGAAGGTGGAGAACCAGCGCATCGACTCGACCTCGTCGCCGAAGAGCTCGATCCGGACGGCGCGTTCCTCAGTGACCGGGAAGGCGTCGAGGATGCCGCCGCGGACGGCGAACTGCCCGCGCTCGATGACCTGGTCCGTGCGCTCGTAGCCGGCCGCGGCGAGGTCGGCCGTCACCTGGCCGAGGTCGATCTCCTCACCCTGGGTGATCGAGAAGCCTGCGGGGCGCAGGGAGGCGTCCGGCACCGCCTCGGCGAGCGCGGTGGCGCTGGCGACAACGAGGGGAGCGGGCTCAGTCCCGAAAGCGTCGAGCGAGGCGATTCGAAGCCCGACGAGATGCGGAGGCGGGGATATCTGGGAGGCATAGCCCGTCCCGCGTGAAGGGTAATAGCGGACCCGGCGCGGAGCGAGGTATGCGCGCAGGTCGGAGGCGAGTTCGCGGGCGCCGCGATCGTCCGCGGCGACGAGAAGCGCCGGACGGCCGGCGAGGCCGCGATCGTCCTCCAGGAGGGCGGCGAGAAGGAGTGGACGGAGCGTCGCGGATGCCCGGACCGCGACCGCATCGCCCCCCGGCGCCTCACGGACGCGACCGCTCAGCTCGTGGACCCGCTCGTTTCCGAGCGCGAGTTCGATTAGGGGGCGAAGGGACAAGGGCGGCGACTCATCCTAGAGAGCTGCATCTGACATTTGACTACCATATGGTCATCGCACGCAAGCAAACCCTCGTACAGCTCAGCGATGAGATCCTCGCGGAGCTCGACCTCGAGGTGGGGCGGCGCGGAATCTCGCGGTCGGCATTGATCCGCGAGGCGGTCGCCGCCCACCTGAAGGGGACTTCAGAGGCCGAGCTCGTACGCCAGTACATCGACGGCTACCGGCGGTTCCCGGAGACCGAAGGGGAGATGCGTGAAGCCGAACAGCGGGGCATCGAGATGATCCGCGAGGAGCCCTGGTGAAACGCGGGGAGATCTGGTGGGTCGATCACCCAGCCGCGGGGAGGAGACCGGCCTGCATTCTCAGCCGAGAGGAAGCGATCCCGTACTTGCGCAGGGTCCTGCTGGCGCCCGCCACGACGCGGGTCAGGGCGATCCCGAGCGAGTTGGCGCTCGGACCCGATGACGGATTGCCGCAGGAATGCGCCCTGAGTTTCGACAACATCGAGGCGGTCTCCAAGTCACTGTTGACCGAGCGCATCACGGCCCTCTCGTCCGCCCAGCTCGAAGAGCTCTGCAGGCGAATCCGCTTCGCCACGGGTTGCTGAGGGAGATCTAACCGCGGCGCGCGGCCACGAGCGCGACTGCAACTGCGCTTGACACGAGCGCCACGGCGGCGATCCAGGCTCCGCGCCGGTCCTTCTCCCCCAGAACCGCTCCGGATTGCGCCGACGACATCACGGAGCCGAACGACGCGGCAGACAGCGCCGAGCCGAACGACGCGGCCGAGCCCACCGAGAAGGCCGAGGCCGCGGATCCGACGGACCCGATGGAGAGCACCGACCCGACCGAGCCGATCGAGAGGAATGAGCCCTTGCAGCCGATGCAGAGGAACGAGTCCTCGGAGCAGAGCGAGAGATCTGAGGAATCGTAGGAGGGCATTGCGGGTGGGCTGGTCACGTTTTCGAGGCGCGATCGCCCCTGGCTTCCGCGACCGGCGTACGTTTCACCATGGCAGTAATGGTGAACGTTACGTAGGTCGGTGGTAAGGCGCTACGGGGAGCGCCGGTACGGGAGCCCGGGGCCAGAGCGCTGCCACTCGACCTGACCCTCGCCCTCGTGGCGGGAGCGCTCCTCGACCGCGTCCCAGTTGTGCAGCATGCGCTTCAGGGCGGCGACGGCCTCGGGCGGATGGGTTGCCACCTCGTAGGCGAGCTCGAGGGCCGACCGCTCGGTTGCGGCAGCCGGGGCGACCCGGTTGATCAGGCCGAGGCGCAAGGCCTCGTCAGCTGCGATGTAGCGCGACGAGAGCAGCAGGTACTTGGCAGTCGCGAGGCCGCAGAGAGTGACGAGGCGGGCGGGGCCGACCGGGACCCCGAGCGCCGCGCCCGGGAAGCGCATCCGCAGGTTCGATCCCCCCACACGCATGTCGCAGGCGACGGCGATCTCGGCGCCACCGCCGATGACGTCGCCGTGACAGGCGGCGATGGTGGGCTTGGGGAAGGCGACGATCCCGTCGTAGAGATCGGCGAAGAGCTGCATGCGGTGAAGCTTGCCCTCGTCATCGAGGTCCTCCCGAACGTCCGCGCCGGCGGAGAAGCCAAGATGGTCGGACGAGGAGAAGACGAGGACGCGCACGGTGTCGTCGGAGCGGGCGGTTTCGAGATGCTCGAGGAGCTCTTTCAGGCTCTGGGTGTTGATCGCATTGCGGAACTCCGGGCGTAGGAGGCGGACGAGGGCGACCCCGCCCTCGTCGACGTCGTAAGAGGTGACGGCCTCGGGTGCCGTCCCGCCCGCCGGGTCTGCCTCAGCCATCTGATTTCGCCTCTCCAGCGTCGATTCGCTCCGCCAGTCTCTCGGCCTCCAGCGCGGCCCGGTCGACCAGGTCCTCCACGTCAGCGCGGTCCTCGGAGAACCGGCCGAGCACGAAGGAGGAGACGATCTCCGGATCGGTCGAGTCGGGGCGTCCCACACCGGCGCGGATGCGCCAGAACCCAGGGTCGCCGAGGCCGGCGCGCAGGCTCTTCAAGCCGTTGTGGCCGGCAGCGCCGCCCCCCAGCTTCGCGCGAACCTCGCCGAAGGGCAGGTCGATCTCGTCGTGTAAGGCGATCAGGCGGTCAAGCGGCACGCGTAGCGAGCCCCGGGCAGGGCCAGCCGAGTTGCCGGACTCGTTCATGAAGGTCTGGGGCATCAGGACCACGACACGCGGGCCGCCGGGCGCGGTGCGCCCCTCGCTGATGAGACCCCCGAAGCGCTGCCTGGGCTTCGGTAGATCCCATCTCTCGATGAGCCGCTCCGCGATCCCGAAGCCGATGTTGTGGCGGGTTCGGGCGTATCGCGATCCCGGGTTGCCGAGGCCGACGATGAGGATGCGCTCACCGGTCTCGGAGTCCTCGTCCCCGCTTCGGCCCCGCCGGCGAAACAGCGCGACGCTAATCGCCTCAGTCGCCCTCGGAGTCGCCCGAGTCGTCGCCGTCGCTCTCGCCCTCGGGCGCCTCGCCCTCCTCGTCGGGCACAGCTTCGCCTTCGCCTTCGCCCTCCTCCTCGCCGACCAGCGCGGCCTCCTCCTCGATCTCTTCGAGCTCCTTCTCGAGCCGGGGCGGCGTGAGTGTGGCGATGGTGATGTCCTCGGCATCCTCGCCGGTGATGAACTCGGCGCCGGAGGGAGGGATGACGGCCGAGAGCTGGATCGTGTCGTTGATCTCCATGTGGGAGACGTCGATCTCAATCTGCTCGGGAATGTCGGTGGGCAGGGCCTCGACGGTGATCTCACGCGCGATGTGCTCCAGCACACCGCCCTCCTTGGAGCCCGGAGCCTCTTCGGCGCCGGTCAGCTCGATCGTCACCTCGGCCTGGATCTTTACGTCGAGGCTCACCTCGACCAGGTCGAGGTGGGTGATCTCGCCCCGCACGGGGTGTCGCTGGGAGTCCTTGACCACGACCGGGACGGCGGATGCGCCCTCGATCTCGAGGTCGAAGAGTGCGTGACCGGCGGCGAGGACGTTCCTGAGGTCGCGCCCTCCCACCTGGAAGGCGCGAGCGGCCTCGCCGCCCGCGTAGACGACACCGGGAACCTGGCCGGAGCGGCGCAGCCGCCGGGTCGTGCGGGAGCCGAACTCCTCGCGGGGAGCGGCCTTGAGTGTTTCGCGGTCGGTAGCCATGCGGCGGCACAGGATAGGGCAGGCCTACGGTTGCGGGAGGTCCGCTGGGATCTAGGGAGAACGGGGGGTCAGCAGACGCGGGTCGTTGGAGACGATCCCGTCGACGTCCATTGCGAGCAGCTCGGCGATGCGAGCCGCGTCGTCGACCGTCCAGGCGATCAGTTCGGCGCCGACGGAGTGGACGGCCTCGGCCAACCGCCGGGTCACGAGCGGGTGGTACACCCACATCGCGTGAACGCCAAGGCGGGGGATGTTGCGCTTCGCGATCCCGGGTAGCCGGCGGCGCATCAGGTGGAGGGCTCCGAGGACCGCCGGGGCGGCCCAGGGCTTCGAGTTCCAGTCCTTCGTGACCCGTGGATAGGTCCAGCCGCGACGCAACTCCGGGTCGATCTCGCCGATCGCCTCCAGGCTCTCGATCTCCATGGTCGACACCATCGCCCGGCCGGTGAGGCCCCGCTCGCGCAGCGCGGCAGCGATCTCGTCCTCACGTCCGGCCAGCTTCAGGTCGAGGTTCAGCTCGACGTTCTCGAGCGGAGGCGCGGTGAACGCGTCGAGCGCCGCGCCGAGAGTCAGGGTCTCGCGGCTCCGTGCGTCCTCCCAGTCGTGTGCAACGACCAGAGGCGTGCGGTCGGCGGCCGGCAGGGTCGGCTTTCCATCCGGCATCCAGAGGACGTCGAGCTCGATGGTGTCGACACCGGCGCTCACGCCGGCCTCGAAGCTCACGATCGTGTTGCCCGGCTCGATCAGGTCGGCGCCCTTGTGGCCGATGCGGCGACGGACGGCGGGTGCGTCCGGCGGCCGGGTCATTTCGTCTCGTCGCGCGGAGCTGGGCTCGCCGCGGGCGAGACAGGGGTTTCGAGGGCGGAGGCCGGTTGGGGCGGGGCCTGCGGCGCACTGTCGATTAGAACGGTGAGGATTCCGGCCAAGCCCGCGAGGATCCCGGCGCCGACCAGCCCGCCGCCGAGGGCCGCGAGGGCCAGGGTCCCGCGATTCTCCTGTTGGATCTGGTCGAGGCCGGGAATCTGGTTGGCCGAGCTGCCGATCTCGATTGCGCCGACCACCGAGAAGACCGCCACCGCGGCGGCCATCCCGAAGAGGACGCGGACGAGCAGCCGCAGCCTCTCACGCCGCTGCCCGGTCATCGCCGCATGTTGTTCAGGAGGCGGGGATGCTGACGGTGATGGCCTTCCACTCGCCACCGACGCGGCGCATGATGAACTTCGTCGGCGGCGTGCCCTTCGGCTGTTTCGGCTTCGTCTGTGTCAACAGGACCGTGGCGTCGTTGGGGTCGCTGAGGCTGACGTCCTTGAGTTCGTACTCGAGCGGGGTGGGCGGCAGCCCGGCGCCGATCTGGTTCAGGCAGCTCGCGAGAGCCTTGTCGTCAACGGAGGTGAGACCGCAGATCGTTCTTCCGTCGCCGGTGCTTCTGGCGGTCGCGTACTCCTGCACCGCAAGCACCGGGGCGCGCTCGGGCCCGGTCACCCCGTCGGCGAGAGATCCGGTGGAGGCGCCCGTGCTCGGTTCCTGCTTTGCCGTGTCGTCACCGCCGCCACACGCCGTGAGGACGAATACGAGGGCGAGCAGTGAAGCGACAGCCGCGAGGCCGCGCCTTCGGTTCGTCTCGGACCGCGCGCCTCGCATCAGAAGAGCTGGTTCTTTGACACCCATGATGGCGCGTACCGCTCTATCCCGGGATATGCTGATTTGCAGGTGTTTCGCGCGTCTCGCCATGCTGTCGCGTACCGTCGAATCCGTCTAGTTTGGCAGCCTTCGTTAGCAAATAGTTTACAAGCTGGCCCGCCGCGAGCGCTGCAACTATCCACCCGTCGACGGCCCACCGCAACGGCTACGCGCCCGCCTGACGACCGCACGGCGAGCCGTGCGAGCCCTTCGCCACGGCATGGCCGGAAGCGCGCTCAGCGAAGCCGTCGACCATGCCGAATGGACGGCGGCGCTCGACGGGACGCGGGACGCCTGGCGTAGCGCCTATGACCGGCTGTCGGCGCCACGTCCGCAGCGCGCCCTGGCGCTGGTCGGCGCCGATCCCGAGCGGTCGGTCTCGATCGGCGAGCCGGAGCGGATCTGCGGCTACTGCGGTGAAGCGCTGGCGCCGAGCAAGCGACCGAACGCGGTCTACTGCTCGAGAGAATGTCAGCGTGCGGCCAACGGGCGCGTGGCCGCGCGGCTTAGCGAGGATTCACCGGCCAGCGGAGAACGATCTCGCCGCCCACCCGCTCGACCTTGTAGCCGCGGCTTCGCAGTCGCTCGAGCAAGTCACTGCCCGATCGACTTGACTCGGCATCCGGGCCGTGAGACGGTATTCGTATCCGTATCCGTAATGGGACTGGAGGAGGTTCAAGGAGTCCAGGAGGATTCCTTCTCGTTCCGCGACAAGGGAGGAAGTTCATGAAACGAATTCGCAAGCAACTCACGTATGCGAACGTGATGTCGTCGATCGCCATGTTCCTCGTGATCGCCGGTGGCACTGCATTCGCATTCCAACTCGGCAAGAACTCGGTTGGCACCAGGCAGCTGAAGAGGAATGCCGTGACGAGTACGAAGATCAGAAACGGGACCGTGACGGGTGCGGACATCAGGAACCAAAGCCTGAGGACCCAAGATCTCGGGCGCGGTGCCGTGACGACCCCGAAGCTCGGGGACGGTGTCGTGACGACTCCGAAGCTCGGGGACGGTGCCGTGACGACCCCGAAGCTCGGGGACGGTGCCGTGACGAACAGCAAGATCGCCGCTAGTGCCGTCACTTCAGGGAAAACCGATGGATCGATCCAGAAGTCGGGCGATCTGCTCTTCGCGACGGTGGCTCCTGCAACTGCAGCCGCGACGATCGTCCGCGGACGTGGGGCAACGAGTGTCACCCGCATCGGCACAGGCTTTTACGCCGTGACATTCAACCGGGACATCACCGGCTGCAGCTGGCTTGCGACCTACGGCCCGCCCGACAACGCCGGCGTTGGCGCTCTCTGGGCAACGGTCAGGGGGCGGCCCTCGGGCAGCGAGCTGGGTGTGGTGCTGCGGAACGACGCCGGTGCGCAGGCCGATGGCAATGGCTTTCACGTAGCGGTGCTCTGCCCATAGATCCGAAGGAGAAAGGGTCTCTTATGAGTGGGGGCGGCGCATCGCCGGCCCCACTCATTCAACCTTCCCGCTTGGGCGATTCCTGCACCCTTGACCGTTCGCCGGTAGCACCTCGTTAGCAAATCGGCCGCAATCCCGCTTGTAGAGCGGAGAAAGCTAGAAGAGCTGGTTCTCGCCGGCGAAGATCTCGGAGACGGAGTCATCCGTGAAGATCCGGCGGATCGAGTCGGCAAAGGTCCCTGCGGTGGTGAGAACGGTGATGTTGTCCGGGGCTCCGGGCCGGAGTGGGATGGTGTCGGTGACGATGATCTGCTCGATTCCCGAGTTCTCGTAGGCGAGCCGCTCGTAGGCGGGGCCGGACAGGACCGGGTGTGTCGCACAGGCGATAACCCGAGCAGCACCCTCCTTCAGCACGGTCTGGGCGGCGGCGGTGAGGGTGCCGGCAGTGTCGATCATGTCATCGGTCAGGACGGCGGTCTTGCCCCTGACGTCGCCGACAACGTAGCCCATCTGCGCGACCTGCTGAGCGGGGCGCTCCTTCTCCATGACCGCCCAGTGCGTGTCGAGCTTGCGTGCGAAGTTCCGCGCGACCTTGACCCGGCCGGCGTCCGGGGAGACGATCACGAGCTCCTCGTCGCCGAAGTCCTGGTCGGCGAAGTAATTGGTCAGCATCGGCATCGCGGTCATGTGGTCGACCGGGATGTGGAAAAAGCCCTGGACCTGGCCGGCGTGGAGATCCATCGTGAGGACCCGGTCGACGCCGACGGCCTCCAGCGTCTTGGCGACAATGCGCGCCGTGATCGGCTCGCGCGGAGAGGACTTCTTGTCCTGTCGCGCGTAGCCGTACCAGGGCATGACGGCGATGATCCGGTGTGCGGAGGCGCCCTGCGCCGCGTCCACCATCGTCAGCAGCTCCATCAGCGCGTCGTTGGGGCTCATGCCCTCGGACTCGTTGGCACATGTCGACTGGACGAGGAAGACGTCGGCCCCTCGAATCGATTCGTCGTATCGACAGTAGACCTCGCCGTCGGTGAAGGTCTTGAGGGTGACCTGGCCCAGCTCGAGGCCGAGGTTGAGGGCGATCTTCCCGGCCAGCTCGCCGGAGCAGCGGCCGCCGAAGACCATCGCCCGCTTGTTGTAGTCGTGCGGGATCGACGTCTGCATGAGGTGGATTTCCTCGATCGTGCTCAAGATTCCGTTGCGTCTTTCGTGTCGGGCGTCTTGCGCTCTGCGAAGCCTTCGATGTTTCGCTGGCTGTTCTCCGATACCGCGAGCGAGCCCGGAGGGACATCCTCGCGGATCACCGCGCCGGCGCCAGTGTAGGCGGAGTCGCCGATTTCTACCGGCGCGACGAGCATCGTGTCAACGCCGACCCGCACGTGATCGCCGACGACCGTTCGGTGCTTGCGCTCACCGTCGTAGTTCGCGGTGATCGTCCCGGCGCCGAGATTGGCGCCGGTGCCGATCGTGGCGTCGCCGACGTAGGAGAGATGTGGGACCTTTGCCCCGGGCCCGATGTCGGACTTCTTGATCTCGACGAAGGAGCCGGCCTTGGAGCCCTCGCGCAGCACCGTCTCGGGGCGGATGTAGGAGAAGGGGCCCACCTTGGCGCCGGCCAGGACCTCGCACTCGAGGAGATAGGAGTGCGTGACTTCGACCGAGTCGTGGAGGACCGTGTCGACGAGAGTCGAGTGCGGGCCGATGACCGAACCGGTGCCGGCCGCGGTAAGTCCGAGGAGCGAGGTGCCGGGCAGGAGCGTCACGTCCTCGCCGAGCGCGACGCCGGCGTCCACCCAGGTCGAGCTCGGATCGACGACGGTGACTCCCGCACGCATGTGGCGCTCGAGGACGAGCTTGCGTGCCGCAGCCTCGGCCTCAGCGAGGCCGACTCGATCGTTGACCCCGAGCATCACTCCCTCGTCGGTGACGAGATGGGCGGCGAGGGTACGGCCGTCGCCGCGCAGCAGGGGCAGGACATCACCGAGGTAGTACTCGCCCTGCGCGTTGTCGTTGCCGATCCTCGCAACGGCGTCGGCGAGCGCCGGGCCGTCAAAGGCGTAGGTGCCGGTATTCACCTCGCGGATCTCGAGTTGCTCGGGCGTGGCGTCGCCGGGCTCCTTCGCTTCGACGATCCCCTCGAGGTCGCCGTCGGAGCCGCGGATTATGCGCCCGTAGCTGCCCGGCTCGTCGAGCTCG